>NZ_JBJQMA010000001.1:0-389490 GCF_046486065.1 Escherichia sp. WS547 | reverse complement strand
TATCCCTGACAGCCTACAAAACGCAATTGAAGAACGCGAGGCATCGTCTTAACGAGGCACCGAGGCGTCGCATTCTTCAGATGGTTCAACCCTTAAGTTAGCGCTTATGGGGATCCTCCCCGCCATTGGCAAACCAGCTTGCGGCAAGGCGCTGTTTTTCTTTCATCTGACGTTGCAGGCTATCGTCGGTGATCAGCCGTAACGCCTGATTCGGGCAAGCGCGAACGCAGGCCGGACCTTCTGGCAAGAAATCACACAGGTCGCATTTCACCGCGACGGTCTGGACACCCGGTTCCCAGCGCAGCAAAGCATGTTGGGTCGGCGCGTTTTCTTCGCCGTCTTTGAGTGAGCCATCAGCCTGAAAAACATATTGCGCCGGGGCATTCACCGGACGGCTTCCTGAAGCGCTGATTGCACCAAATGGGCAGACCACGGCGCAAAGCTTGCAACCAATACAAAGGCTTTCGTTGAGTTGGATCGCATCATCCCTCTGGGAGATGGCATTGACCGGGCAGACCTGCAGGCAAGGGGCTTCCTCACAGTGATGACACACGACAGGGGCAGTGAGTGTTGACGTCTTCGCCAGGGCCAGGCGCGGGTGTTGCTGTAAACCTTGCGTTTTATGCACGTCCGAACAGGCAGCGAGACAGGTATTACATCCTGTACACCACAGTGGTTCGGCCACCACAAAGCGGTTCATGTCGGCTCCTTGAAAATGATATGAAACATTGCATTTCATATTGCATAAAGGATGCCAGTCTGATTAATTTAATGTATTCAATAAGTTATGAATTAACTGTATTCTGAACGGTACAAAAATGATGGTCATTAACGTTCAGCAAAAAATGAATTCGACACCCGTGTCGCAGGGGAAAGCGAGAATGTGATCTTGATCACGAGAAGTGAGGTGTGCTGACCGCAAGCGCAGCCAGCACGGAATGGAGCAAAGTAATCAGGCGTGTTCTTTCAGCCAGTTCAGCACAACGTCGTGGTGATTGCTGGTTTTGAAATCGTCAAAGACATGTTCGATTTTGCCATCAGCGTCAATCAGGAAGCTGATGCGATGAATACCATCGTAGGTTTTGCCCATGAAGGACTTTTCACCCCAGACGCCGAATTGTTCGCACACCTGGTGGTCCTCATCAGACAGGAGCGTAAAGTTAAGCAGCTCTTTTTCCGCAAAACGGGAGAGTTTTTCGGGTTTATCGGTGCTGATACCCAGCACATCAACGCCCGCTTTTTTCAACTCATCCATGTTATCGCGTAAGCCGCAGGCCTGTACGGTACAGCCGGGGGTCATGGCTTTCGGGTAGAAATAAACCAGAACACGCTGTCCCTGGAAGTCGGTCAAATTAACTTGTTCTCCGTCTTGATCCGGCAAGCTAAATTTCGGTGCGATATCACCGGCTTTCAGTGGATTCATTACTTAACTCCATCCTGTTCATCATGTTGGGAATAATTGACGACGTTAATACTGCCTTGTGCATTGAGTTCTGTACATAGGGCTTTGAACGCTTGCTCAATATTTGCTGCGTCCGCAGATGCGGGGCTGTGGGCGGTTATCTGAATATGCAACTGCGCAGCCCGTTCATTTTCAGCAGGTTGCGTGCGTGACACCAGCTCCGCAATGTTCATATGATGCGCGTCGAAAAGTGCTGTGAAGCGTTCAATTAAATGCGGGGAGTCTGCCACATCGACCTGAACCCAGACAGATGCTGGCATTGGCGGACGCGGACGCGCCGTCGTGCGCTTCATCACGATTAAAAGATCCAGTTCTGCACCTTTCAACGGTAACGTTGATTCAATCAGAGTAATGGCATTCCATGAACCGGAAAGCAGCATGATAAACGTGAACTCTTCTCCCAGCATCGCCAGGCGACTGTCTTCAATATTACAGCCGCAACTACTGACATGACGGGTGATGGTGTTCACAATTCCAGGGCGATCGGCACCCAACGCAGTGATCACCAGATAATGTTGCGATGACAGTGTCAAACTGGTTATTCCTTTAAGGGGTGAGTTGTTCTTAAGGAAAGCATAAAAAAAACATGCATACAACAATCAGAACGGTTCTGTCTGCTTGCTTTTAATGCCATACCAAACGTACCATTGAGACACTTGTTTGCACAGAGGATGGCCCATGTTCACGGGAAGTATTGTCGCGATTGTTACTCCGATGGATGAAAAAGGTAATGTCTGTCGGGCTAGCTTGAAAAAACTGATTGATTATCATGTCGCCAGCGGTACTTCGGCGATCGTTTCTGTTGGCACCACTGGCGAGTCCGCTACCTTAAATCATGACGAACATGCTGATGTGGTGATGATGACGCTGGAGCTGGCTGACGGGCGCATTCCGGTGATTGCCGGGACCGGCGCTAACGCTACTGCGGAAGCCATTAGCCTGACGCAGCGCTTCAATGACAGTGGTATCGTCGGCTGCCTGACGGTAACCCCTTACTACAATCGTCCGTCGCAAGAAGGTTTGTATCAGCATTTCAAAGCCATCGCTGAACATACTGACCTGCCGCAAATTCTGTATAATGTGCCGTCCCGTACTGGCTGCGATCTGCTCCCGGAAACGGTGGGCCGTCTGGCGAAAGTAAAAAATATTATCGGAATCAAAGAGGCAACAGGGAACTTAACGCGTGTAAACCAGATCAAAGAGCTGGTTTCAGATGATTTTGTTCTGCTGAGCGGCGATGATGCGAGCGCGCTGGACTTCATGCAATTAGGCGGTCATGGGGTTATTTCCGTTACGGCTAACGTCGCAGCGCGTGATATGGCCCAGATGTGCAAACTGGCAGCAGAAGGGCATTTTGCCGAGGCACGCGTTATTAATCAGCGTCTGATGCCATTACACAACAAACTATTTGTCGAACCCAATCCAATCCCGGTGAAATGGGCATGTAAGGAACTGGGTCTTGTGGCGACCGATACGCTGCGCCTGCCAATGACACCTATCACCGACAGTGGTCGTGAGACGGTCAGAGCGGCGCTTAAGCATGCCGGTTTGCTGTAAAGTTTAGGGAGATTTGATGGCTTACTCTGTTCAAAAGTCGCGCCTGGCAAAGGTTGCGGGTGTTTCGCTTGTTTTATTACTCGCTGCCTGTAGTTCTGACTCACGCTATAAGCGTCAGGTCAGTGGTGATGAAGCCTACCTGGAAGCGGCACCGCTTGCGGAGCTTCATGCCCCGGCTGGAATGATTTTGCCGGTGACCTCCGGTGATTATGCAATCCCGGTGACCAACGGTAGTGGTGCTGTCGGTAAGGCGCTGGACATTCGTCCACCAGCCCAGCCGCTGGCACTGGTTTCTGGCGCGCGTACCCAGTTCACGGGCGATACCGCTTCATTGCTGGTGGAAAATGGTCGTGGCAATACTCTGTGGCCGCAGGTGGTTAGCGTGCTGCAGGCGAAAAACTACACCATCACCCAACGTGATGATGCTGGTCAGACACTGACCACCGATTGGGTACAATGGAACCGTCTGGACGAAGACGAGCAGTATCGTGGTCGTTATCAAATCTCTGTTAAGCCGCAGGGTTATCAGCAGGCGGTTACGGTTAAACTGCTGAACCTGGAACAGGCGGGCAAACCGGTTGCAGACGCGGCTTCCATGCAGCGTTACAGCACGGAGATGATGAACGTTATTTCCGCCGGTCTGGATAAATCTGCCACTGACGCCGCGAACGCTGCGCAAAATCGTGCCTCCACCACTATGGACGTACAAAGTGCAGCTGATGACACCGGTTTACCGATGCTGGTCGTACGCGGGCCGTTCAATGTGGTTTGGCAACGTCTGCCAGCGGCGCTGGAAAAAGTGGGCATGAAAGTGACCGACAGCACCCGTTCGCAGGGTAACATGGCCGTAACTTACAAGCCGCTGTCTGACAGCGACTGGCAGGAACTGGGCGCGAGCGATCCAGGCCTGGCATCCGGTGACTATAAACTGCAGGTTGGCGATTTAGATAACCGCAGCAGCCTACAGTTCATCGATCCGAAAGGTCATACTCTGACTCAGAGTCAGAACGACGCGCTGGTAGCTGTCTTCCAGGCTGCGTTTAGCAAGTAAAAATACAGGGCTGGAGTCATCCGGCCCTTTTTTCTGATATGATACGCAAACGTGTGCGTCGGCAGAAAAATGCGATTTTAGCGGTAATTCGCACAAAATTTGTTTGTCGGACGTAGGTCGGATAAGGCGTTCTTGCCGCATCTGACAAAACATCCGGCACACCAGACAGCAAAAGATTTTAAAACGTTAATTCACACCCAGGAGTGATAAAGATGCAAAAGCAAGCTGAGTTGTATCGTGGTAAAGCGAAAACCGTATACAGCACGGAAAACCCGGACCTGTTGGTGCTCGAATTCCGCAATGATACGTCAGCAGGGGATGGCGCGCGCATTGAGCAGTTTGATCGCAAAGGTATGGTGAACAACAAGTTCAACTACTTCATTATGAGCAAACTGGCTGAAGCGGGTATCCCGACTCAAATGGAGCGTCTGCTCTCCGATACCGAATGTCTGGTGAAAAAGCTGGATATGGTGCCGGTTGAGTGTGTCGTGCGTAACCGTGCTGCTGGCTCTCTGGTGAAACGACTTGGAATCGAAGAAGGTATTGAGCTGAACCCGCCGCTGTTCGATCTGTTCCTGAAAAACGACGCCATGCACGATCCGATGGTCAACGAATCTTACTGCGAAACCTTTGGCTGGGTAAGTAAAGAGAACCTGGCGCGTATGAAAGAGCTGACCTACAAAGCGAACGACGTGCTGAAAAAACTGTTCGATGATGCTGGTCTGATTTTGGTCGACTTTAAACTGGAGTTTGGCCTGTACAAAGGTGAAGTGGTACTGGGCGATGAGTTCTCCCCGGACGGCAGCCGCCTGTGGGACAAAGAAACGCTGGAGAAAATGGACAAGGACCGTTTCCGCCAGAGCCTCGGTGGCCTGATCGAGGCCTATGAAGCCGTCGCCCGCCGCCTGGGTGTACAGCTGGACTGATTTTTCTGCTCATCATCTTGCCGTGCAGCTGGCACGGCAAGACAACCGCTCTCATAAGATGTGCATTGAACGCTCATTCCTCCGCCATTTCATCCCGCTTTCCTGTGGTAATCTTCCTCTGAACCACCTACGATCATTTCTATAATGAATATATTGTTGAGGTATCTATGCGTTGGCAAGGGCGACGTGAAAGTGACAATGTTGAAGACAGGCGCAACAGCTCTGGTGGTCCGTCTATGGGCGGTCCCGGTTTTCGCCTGCCAAGCGGTAAAGGCGGGCTGATTTTACTGATTGTCGTGCTGGTTGCAGGCTACTATGGCGTTGATTTAACCGGGTTGATGACCGGACAGCCGGTTTCTCAACAGCAATCAACGCGGTCAATTAGCCCAAATGAAGACGAAGCCGCAAAATTCACCTCGGTGATTCTGGCAACCACGGAAGACACCTGGGGACAGCAGTTCGAGAAGATGGGTAAGACCTATCAGCAACCGAAGCTGGTCATGTACCGTGGAATGACGCGCACCGGATGCGGGGCGGGCCAGTCCATTATGGGACCGTTCTATTGCCCGGCGGATGGCACGGTTTATATCGATCTCTCCTTCTATGATGACATGAAAGACAAACTTGGCGCGGATGGCGATTTTGCCCAGGGGTACGTTATCGCCCATGAAGTCGGTCATCATGTGCAGAAACTGTTAGGCATCGAGCCGAAAGTTCGTCAACTGCAACAAAACGCGACGCAGGCGGAAGTGAACCGCTTATCTGTGCGTATGGAACTCCAGGCCGACTGTTTTGCCGGTGTCTGGGGGCATAGTATGCAGCAGCAAGGTGTTCTGGAAACCGGCGATCTGGAAGAGGCGCTGAACGCGGCGCAGGCCATCGGCGATGACCGTTTACAACAGCAAAGTCAGGGGCGAGTAGTACCAGACAGTTTCACTCATGGCACTTCTCAGCAACGCTACAGCTGGTTTAAACGTGGTTTCGACAGCGGTGATCCGGCACAATGCAATACTTTTGGTAAAAGCATTTAACTTCCGGGGCAGGGATGGCTGAACTGACTGCGCTTCACACATTAACAGCGCAAATGAAACGTGAAGGGATCCGCCGCTTGCTGGTGTTGAGCGGGGAAGAGGGTTGGTGTTTTGATCATGCGCTTAAGTTGCGTGATGCCTTACCTGGCGACTGGCTGTGGATTTCGCCGCAGCCAGTCGCTGAAAACCACTGTTTTCCCTCGGCGCTACAAACTTTACTTGGGCGCGAATTCCGGCATGCGGTATTCGACGCCCGCCACGGCTTTGATGCCGCTGCCTTTGCAGCACTTAGCGGAACGTTGAAAGCGGGAAGCTGGCTGGTGTTGTTACTCCCTGTATGGGAAGAGTGGGAAAACCAACCTGATGCCGACTCGCTGCGCTGGAGTGATTGCCCTGACCCTATTGCGACGCCGCATTTTGTCCAGCATCTCAAACGTGTACTTACGGCGAATAACGACGCCATCCTCTGGCGGCAAAACCAGCCGTTCACGTTGGTGCATTTTGCTCCCCGTACTGACTGGCACCCCGCGACCGGCACACCACAACCAGAACAACAGCAACTCTTACAGCAGTTACTGACCATGCCGCCGGGCGTGGCAGCGGTAACGGCTGCGCGTGGGCGCGGTAAATCGGCGTTGGCAGGGCAACTCATTTCTCGTATTGCGGGCAGTGCGATTGTCACCGCGCCCGCAAAAGCGGCAACGGATGTACTGGCACAATTTGCGGGCGAGAAGTTTCGCTTTATTGCACCGGATGCCTTGTTAGCCAGCGATGAGCAAGCCGACTGGCTGGTGGTCGATGAAGCCGCAGCCATACCTGCGCCGTTGTTGCATCAACTGGTATCGCGTTTTCCTCGAACGTTGTTAACCACTACGGTGCAGGGCTATGAAGGCACCGGACGTGGTTTTTTGCTGAAATTTTGCGCTCGCTTTCCACATTTACACCGTTTTGAACTGCAACAACCGATCCGCTGGGCGCAGGGATGCCCGCTGGAAAAAATGGTTAGTGAGGCACTGGTTTTTGACGACGAAAACTTCACTCACGAACCACAAGGTGACATCGTCATTTCTGCTTTTGAACAGACGTTATGGCGAAGCGAACCAGAAACGCCGTTAAAGGTATATCAGCTATTGTCTGGCGCGCACTACCGGACTTCGCCGCTGGATTTACGCCGCATGATGGATGCACCAGGGCAACATTTTTTACAGGCGGCTGGCGAAAACGAGATTGCCGGAGCGCTGTGGCTGGTGGATGAGGGCGGATTATCTCAAGAACTCAGTCAGGCGGTATGGGCGGGTTTTCGTCGCCCGCGGGGTAATCTGGTGGCCCAGTCGCTGGCGGCGCACGGCAGCAATCCACTGGCGGCGACATTGCGCGGACGGCGGGTTAGCCGGATAGCAGTTCATCCGGCTCGTCAGCGGGAAGGCACAGGGCGGCAACTTATTGCTGGTGCTTTGCAATATACGCAGGACCTCGACTATCTTTCGGTGAGTTTTGGTTACACCGGGGAATTATGGCGTTTCTGGCAACGCTGCGGTTTTGTGCTGGTGCGAATGGGTAATCATCGTGAAGCCAGCAGCGGTTGCTATACGGCGATGGCGCTGTTGCCGATGAGTGATGCGGGTAAACAACTGGCTGAAGGTGAGCATTACCGTTTACGTCGCGATGCGCAAGCTCTCGCAAAGTGGAATGGCGAAACGCTTCCTGTTGATCCACTAAACGATGCCGTCCTTTCTGACGACGACTGGCTTGAACTGGCCGGTTTTGCTTTCGCTCATCGTCCGCTATTAACATCGTTAGGTTGCTTATTGCGTCTGCTACAAACCAGTGAACTGGCATTACCGGCGCTGCGTGGGCGTTTACAGAAAAACGTCAGTGACGCGCAGTTATGTACCACACTTAAACTTTCAGGCCGTAAGCTGTTACTGGTCCGTCAACGCGAAGAAGCCGCGCAGGCGCTATACGCACTTGATGATGTTCGCACTGAGCGTCTGCGCGATCGCATAACGCAATGGCAATTTTTTCACTGACTCCTTCAATTTTCTCCCATGGTCATTGTGAGTCAGCGGCGTAAAATTAATGACATCAGTTAAGGAGTTCGCCATGAAACATGACCATTTTGTTGTTCAAAGCCCGGATAAACCTGCGCAACAGTTGTTACTGCTTTTCCACGGTGTCGGGGATAACCCGGTGGCAATGGGGGAAATAGGTAGCTGGTTTGCACCGCTGTTTCCTGATGCGCTGGTGGTGAGTGTCGGTGGCGCGGAGCCGAGCGGTAATCCGGCGGGGCGTCAGTGGTTTTCGGTGCAGGGTATTACGGAAGATAATCGCCAGGAGCGTGTGGATGCCATCATGTCGACGTTTATTGAAACGGTACGCTACTGGCAGAAACAAAGCGGAGTAGGGGCTAACGCCACGGCGCTAATCGGTTTCTCACAAGGCGCGATTATGGCGCTGGAGAGCATTAAAGCCGAACCGGGCCTTGCTTCGCGCGTCATTGCCTTCAACGGACGCTACGCGAGCCTGCCGGAAACCGCGTCTACAGCCACGACAATTCACTTGATTCATGGCGGTGAAGATCCGGTTATCGATCTGGCGCATGCGGTTGCGGCGCAGGAAGCGTTAATCAGTGCCGGTGGTGACGTGACGCTGGATATCGTGGAGGATTTAGGCCATGCGATCGACAATCGCAGTATGCAATTTGCCCTGGATCACTTGCGTTATACCATTCCGAAACATTATTTCGACGAAGCGCTAAGCGGCGGTAAGCCTGGCGATGATGATGTGATTGAAATGATGTAATAATAGCCGGGTAGGCCTGATAAGACTGTATCAGGCATCATGGCCGGATGTGGCGTGAACGCCTTATCCGGCCGCTCAGCTTACTTCTTCGGTTGATCCTTTTTCGGCCAGTCGTCGTCATCGTCCCACTTATCGTTGAAATCACGATGCGGGGGAAGCTCCGGCTTGTTGGCGAGAAATTTCTTATGGTCGACGCGCTTGAGATCTTTAATCACGTTCAGCAGGACGCCTACCAAAAAGACAATCACCAGAATCCACCAATATTTAGCCAGCCAGTCCATGCTTATTTCCTCTTGCAGAACCACTCATCAGGCGACGAGCTGTTCCATGATACGTTGATACATACGGGCAAGTAGCTGCAGGTCGGCAGCGTTCACACATTCATTAATTTTATGAATAGTGGCATTGACCGGCCCGAGTTCCACCACCTGCGCCCCCATGCGGGCAATAAAGCGCCCGTCGGACGTTCCGCCTGTGGTCAGTAGCTGCGGTTTAATTTCATTATAGTGCTCAACCGCGTTAACGACCGCATCCACCAGTTTACCGCGCGCGGTCAAAAATGGCTGCCCGGAAAGCCACCAATCCACCGTATAGCGCAGTTGATGTTTTTCAAGCAGGGCAAGTACCTGCGCTTTGATCATCTCATCAGTCAGTTCGGTGCTGAAGCGGAAGTTAAACTGCACAAACAGTTCACCCGGAATAACGTTGTTACTGCCCGTTCCCGCCTGAATATTGGCAATCTGCATACTGGTCGCCGGGAAGAATTCATTGCCCTGATCCCACTCAATAGCCACTAATTCATTAAGGAAAGGTGCTGCGCGATGTACCGGATTGTCAGCCAGATGTGGGTAGGCAACATGCCCCTGCACGCCATGAATGGTGAGGTTGCAGGTTAACGATCCGCGACGACCATTTTTCACCACATCACCAACCACTTCGATACTCGACGGTTCGCCGACCAGGCAGTAATCGAGACGCTCATTACGCGCCATTAACGCTTCGACGACTTTTACCGTACCGTTATGGGCACTGGCTTCTTCATCAGAAGTGATCAGAAATGCCAGTCGCCCCGTATGGTTGGGATGTTGTGCGACAAAGCGTTCTGCCGCTACCACCATCGCCGCCAGCGAGCCTTTCATATCTGCCGCACCGCGCCCGAATAACATGCCGTCACGAATGGTGGGTTCAAACGGCGGATTGATCCAACGATCGGCGTCGCCAGGCGGCACCACGTCGGTATGCCCGGCAAAGGCCAACGTTTCACCTTGCCCACGCCATGCCCAAAAATTCTGCGTATCGGCAAAGTCCATGCGTTCAACGGTAAAACCGATCGCCTGCAAACGTTCAATCAACAAAGCCTGGCATCCTGCATCATCAGGACTCAGGGAAGGGCGGCGAATAAGCTGTTGTGTCAGCTCAATAACCGGGCACGACATAGACTACACCTCATGGAAAAATTGCTGATAACTGGAATCACTGAAACCCAGCAGCATAGGCTTACCAGGCGCGCAGAGCAATGGACGTTTGATAATTGCAGGCATTTCAGTCATTAATGCCGCCGCAGAGGCCGCATCGATGATTTTATTGCGGGTGGTTTCGTCCAGTTTACGCCAGGTTGTACCACGGGTGTTGAGTAACGCTTCCCAGCCTAATTCGTTGATAAAACCGTTCAATAATTCGCTGTCCAGCCCATCGACGCGGTAATCATGAAAACGATAGTCGATGTTATTGGCTTCCAGCCAACGGCGAGCCTTTTTAATGGTGTCACAATTTTTGATGCCGTAAAGTGTAACCATAATGAATCCTTTTTCGATTTATGAGAATAAATACTCATTTAAGGGTGAAAACATTTTGCCTGCAAATGATTATCAGGAAATATAACATTATCGAAGTATTCAAATTAACAACTATTAAATAATATTAAACATTTTTAACGTAAACATTAAGAATATTCATCTTGTTATCTGCCTGTATTTTAACCAGAATTAAATCAGTATTAGATGCCGTATGAATATCTCGAAATGTTGCTGTGTATCACATACAAATCATCACCGCAGGACCATAGTATTTACATAAGGTTTGTCCCCCGGAGGTAGTCATCGCAGCAATCGAGTAAATTAGCTTCACCACGGTATATTGTTTCCGTAGAATACCCATAATTATAAGAGAGGTTGTTATGATTGAACGTGAACTGGGGAACTGGAAAGACTTTATCGAAGTTATGCTTCGTAAGTAATTCCTGAGACAAAGTACAAACAGCAAGAACCCGCTGAGCAGGTTCTTAATCGGAAAGTTGAAAAAGGCGACACATTGGCATGTCGCCTTTTTTATTGCTTATTCCGGGCGCGGCTTTAGCGGGAAGCGGCGGCGCACCAGCACAAAGAACAGCGGCACGAAGTAAATAGCCAGAATAGTGGCCGAAATCATCCCGCCCATTACGCCAGTACCCACCGCATGCTGACCACCGGAACCGGCACCCGTGCTGGTTGCCATTGGCAATACGCCGAAGATAAATGCCAGCGAGGTCATCAGAATTGGGCGTAAACGCTGACGGCAGGCGTGGAGCGTCGCTTCAAACAGGTCGTGGCCTTTTTGGTTCATCTCGTTAGCAAACTCGACGATCAGGATGGCGTTTTTCGCCGATAAACCAATGACCGTTAACAGGCCCACCTGGAAGTAAACGTCGTTTTCCAGCCCGCGCATCCAGGTTGCCAGCAGCGCGCCGATAACCCCCAGCGGCACGACCAGCATTACCGAGAACGGCACCGACCAGCTTTCATACAGCGCCGCCAGACACAGGAATACCACCAGCAAGGAAATAGCGTACAGCGCCGGAGCCTGCGCGCCGGAAAGCCGCTCCTGATACGACATCGCCGTCCACTCCAGACCAAAGCCGTTTGGCAGCTGCTTCACTAACGATTCCATAATATCCATCGCCGTACCGGTACTGACCCCCGGTGCGGCTTCCCCAACAATCTCAACCGCAGAATAACCGTTATAGCGTTCCAGACGCGGCGAGCCTGTCTCCCAGCGTGAGGTCGCGAAAGCAGAGAAGGGCACCATGCCGCCATCTTTATTTCGGACATACCAGAGATTGATGTCATCTGGCAGCATGCGATACGGCGCAGCTGCCTGCACATAGACTTTCTTCACGCGACCGCGATCCATAAAGTCATTCACATAGCTCGAACCCCAGGCGGTTTGCAGTGTGTCGTTAATATCGTCGATAGCAACGCCCAGCGCCTGAGCTTTACGCTGGTCGATATCAATCTGCAACTGCGGACTGTCGTCGAGGCCGTTATGGCGCACACGGGTTAGCTCCGGGTTTTCCGCTGCCAGCGCCAGCAACTGGTTTCGTGCTGTCATCAGCGCATCGTGACCCGCTCCAGCGTGGTCCTGCAACTCCATATCAAAACCCGCAGAACTACCAAGACCGCTAATTGCTGGCGGGCTGCTGGCGATAACGCGAGCTTCTTTAATCTTGTTAAACGCCTTCGTTGCACGCTCGATAATGGCAAACGAGGTGCCGGTCTTACTGTCGCGTTCGCTCCAGTCTTTCAGGCGGATAAACATTCTCGCCACGTTTTGCCCGTTACCCCCAGGGCCAGAACCAACGGTGGCAAACACCGACATGATGTTGTCTTTTTCATGGGTGAAGTAGTATTTCTCGATTTGCTCAACGACTTTCAGGGTCTGTTGTTGGGTTGAACCGCTGGGCAACTGTACCGAGGTAGTAAACATGCCCCGGTCTTCCAGTGGCAAGAACGACGTCGGCAAACGCAGGAACAGGAACACCATGCCGCCAAGCAGCAGGACATAAATCACAATCCAGCGCAGGCTACGGTGGAGAATTTTCGCCACCCCTTTTTCGTAGCGTTCGGCGTTGCGGTTAAACATCTGGTTAAACCAGGCAAAAAAGCCTTTTTGCCCGTGATGCTCACCCTTTTTCAGTGGCTTAAGTAGCGTGGCACACAGAGCCGGAGTGAGGATCATCGCTACCAGTACTGACAGCACCATCGCCGCAACAATGGTAATAGAGAACTGGCGATAGATGGCACCGGTGGTGCCGCCGAAGAAGGCCATTGGTACAAATACCGCCGAAAGCACCATCGCAATCCCGACCAGTGCCCCCTGGATCTGCCCCATCGATTTACGTGTGGCTTCGCGAGGAGTGAGTCCTTCCTCACTCATAATACGTTCGACGTTTTCCACCACCACGATGGCGTCATCCACCAGCAGACCGATCGCCAGCACCATTGCGAACATGGTTAAGGTGTTGACGCTGTAACCGAAGGCGTAAAGTACGGAGAAGGTTCCCATCAACACCACCGGCACGGCGATAGTGGGTATCAGCGTGGCGCGGAAGTTTTGCAGGAACAGATACATAACGAGGAAAACCAGAGCGATAGCTTCCAGCAGCGTTTTCACCACGTCTTCAATGGAGGCTTTAACAAACGAGGTGGTTTCATACGCCACCTTGTATTCCAGTCCGTGCGGGAAATACTGCGCCAGCTCGTCGAGACGATTGAGCACCAGCTCCGCTGTCGCCATTTCGTTCGCGCCGGAGGCCAGTTTTACCCCCAACCCGGAGGCTGGCTTACCATTGAAGCGGCTAAGATAATCGTATTTCTCCGCCCCCATTTCGACGGTGGCGACATCGCCCAGCCTTACCTCTGAGCCGTCCTGATTCACCCGCAAGGTGATATCGCGGAACTGTTCTGGTGTTTGCAGCAGTGACTGGGCGTTAATGGTGGCGTTGAGCGCCTGCTTATCGACGGAAGGCGTACCACCAAGTTGCCCAACCGCAATCTGCGCGTTCTGTGACTCAATGGCATCAGTGACATCTTTAGCCGTCATCTGGAAACTGTTGAGTTTCGCCGGGTCCAGCCAGATACGCATGGAATATTGCGAACCATAGGCATCGATATCCCCGACGCCATTCACGCGGCTTAACGGATCCTGAATATTACTGGCAACGTAATCGGCAATATCCTGTTTATCCATCGAACCATCGGTAGAGACGAAGGCAATGGTCAGAATGTTGGTATCGCCGGTTTTACGCACCGTCACGCCCTGATTTTGCACCGCCTGCGGTAACTTTCGCATGGCTGATTGCAGCTGGTTTTGTACTTGCTGCACGGCTTCGTCCGGATCGGTGCCTGCTTTAAAACTTAAAGTGACAGATGCCTGGCCGGTGCCACTGCTCTGAGACGACATATACATCAGATTATCGAGACCGGTCATATTTTGCTCGATAACCTGGGTCACGGTGTTTTCCAGCGTCTGGGCCGATGCGCCGGGATAGTTAGCGGTCACTCGCACATTCGGTGGCGCGAGATCGGGGTATTGTTCAACGGGCAATGAGAAAATCGCCAGGGTCCCTGTCAGACACAACAGGATTGCCAGCACCCAGGCAAAAATGGGGCGATCAATAAAGAAATTCGCCATTAAAAGAGGACCTCGTGTTTCTGCGTATCGTTGTAGGCTTGACTTGCTTCACTGTAGCGGCAAGGTACGAGCCAATCGTGGAGAAAAAAAGGAGTTAATGTAAATTATCATGCCCTTTTATACTGAACCTTAAGTGCCACTATTCTTTGGTCAATAAGAGGCATTAC
This sequence comes from Escherichia sp. WS547, assembly GCF_046486065.1. Classification (NCBI taxonomy): domain Bacteria; kingdom Pseudomonadati; phylum Pseudomonadota; class Gammaproteobacteria; order Enterobacterales; family Enterobacteriaceae; genus Escherichia; species Escherichia sp. WS547. The sequence continues at coordinate 375,046 of NZ_JBJQMA010000001.1, read as the reverse complement.
ATCAGCTGACTTTCCTCACCCTCCGCAGAGCGAAAGCTAATACTCACTAACGTGCCGCCGCCGGAAGGTTGCGAAAAAGTCAGCGTCCCACCCAATCTTTCCGCGCGTTCGCGCATGATATTCAGACCATAATGGCCTTCGGGTTCTTTCGGTTCACCGATGCCAATCCCGTTGTCGCGAATATAGACCGTGTGATTGCCATCCGGCGCGGTGACGCAGCTAACGGCGATTTCGCTGGCGTTGGCGTGCTTCATCGCATTCAGCACCGCTTCGCGAATAATTTGCAACAAATGCACCTGCATTTGCGCATCCAGCGCCAGGGTTGGCAGGCGGCAGTCGAGGGTCAGTTTAGCGCTGGTTTGATTTTGTAACGTATCCAGCATTTCCCTCAACGCGGAGGGGAGATCTGCCTGCTGCAGCGTCAGGCGGAAAGTAGTCAACAGCTCGCGTAACTGCCGATAAGCATCATTCAACGCCTGGGAAAAATCGGCCATGATACTTTGTGCGGTGGCGTTATCTTCCGGTATCGAACGCTTCAGTAACGTCAACTGGATACGTAAGTAAGAAAGTACCTGAGCCAGCGAGTCGTGCAATTCGCGGGCGATGGTCGCACGTTCTTCCATCAACAATAACTGCTGAAAATGCTTCTGCGCCTGATTAAAGTACAAACCGCGTCCCAGCATCGACGAAACGCTGTTAAGCAGCGGTTCTGATGATGAAACGTGACTATTTTGCCAGTGCAGTTCGCCGTAAACCGTCTCTTGCATTGTCACTGGTAAAATCTGCATCGGCAATTCCGGGTTTGGTTGCCCTTCGCTAATCCGCCAGTTTTCACCGACATTTAACTCCAGATATTCAGCCGCTTCGTTGTCGCGCACAATCTGCAAAATATGGCGGAAACAATGCACATCAATCTGGCTGGTGTTCAGCGCCTGCGAACACTGATACAACACCTCCAGGCGACGCTTGGCCTCGTGGAGGTCGCGGGTCTTTTCTTCTACTGACGCCTCCAGCGAACGGTACAATTTATGTAGCTCGCTCGACATCTGGTTAAAGGTTTTGGCAAGCAGGCCAAGCTCATTCGGCAGGCTGGTATCCAGCGGCGGCGAGTCGAACTGTCCGTGTTCAATACGCTGACTGGCGGTAACCAGCTGATTCAGCGGGGCAACCACCTGATGGCGTATGCGGCGCAAAGTAAAAAAGACCAGCGTGAAAATACCGATGCCGCCAGCCAGGGAAATCGCCACCACCAGCAGCATTTTGCGTTCAGCGTAGTGCTGTAAAGCCAGCACGAACAGGTCTATTTGATTAACATAATTATTAATATTGGCCTGATACCACGGCAAGTCGCCCTTGCTGAGCCGATTATTCATCTCCAGCCAGTTGGCATTCAGATGCGCGTAGCGGGTTTTTACTGCCTCTGGCACATACCAGACGTTGAGATTGGTTAATACCGGTGAATGCAGTGCCTGCTGAAACAACTGGCGATGTGCATTGAGTTGTGGACTGCCACTTTGCAAGTCGTAGCCCAGGCGGTAACTCTGCATACGCAGCGATCCGGCAATATTGATAGCCTCAGCGTCGCGTAAACTGCTCGCCAGCGTTAGCAGAGCGATACCCGTGGAAAGAATCGACAGCAGCACAATGTAAAAAAAGGCCCGGGCCAGACTGGCCGAGACGGGTCGTTTAACAATCACACGCGTCTTCTCCACAAAAAATCATTAATGTTCCAGTTCGCTGAAACGCAATTTAGTCAGTGATGGGATTATTTGATCTGCCACAGTTTATAGCGAAATAGTTACTTATTCTGGGCACATGAACATTGCCGATTCCCCTGTAAGTCGGGTAATAACAACACTCATATAAAGCATAAGGTTTTTACAACCAAAAAAGAAGGTCGTTATGAATCGTTTTATTATGGCCAACAGTCAGCAATGTCTGGGTTGTCATGCTTGTGAAATCGCCTGTGTCATGGCTCACAATGATGAGCAACATGTCCTGAGCCAACACCATTTTCATCCCCGAATTACGGTTATCAAACATCAGCAGCAACGTAGTGCAGTGACCTGTCACCATTGCGAAGATGCGCCCTGCGCCCGTAGTTGCCCTAATGGCGCAATCAGCCACGTTGATGACAGCATTCAGGTCAATCAGCAAAAGTGTATTGGCTGTAAATCCTGCGTGGTGGCCTGTCCATTTGGTACGATGCAAATCGTCCTGACACCCGTCGCGGCGGGCAAAGTAAAAGCCACGGCGCATAAATGCGACCTTTGTGCAGGGCGCGAAAACGGTCCTGCCTGTGTCGAGAATTGCCCGGCGGACGCGCTGCAACTGGTCACTGATGCCGCACTCTCCGGCATGGCGAAATCCCGCCGCCTGCGCACCGCACGTCAGGAACATCAACCGTGGCATGCCAGTACCGCGGCACAAGAAATGCCGGTAATGAGTAAAGTCGAGCAAATGCAGGCAACGCCCGCGCGTGGCGAGCCGGATAAACTGGCGATTGAAGCGCGCAAAACCGGTTTTGATGAAATTTATCTGCCATTCCGTGTCGATCAGGCACAACGGGAAGCCTCGCGCTGCCTTAAATGCGGCGAGCACAGCGTTTGTGAATGGACCTGCCCGCTGCATAACCATATTCCGCAGTGGATTGAACTGGTGAAAGCCGGAAACATCGACGCCGCCGTCGAGCTTTCTCACCAGACCAACACCCTGCCGGAAATTACCGGACGCGTTTGTCCGCAAGACCGTTTGTGTGAAGGTGCCTGTACTATTCGCGATGAGCACGGCGCAGTAACTATCGGCAACATTGAACGCTACATTTCAGATCAGGCGTTGGCGAAAGGTTGGCGTCCTGACTTAAGCCATGTCACCAAAGTGGACAAGCGGGTGGCGATTATCGGTGCGGGTCCGGCAGGGCTGGCCTGTGCGGATGTTCTGACCCGCAATGGCGTAGAGGTGACGGTGTACGATCGCCATCCAGAAATCGGTGGCTTGCTCACTTTCGGCATTCCTTCTTTCAAACTGGATAAATCCCTGCTGGCACGCCGTCGGGAAATCTTCAGCGCGATGGGGATTCACTTCGAACTCAATTGTGAAGTGGGTAAAGATGTCTCTTTGGATTCGCTTTTGGAACAATACGACGCGGTCTTCGTTGGCGTAGGCACTTACCGTTCCATGAAAGCGGGTTTACCCAATGAAGATGCGGCGGGCGTTTATGACGCGCTGCCGTTCCTCATTGCCAACACTAAACAGGTGATGGGACTCGAAGAGCTACCGGAAGAGCCGTTTATCAATACCGCCGGACTCAACGTCGTGGTACTGGGCGGCGGCGACACCGCGATGGACTGTGTGCGTACTGCGCTGCGCCACGGCGCGAGTAACGTCACCTGCGCTTATCGTCGTGATGAAGCTAACATGCCAGGCTCGAAGAAAGAGGTGAAGAACGCCCGCGAAGAGGGGGCCAACTTCGAATTTAACGTCCAGCCGGTGGCGCTTGAGCTGAATGAACAAGGTCACGTTTGCGGGATTCGTTTCCTGCGTACGCGTCTTGGCGAGCCGGATGCCCAGGGGCGTCGGCGTCCAGTACCGGTGGAAGGCAGTGAATTTGTCATGCCAGCCGACGCGGTGATTATGGCGTTTGGCTTCAATCCGCACGGGATGCCGTGGCTGGAGTCGCACGGTGTAATGGTAGACAAATGGGGCCGCATCATCGCGGATGTGGAAAGCCAGTACCGTTACCAGACCACCAATCCGAAAATCTTCGCTGGTGGTGACGCCGTGCGTGGTGCGGATCTGGTGGTTACCGCAATGGCAGAAGGACGTCATGCGGCACAGGGGATTATTGACTGGCTGGGGGTAAAATCAGTCAAATCTCACTGATAGCCTGCGCAGACAAACCCGACTTCACAGCGTAAGATAATTGTTCATTTCGCGCTGTGGAGTCGGTATGACGCAACAAATCACCCTCATTAAAGACAAAATTCTCTCCGATAACTATTTCACCCTGCACAACATTACCTACGATCTCACGCGCAAAGATGGCGAAGTTATCCGCCATAAACGTGAAGTTTACGATCGCGGTAATGGTGCGACGATCCTCCTGTACAACGCGAAGAAAAAGACCGTGGTTCTGATTCGTCAGTTCCGCGTCGCTACCTGGGTTAATGGCAATGAAAGCGGGCAGCTGATTGAAACCTGCGCCGGGCTGCTGGATAACGACGAACCGGAAGTGTGTATTCGTAAAGAAGCGATTGAAGAGACGGGTTATGAAGTGGGCGAAGTGCGCAAATTATTTGAACTGTATATGTCGCCAGGCGGTGTGACTGAGCTAATCCACTTCTTTATCGCCGAATACAGTGACAGCCAGCGCGCTAACGCCGGTGGTGGTGTCGAAGATGAAGATATTGAAGTGCTCGAGCTGCCGTTCAACAAGGCGCTGGAGATGATCAAAACTGGCGAGATACGTGACGGTAAGACGGTGTTATTGCTTAACTATTTGCAAATGTCACATTTAATGGACTGAAAAATAACAATAATATTTCGTTGTTTATTATTGGCTCAATCCGATAAATCCGATTGAGCCGCGCTACCTGCGCAACGAAGATACGACTTGTGCTGTTTGTTTGAACTTCTGGGGTCGTACCGTCCATGCGCTATCGCATTTTCCTTCTCTTTTTTTTCGCTTTGTTGCCGACGTCTTTGGTGTGGGCGGCACCAGCGCAACGGGCGTTTTCCGACTGGCAGGTCACCTGTAATAACCAAAACTTCTGCGTGGCGCGTAATACGGGCGATCATAACGGACTGGTGATGACCCTGAGCCGCAGCGCCGGGGCGCATACGGATGCCGTTTTACGTATTGAGCGCGGCGGGTTGAAGTCGCCGGATGCGTCTGAAGGGGAGATAGCGCCACGGCTGCTGTTAGATGGCGAGCCGTTGGCGTTAAGTGGTGACAAGTGGCGGATTTCACCATGGTTATTAGTAACCGATGATACGGCAACCATCACCGCGTTTTTGCAGATGATTCAGGAAGGGAAGGCGATCACCTTACGCGACGGCAATCAGACCATTTCTCTGAGTGGCTTAAAAGCGGCGTTGTTGTTTATAGATGCTCAGCAAAAGCGCGTTGGCAGTGAAACCGCGTGGATAAAGAAAGGGGATGAACCGCCGCTCAGCGTACCGCCCGCGCCTGCGCTGAAAGAGGTCGCGGTGGTTAACCCAACGCCGACGCCACTCTCACTCGAAGAACGCAACGATTTGCTGGATTATGGAAACTGGCGGATGAATGGTCTGCGCTGCTCGCTTGATCCGTTACGTCGTGAGGTGAATGTCACTGCGCTGACCGATGATAAAGCGCTGATGATGATTAGCTGTGAGGCAGGGGCCTATAACACCATTGATTTGGCTTGGATTGTGTCGCGTAAAAAGCCACTGGCCTCGCGCCCGGTTCGGTTACGTTTGCCGTTCAACAGCGGTCAGGAGACGAATGAACTGGAACTGATGAACGCAACATTCGATGAAAAATCGCGTGAACTGGTGACCTTAGCAAAAGGGCGCGGATTAAGCGATTGTGGCATTCAGGCGCGCTGGCGCTTTGACGGTCAGCGTTTTCGCCTGGTGCGTTATGCCGCAGAACCCACCTGCGATAACTGGCATGGGCCAGACGCCTGGCCCACGTTGTGGATCACCCGTTAAACAAAATCCCAGATGCGCCCCTAAAAAGCGCACGGACTGTCCCCTCGCCCCTCTGGGGAGAGGGTTAGGGTGAGGGGAACATACAGCATCCGGCGATCACCATCAGGCACCTTTCACTCCCAGCACCTTATGCGCTTTTGCCACAATATTCTCGGCGGTAAAGCCAAAGAACGGGAACAGCTTATCTGCCGGAGCAGATTCCCCATAGCCGGTCATCCCGACAATTGCCCCTTTCAGACCAACATATTTGTACCAGTAATCGGCGATGCCTGCTTCCACCGCCACGCGAGCCGCAACGTTAGAAGGCAACACCGACTCGCGATATTCCTCATCCTGGGCGTCGAAAATATCGGTCGAGGGCAGGGAAACTACGCGTACATTGCGACCTTCTCCCGCTAATTTCTCTGCCGCTTGCAGGGTGATTTCCATCTCTGAACCGGTGGCAATCAAAATAATATCTGGCTTACCGCCGCTGTCTTTCAGTACATAACCGCCACGAGCAATCTCTTTAACCTGATCCGGCGTACGTTCCACCTGGGCCAGATTCTGCCTGGAGAGGATCAGTGCCGTCGGTCCGTTGTGGCGCTCAACGGCCAGCTTCCAGCCCACCGCTGCTTCCACCTGATCGCACGGTCGCCAGGTGCTGAAATTTGGCGTTAAGCGCAGACTGGCCAGTTGCTCAACAGCCTGGTGCGTAGGACCATCTTCGCCCAGACCAATTGAGTCGTGGGTATAAACCATAATCTGCCGCGCTTTCATTAGTGCCGCCATCCGCGCGGCGTTACGGGCGTATTCAACAAACATCAGGAACGTCGCGGTATACGGCACAAAGCCGCCGTGGTGCGCGATGCCGTTGGCGATAGCGGTCATGCCAAATTCACGCACCCCGTAGTGAATGTAGTTGCCCGCCGGATCTTCCTTCAGCGAAACAGAACCTTTCCAGATGGTCAGGTTGCTGGGAGCCAGATCCGCCGAACCGCCGAGCAACTCAGGCAGCATCGGCCCGTAAGCGTTAAGCGTATTTTGCGAAGCCTTACGGGTAGCGATTTTCGCCGGATTTGCCTGTAATTCATTGATATATTTCTGAGTCGTTTTCTCCCAGTCCTTCGGCAAACCGCCGCTCATCCGACGGGTAAACTCTTCTGCCAGTTGCGGATGGGCCTTTTTATAGGCGGCAAACTTCTCATTCCAGCTCTGCTGCGCTTTTTCGCCTTTTTCGCGGGCATCCCAGGCGTGATAAATCTCTTTAGGGATCTCAAATGGCGGATGGTGCCAGCCCAGTTTTTGCCGTGCCAGCGCCACTTCTTCTTCCCCCAGCGGTGCGCCGTGCGCCTCTTCCTTACCTGCTTTATTCGGCGAACCAAAGCCAATTACTGTGCGGCAGATAATCAGCGACGGCTTATCTTTCACGCTTTGCGCTTCAAGGATCGCTTTCTTCACCGCCTGCGGATCGTGACCGTCGATTTCATGGATCACATGCCAGTGATAGGCTTCAAAACGTTTTGCTGTATCGTCGGTAAACCAGCCTTCGGTTTCACCGTCGATGGAAATACCGTTGTGATCGTAAAAACCAATCAGCTTGCCCAGTCCCAGCGTGCCCGCCAGCGAACAGACTTCGTGGGAAATACCTTCCATCAGGCAACCGTCGCCCATAAACACATAGGTGAAGTGATCGACAATTTCATGATCCGGCTGGTTAAACTGCGCCGCCAGTGTACGCGCTGCTATCGCCAGTCCGACGGCGTTCGCCAAACCTTGTCCAAGTGGACCGGTGGTGGTTTCAACACCTGGCGTATAGCCAATCTCCGGGTGACCTGGGGTTTTTGAATGCAACTGACGGAAGTTCTTCAGCTCTTCCAGCGGCAGGTCGTAACCGGTCAGATGTAGCAAACTGTAGAGCAGCATCGACGCGTGGCCGTTGGAAAGAATAAAGCGGTCGCGATCATACCAGGTTGGGTCGATGGGGTTATGTTTAAGAAAATCGTTCCACAGCACTTCGGCAATATCAGCCATGCCCATCGGCGCGCCGGGATGACCAGAATTGGCTTTTTGTACCGCATCCATACTGAGTGCGCGAATCGCATTGGCAAGGTCTTTTCGGGACATATAACACTCCGTGGCTGGTTTATAGTTTGGCGGCAAGAAGATCTTCCAGTTTGCGTTGATCAACGGCGAACAGACGAATGCCTTCAGACAGTTTTTCTACCGCCATCGCATCCTGATTGTGCTCCCAACGGAACTCCGCTTCGCTCATGGGAGCGGGGCGTGGGAACGTCTGAGAAGGTGGGATTAATTTACGTACCACTGGCGAAACTTTTTCCTGCAGCTCCTTCAGCAAATTCGGTGCGATAGTCAGTCGATCGCAGCCGGTTAAGGCGAGGATTTGTTCGGTGCGACGGAAGCTCGCGCCCATCACAATGGTTTCATAGTGGTGTTGCTTATAGTAGTCGTAGATATTGCGTACTGATTTAACGCCTGGATCTTCTTCCACCACATACGGGTCCATCGGCTTGCGTGCCTGATACCAGTCATAAATACGCCCGACAAACGGCGAAATCAGAAAAACGCCTGCTTCTGCACAGGCCCGCGCCTGTGCAAAAGAAAACAGCAGCGTCAGGTTGCAGTTAATACCTTCTTTTTCCAGCTCTTCTGCCGCGCGAATTCCTTCCCAGGTCGAAGCCAGTTTGATCAGAATGCGTGATTTCTCAACGCCTTGTTGCTGATACAAGTCCACCAGATGGCGCGCCTTCTCAATACTCTTTTCTTTATCAAAAGAGAGGCGTGCATCAACTTCTGTTGACACGCGACCGGGTACGATTTTGAGAATTTCAGCACCGAAATTGACCGCCAGTTTGTCACACGCTGCGACCACCTGTTGTTCCTGGGTTTTGCCATTTTTTCTACCCCAGGCGATAGCATCGTCTATTAAATGCTCATATTGTGATAATCCGGCAGCCTTGAGTAACAGCGAAGGATTGGTGGTGGCATCCTGGGGATGATAATGGCGAATGGACTCAATATCGCCGCTGTCTGCCACGACAGTGGTGAACTGTTTGATGCCGTCTAACTCGTTCATAGGAAATACTCCTTGAAAAGTAAAGTGTTAGATGAGTGCGTTAATTCACACTTCTGAGAAATTTCGCTAAACGCATCAAAAAAGCATAGCAGACAGGCATGGTATTGCTGGATTAAGCAGGTAACATCAGTGTTATAGGATTATTACCAAAACATTATATTAATGGTGATAGTTTGGACTTGCTCAAAGTCTGTAGACTCCGGCAGGGTAATAATGTGCGCCACGTTGTGGGCAGGGGCTGTTGCCCACACACTTTATTTGTGAACGTTACGTGAAAGGAACAACCAAATGGATGACCAGTTAAAACAAAGTGCACTTGATTTCCATGAATTTCCAGTTCCAGGGAAAATCCAGGTTTCTCCAACCAAGCCTCTGGCAACGCAGCGCGATCTGGCGCTGGCCTACTCACCAGGCGTTGCCGCACCTTGTCTTGAAATCGAAAAAGACCCGTTAAAAGCCTACAAATATACCGCGCGCGGTAACCTGGTAGCGGTGATCTCTAACGGTACGGCGGTGCTGGGGTTAGGCAACATTGGCGCGCTGGCAGGCAAACCGGTGATGGAAGGCAAGGGCGTTCTGTTTAAGAAATTCGCCGGGATTGATGTATTTGACATTGAAGTTGATGAACTCGACCCGGACAAATTTATTGAAGTCGTCGCCGCGCTTGAACCGACCTTCGGCGGCATCAACCTCGAAGACATTAAAGCGCCAGAATGTTTCTATATTGAACAGAAACTGCGCGAGCGGATGAATATTCCGGTATTCCACGACGATCAGCACGGCACGGCAATCATCAGCACTGCCGCCATCCTCAACGGTTTGCGCGTGGTGGAGAAAAACATCTCTGACGTGCGGATGGTGGTTTCCGGCGCGGGTGCCGCAGCAATCGCCTGTATGAACCTGCTGGTAGCGCTGGGTCTGCAAAAACATAACATCGTGGTTTGCGACTCAAAAGGCGTTATCTATCAGGGCCGTGAACCAAACATGGCGGAAACCAAAGCCGCATATGCGGTGGTGGATGACGGCAAACGTACCCTCGATGATGTGATTGAAGGCGCGGATATTTTCCTGGGATGTTCCGGCCCGAAAGTGCTGACCCAGGAAATGGTGAAGAAAATGGCCCGTGCGCCAATGATCCTGGCGCTGGCGAACCCGGAACCGGAAATTCTGCCGCCGCTGGCGAAAGAAGTGCGTCCGGATGCCATCATCTGTACCGGCCGTTCCGACTACCCGAACCAGGTGAACAACGTTCTTTGCTTCCCGTTCATCTTCCGTGGCGCGCTGGACGTTGGCGCAACCGCCATCAACGAAGAGATGAAACTGGCGGCGGTACGCGCGATTGCAGAACTGGCCCATGCGGAACAGAGTGAAGTGGTGGCTTCAGCTTATGGCGATCAGGATCTGAGCTTTGGTCCGGAATACATCATTCCAAAACCGTTTGATCCGCGCTTGATCGTTAAGATCGCTCCTGCGGTCGCGAAAGCAGCGATGGAGTCGGGCGTTGCGACGCGTCCGATTGCTGATTTCGACGTCTACATCGACAAGCTGACTGAGTTCGTTTACAAAACCAACCTGTTTATGAAGCCGATTTTTTCCCAGGCTCGCAAAGCGCCGAAGCGCGTCGTTCTGCCGGAAGGTGAAGAGGCGCGCGTTCTGCATGCCACTCAGGAACTGGTAACGCTGGGGCTGGCGAAACCGATCCTTATCGGTCGTCCGAACGTGATCGAAATGCGCATTCAGAAACTGGGCTTGCAGATCAAAGCGGGTGTTGATTTTGAGATCGTCAATAACGAATCCGATCCGCGCTTTAAAGAGTACTGGACTGAATACTTCCAGATCATGAAGCGTCGCGGTGTCACTCAGGAGCAGGCGCAGCGTGCGCTGATCAGTAATCCGACAGTGATTGGCGCGATCATGGTTCAGCGTGGCGAAGCCGATGCAATGATCTGCGGTACGGTGGGCGATTATCATGAACATTTTAGCGTGGTGAAAAATGTCTTTGGTTATCGCGATGGCGTTCACACCGCAGGTGCCATGAACGCGCTGCTGCTGCCGAGTGGTAACACCTTTATTGCCGATACATACGTTAATGACGAACCAGACGCAGAAGAGCTGGCGGAGATCACCTTGATGGCGGCAGAAACTGTCCGTCGTTTCGGTATTGAACCGCGCGTTGCTCTATTGTCGCACTCCAACTTTGGTTCTTCTGACTGCCCGTCTTCGAGCAAAATGCGTCAGGCGCTGGAACTGGTCAGGGAACGTGCACCAGAACTGATGATTGATGGTGAAATGCACGGCGATGCAGCGCTGGTGGAAGCGATTCGCAGCGACCGTATGCCGGACAGCCCTTTGAAAGGTTCCGCTAATATTCTGGTGATGCCGAACATGGAAGCTGCCCGCATTAGTTACAACTTATTGCGCGTTTCCAGCTCGGAAGGTGTGACTGTCGGCCCGGTGCTGATGGGGGTGGCGAAACCGGTTCACGTGTTAACGCCGATCGCATCGGTACGTCGTATCGTCAACATGGTGGCGCTGGCTGTGGTTGAAGCGCAAACCCAACCGCTGTAATTCATTCTTAACTCTCACGCTTACCCTGAATATTCAGGGTAAGCGGTTTTCCTGAAATATATTAGTAAAGCTTATTACTGAGTTTACGAATAATAAAAAAAGCAGTATATGAAATATCTCGATATTATTTTATTTATATTCATGCGTCGCATATGAAAGTTTATTCATAACAGTAAATATCTCTCCATTCTTAGTGATCTACCTCACCTTTTAAACGCGCTTGCCGAATTTTGTTATTTACTCTGACGAAAAATTGTCACGATACACGAAAGTTTTTCACAGGCGGCGACTCATGGATAAAGAACGCATCATTCAGGAATTTGTGCCCGGTAAACAGGTCACACTGGCGCATCTCATCGCGCATCCCGGCGAGGAACTGGCGAAGAAAATCGGCGTTCCTGATGCGGGCGCAATCGGCATTATGACGCTAACTCCCGGCGAAACGGCGATGATCGCCGGTGATTTAGCACTAAAAGCCGCCGATGTGCATATCGGTTTTCTCGACCGTTTTAGCGGCGCGTTGGTGATTTATGGCTCGGTGGGTGCAGTAGAAGAAGCGTTATCACAAACCGTCAGCGGTTTAGGGCGTTTATTAAATTATACGCTTTGTGAAATGACCAAAAGTTAATACGAGGCATTCATGAAACGAATTGCGTTTGTGGGTACCGTCGGGGCAGGAAAAACAACGTTATTTAATGCGTTGCAGGGAGATTATACCCTCGCCAGAAAAACGCAGGCCGTAGAATTTAATGATAAGGGTGATATTGATACGCCGGGTGAATATTTTAGCCATCCCCGCTGGTATCACGCCTTAATTACCACGCTACAGGATGTGGACATGCTGATCTATGTCCACGGCGCGAATGACCCGGAAAGTCGGTTGCCTGCCGGGTTGCTGGATATTGGCGTCAGCAAACGGCAAATCGCCGTCATCAGTAAAACGGACATGCCAGATGCTGACGTCGCCGCAACGCGAAAGTTATTGCTTGAGACGGGCTTCGAAGAGCCGATTTTCGAGCTAAACAGCCACGACCCGCAAAGCGTGCAGCAACTGGTGGATTATCTGGCATCTCTCACCAAACAGGAGGAAGCAGGTGAAAAAACTCATCACAGCGAATGATATTCGTGAAGCACACGCGCGCGGCGAACAGGCAATGTCCGTGGTTCTGCGCGCCAGCATTATTACCCCGGAAGCCCGTGAAGTGGCAGATCTACTGGGTTTTACCATCACTGAATGTGATGAATCGACCCCGGTAACGGCGTCCGTTCCCGCCTGCGTGCCAGCCGATAAAACCGAAAGCCAGCGTATCCGCGAAACCATCATCGCCCAGCTACCGGAAGGCCAGTTTACCGAAAGCCTGGTCGCGCAGCTGATGGAAAAAGTGATGAAGGAAAAACAGTCACTGGAGCAGGGTGCAATGCAGCCGAGTTTCAAATCGGTGACCGGCAAAGGCGGCATCAAAGTTATTGATGGCAGCAGCGTCAAGTTTGGTCGTTTCGACGGCGCAGAGCCGCATTGCGTGGGCTTGACTGATCTTGTGACCGGAGACGACGGCAGCAGCATGGCCGCCGGTTTTATGCAGTGGGAGAACGCATTCTTCCCGTGGACCCTGAACTACGACGAAATCGACATGGTGCTGGAAGGGGAGCTGCATGTTCGCCACGAAGGCGAAACCATGATCGCCAAAGCAGGCGACGTAATGTTTATCCCGAAAGGCTCCAGCATCGAATTTGGTACGACATCCAGCGTGAAATTCCTGTATGTCGCCTGGCCGGCTAACTGGCAATCCCTATGAAAGATTTCATCACCGAAGCATGGCTAAGAGCGAATCATACGCTTAGCGAAGGCGCAGAGATCCATCTCCCTGCGGACAGTCGCCTGACGCCCTCTGCCCGGGAGTTGCTGGAAAGCCGCCATCTGCGCATCAAGTTTATTGACGAGCAGGGCCGCCTGTTTGTTGACGATGAACAGCAGCAGCCGCAGCCCGTTCACGGGCTGACCAGTAGTGATGAACATCGGCAGGCGTGCTGCGAACTGTGCCGCCAGCCGGTGGCGAAAAAGCCGGACACGCTGACTCACCTGTCGGCGGAAAAAATGGTCGCCAAAAGCGATCCGCGTCTGGGTTTTCGCGCGGTTCTCGACAGCACCATTGCGCTGGCAGTGTGGCTGCAAATTGAACTGGCGGAACCGTGGCAGCCGTGGCTGGCGGACATCCGCTCGCGTCTTGGCAACATTATGCGCGCCGATGCGCTGGGGGAACCGCTGGCCTGCCAAGCGATTGTCGGGCTTTCTGACGAAGATCTGCATCGGCTTTCTCATCAGCCGCTGCGCTATCTTGGTCACGATCATCTGGTGCCGGAAGCCAGCCACGGGCGCGATGCGGCGTTACTCAATCTGCTACGCACCAAAGTGCGGGAAACCGAAACCGTAGCGGCGCAGGTGTTTATAACCCGCAGTTTTGAAGTATTACGCCCGGACATCTTGCAGGCGCTGAACCGCCTTTCGAGCACGGTCTACGTGATGATGATCCTGAGCGTAACGAAGCAGCCGCTAACGGTGAAGCAGATCCAACAACGACTGGGGGAAACGCAATGATTATTGAACGTTGTCGTGAACTGGCGTTGCGAGCGCCCGCCAGAGTGGTTTTTCCGGATGCGTTAGATCAACGTGTGCTGAAAGCCGCGCAATATTTACATCAACAAGGTCTGGCAACGCCCATTCTGGTCGCCAATCCGTTTGAACTTCGTCAGTTTGCGCTCAGTCACGGCGTGGCGATGGACGGGCTACAGGTGATAGATCCGCATGGCAACCTCGCAATGCGGGAAGAATTTGCTCTCCGCTGGCTGGCCCGTGCGGGCGAAAAAACGCCGCCGGATGCGTTGGAAAAACTCACCGATCCGCTGATGTTCGCTGCCGCAATGGTCAGCGCCGGGACAGCGGATGTCTGTATCGCGGGCAATCTCTCTTCCACGGCGAATGTGCTGCGTGCCGGATTACGCATTATTGGCTTACAGCCAGGCTGTAAAACGCTCTCCTCCATTTTCCTGATGCTGCCACAGTACAGTGGCCCCGCATTGGGCTTTGCCGATTGCAGCGTAGTGCCACAGCCGACGGCGGCGCAACTGGCGGATATCGCGCTTGCCAGCGCCGAAACCTGGCGCGCCATCACCGGAGAAGAACCGCGCGTGGCGATGCTGTCGTTTTCCAGCAACGGTAGTGCCCGTCACCCCTGCGTTGCCAACGTCCAGCAGGCGACAGAAATCGTCCGTGAGCGCGCACCGAAGCTGGTGGTGGATGGCGAGTTGCAGTTTGACGCCGCCTTCGTGCCGGAAGTGGCGGCGCAAAAAGCGCCTGCCAGCCCGCTACAAGGCAAGGCCAATGTGATGGTTTTTCCGTCGCTGGAAGCCGGAAATATTGGCTACAAAATCGCACAACGACTCGGCGGATATCGTGCCGTCGGGCCATTGATACAAGGGCTTGCCGCGCCGATGCACGATCTCTCTCGTGGTTGTAGCGTGCAGGAAATTATCGAGCTGGCGCTGGTGGCAGCTGTGCCGCGTCAGACAGAAGTGAACCGCGAAAGCAGTTTACAAACACTGGTTGAATGAACGGTCCCGTTCTGGACCCTGATAAAGAGGAAAGCACAATGGAAGCATTAGGAATGATCGAAACCCGGGGCCTGGTTGCACTGATTGAGGCTTCTGACGCGATGGTGAAAGCTGCGCGCGTCAAGCTGGTTGGTGTTAAGCAGATTGGCGGCGGCCTGTGTACTGCCATGGTTCGTGGTGATGTTGCAGCCTGTAAAGCCGCGACCGACGCAGGTGCCGCCGCGGCACAGCGTATCGGCGAGCTGGTATCTGTACACGTTATCCCGCGTCCGCACGGCGACCTGGAAGAAGTCTTCCCGATCGGCCTGAAAGGCGATAGCAGCAACCTGTAATCACCCTGTGTGACGTCGATTCGGGCGTCACGCTCTCTCCTTTTTCAGTTTACCTTCCGCGGAGGGTAGGGGGAGCTTTTACCTGAAATACGCCACGGAGGCGGGTATGAAACTGGCAGTCGTCACTGGACAAATTGTTTGTACCGTACGCCATCACGGACTGGCGCATGACAAATTGCTGATGGTGGAAATGATTGATCCACAAGGTAATCCTGACGGGCAATGCGCCGTCGCCATCGACAATATTGGCGCGGGAACCGGGGAGTGGGTGTTGCTGGTGAGTGGCAGTTCCGCCCGCCAGGCGCATAAAAGCGAAACGTCACCGGTCGATCTGTGCGTGATTGGCATTGTCGATGAGGTGGTGTCTGGCGGTCAGGTAATTTTCCACAAATAAGGCAGAACATCATGAATCAACAGGATATTGAACAGGTGGTGAAAGCGGTACTGCTGAAAATGCAAAGCAGTGATACGCCGCCCGCCGCCGTTCATGAGATGGGCGTTTTCGCGTCCCTGGATGACGCCGTTGCGGCAGCCAAAATTGCCCAGCAAGGGTTAAAGAGCGTGGCAATGCGCCAGTTAGCCATTGCTGCCATTCGTGAAGCAGGCGAAAAACACGCCAGAGATTTAGCGGAGCTTGCCGTCAGTGAAACCGGCATGGGCCGCGTCGAAGATAAATTTGCCAAAAACGTTGCTCAGGCGCGCGGCACACCGGGCGTTGAGTGCCTCTCTCCGCAGGTGCTGACTGGCGACAACGGCCTGACTTTAATTGAAAACGCGCCCTGGGGCGTGGTGGCTTCGGTAACTCCGTCCACCAACCCGGCGGCAACCGTAATTAATAACGCCATAAGCCTGATTGCCGCGGGCAACAGCGTCATTTTTGCCCCGCATCCGGCGGCGAAAAAAGTCTCCCAGCGGGCGATTACGCTGCTCAACCAGGCGATTGTTGCCGCAGGCGGGCCGGAAAACTTACTGGTTACTGTGGCAAATCCGGATATCGAAACCGCTCAACGTTTGTTCAAGTTTCCGGGCATCGGCCTGCTGGTGGTGACCGGCGGCGAAGCGGTAGTAGAAGCGGCGCGTAAACACACCAATAAACGTCTGATTGCCGCAGGCGCTGGCAACCCGCCGGTAGTGGTGGATGAAACCGCTGACCTCGCCCGTGCTGCTCAGTCCATCGTCAAAGGCGCGTCTTTCGATAACAACATCATTTGTGCCGACGAAAAGGTACTGATTGTTGTGGATAGCGTAGCCGATGAACTGATGCGTCTGATGGAAGGCCAGCACGCGGTGAAACTGACCGCAGAGCAGGCGCAGCAGCTGCAACCGGTGTTGCTGAAAAATATCGACGAGCGCGGAAAAGGCACCGTCAGCCGTGACTGGGTTGGTCGCGATGCGGCGAAAATCGCGGCGGCAATCGGCCTTAAAGTTCCGGAACAAACGCGACTGCTGTTTGTAGAAACCACCGCAGAACATCCGTTTGCTGTGACTGAACTGATGATGCCGGTGCTGCCCGTCGTGCGCGTCGCCAACGTGGCGGATGCCATTGCGCTGGCGGTGAAACTGGAAGGCGGTTGCCATCACACGGCGGCAATGCACTCGCGCAACATCGAAAACATGAACCAGATGGCGAATGCCATTGATACCAGCATTTTCGTTAAGAACGGACCGTGTATTGCCGGGCTGGGGCTGGGCGGGGAAGGCTGGACCACCATGACCATCACCACGCCAACCGGTGAAGGGGTAACCAGCGCGCGGACGTTTGTCCGTCTGCGTCGCTGTGTATTAGTCGATGCGTTTCGCATTGTTTAAGGAGTAACAGATGGCGCACGACGAACAATGGCTCACCCCACGTCTGCACATAGCAGCAACGCTGTGTAACCAGACGCCTGCCGCGACGGAATCTCCGCTGTGGCTGGGGGTGGATCTGGGCACCTGCGATGTGGTGTCGATGGTTGTTGACCGCGACGGTCAGCCGGTGGCGGTATGCCTCGACTGGGCTGATGTGGTCCGCGACGGCATCGTCTGGGATTTCTTCGGTGCGGTCACCATTGTTCGTCGCCATCTCGACACCCTCGAGCAGCAATTCGGTCGCCGTTTTAGCCATGCGGCGACCTCTTTTCCTCCAGGTACGGACCCGCGTATTTCCATCAACGTGCTGGAGTCTGCCGGGCTGGAAGTGAGCCATGTGCTGGATGAGCCAACCGCAGTCGCGGATCTGCTGCAACTGGACAACGCCGGTGTAGTGGATATCGGCGGCGGCACCACCGGCATTGCCATCGTGAAAAAGGGCAAGGTGACTTACTCGGCAGATGAAGCCACCGGCGGACATCATATCTCTCTGACTCTCGCCGGAAATCGCCGTATTTCGCTGGAAGAGGCGGAGCAGTACAAGCGCGGTCACGGTGAAGAGATTTGGCCCGCGGTGAAACCGGTGTACGAAAAAATGGCGGACATTGTCGCCCGGCATATTGAAGGGCAGGGCATTACTGATTTATGGCTGGCGGGCGGCTCCTGTATGCAACCGGGCGTTGCGGAACTGTTTTGCAAACAATTCCCGGCGTTACAGGTGCATTTACCGCAGCACAGTTTGTTTATGACCCCGCTGGCGATCGCCAGTAGCGGGCGAGAGAAAGCGGAGGGGATCTATGCAAAATGAATTGCAGACCGCGCTCTTTCAGGCGTTCGATACCCTGAATCTGCAACGGGTAAAAACATTTAGCGTTCCACCGGTGACGCTTTGCGGTCCGGGCGCGATGAGCAGTTGCGGGCAGCAAGCGCAAACGCGTGGGCTGAAACATCTGTTCGTGATGGCAGACAGCTTTTTGCATCAGGCGGGGATGACCGCCGGGCTGACGCGTAGCCTGGCCGTTAAAGGTATCGCCATGACGCTCTGGCCATGTCCGGTGGGCGAACCGTGCATCACCGACGTGTGTGCAGCCGTGGCGCAGTTGCGTGAATCAGGTTGTGACGGGGTGATCGCGTTTGGCGGCGGCTCGGTGCTGGATGCGGCGAAAGCCGTGGCGTTGCTGGTGACAAACCCGGATAGCACGCTGGCAGAAATGTCAGAAACCAGCGTTCTGCAACCGCGCCTGCCGTTGATTGCCATTCCAACGACCGCCGGAACCGGTTCTGAAACCACCAACGTAACGGTGATTATCGACGCGGTGAGCGGGCGCAAGCAGGTGTTAGCCCACGCCTCGCTGATGCCGGATGTGGCGATTCTCGACGCTGCGCTGACCGAAGGCGTGCCGTCGCATGTCACGGCGATGACCGGTATCGACGCGTTAACCCATGCTATTGAAGCGTACAGCGCGCTGAACGCCACACCGTTTACCGACAGTCTGGCGATTGGCGCAATCGCGATGATTGGTAAATCACTGCCGAAAGCGGTGGGCTACGGTCATGACCTTGCCGCGCGCGAGAGCATGTTGCTGGCTTCATGCATGGCGGGAATGGCGTTTTCCAGTGCGGGGCTTGGGTTATGCCACGCGATGGCGCATCAGCCGGGGGCGGCGCTGCATATTCCGCACGGTCTGGCGAACGCCATGTTGTTGCCAACGGTGATGGAATTTAACCGGATGGTTTGTCGTGAACGCTTTAGTCAGATTGGTCGGGCGCTGCGAACTAAAAAATCCGACGATCGTGACGCTATTAACGCGGTAAGTGAGCTGATTGCGGAAGTCGGGATTGGTAAACGACTGGGCGATATTGGTGCGACATCTGCGCATTACGGTGCATGGGCGCAGGCCGCGCTGGAAGATATTTGTCTGCGCAGCAACCCGCGTACCGCCAGCCTGGAGCAGATTGTCGGCCTGTACGCAGCGGCGCAATAAAAGTGTACGGACAGTCCCCTCGCCCCTTTGGGGAGAGGGTTAGGGTGAGGGGAACAGAGTCGCGCCGGTGCAAACAATTACCCTCACCCCGGCCCCTCGGCTTCCAGAGTGAGGGAAAAACCCACTTTCAGCATTGGCAATAAATAACAACTAACAGGGAGTAAAGGCGATGGGAATTAACGAAATCATCATGTACATCATGATGTTCTTTATGCTGATAGCTGCCGTAGACAGGATCCTGTCGCAGTTCGGCGGTTCTGCTCGTTTCCTCGGTAAGTTCGGTAAAAGTATCGAAGGATCCGGCGGGCAGTTCGAAGAAGGCTTTATGGCAATGGGCGCACTGGGCCTGGCGATGGTTGGTATGACCGCGCTGGCACCTGTTCTGGCCCACGTACTCGGACCGGTGATTATCCCGGTTTACGAAATGCTCGGCGCTAACCCATCGATGTTCGCCGGAACACTGCTGGCGTGCGATATGGGCGGCTTCTTCCTCGCCAAAGAGCTGGCGGGCGGCGACGTAGCAGCGTGGCTATACTCTGGGTTAATTCTCGGGTCGATGATGGGGCCAACGATTGTGTTTTCCATTCCGGTGGCGCTCGGCATTATCGAACCTTCTGACCGTCGTTATCTGGCGCTCGGCGTGCTGGCGGGCATTGTGACCATTCCGATTGGCTGTATTGCTGGTGGTCTGGTTGCTATGTACTCCGGTGTGCAGATCAACGGTCAGCCGGTGGAATTCACCTTTGCGCTGATCCTGATGAACATGATCCCGGTACTTATCGTTGCGGTGCTGGTGGCGCTGGGGCTGAAATTCATCCCGGAAAAAATGATCAACGGCTTCCAGATCTTCGCCAAATTCCTCGTTGCATTGATCACCCTCGGTCTTGCTGCCGCGGTAGTGAAATTCCTCCTTGGCTGGGAACTGATTCCCGGTCTGGATCCTATCTTTATGGCCCCTGGCGACAAACCCGGTGAAGTGATGCGCGCCATTGAAGTTATCGGTTCTATCTCCTGCGTTCTGTTAGGGGCGTACCCGATGGTACTGCTGCTGACCCGCTGGTTTGAAAAACCGCTGATGAGCGTCGGTAAAGTGCTGAATATGAACAACATCGCGGCAGCCGGCATGGTGGCAACGCTTGCCAACAACATCCCGATGTTTGGCATGATGAAGCAGATGGATACCCGCGGCAAAGTGATCAACTGCGCCTTCGCCGTTTCCGCTGCTTTCGCCCTGGGCGACCACTTAGGCTTCGCCGCTGCCAACATGAACGCCATGATTTTCCCGATGATTGTCGGCAAATTGATCGGCGGCGTAACGGCGATTGGCGTGGCGATGATGCTGGTGCCAAAAGAAGACGCGACCGCGGCTAAAACCGAAGCGGAGGCACAATCGTGAACACTCGCCAGCTACTGAGCGTCGGTATCGATATCGGCACCACCACCACCCAGGTGATCTTCTCCCACCTGGAGCTGGTTAACCGTGCGGCGGTGTCGCAGGTGCCGCGCTACGAATTCATCAAACGCGAAATTAGCTGGCAAAGCCCGGTGTTCTTTACCCCTGTCGATAAACAGGGTGGTTTAAAAGAAGCGGAACTGAAAACCTTAATCCTCGAGCAATATCAGGCTGCGGGCATTGCGCCGGAAAGCGTTGATTCTGGTGCCATCATCATCACCGGTGAAAGCGCGAAAACCCGCAACGCTCGCCCGGCGGTGATGACGCTCTCCCAGTCGCTGGGCGATTTTGTCGTCGCCAGCGCCGGGCCGCATCTCGAATCCGTGATCGCCGGTCACGGTGCCGGGGCGCAAACCCTTTCTGAACAACGGCTGTGTCGGGTACTGAATATCGACATCGGCGGTGGCACCGCGAACTACGCCCTGTTCGATGCCGGAAAAATCAGCGGCACTGCCTGCCTCAACGTCGGTGGTCGCCTGCTGGAAACCGACAGCCAGGGGCGCGTGGTTTACGCTCATAAACCGGGGCAGATGATTGTGGATGAGTGCTTCGGCGCAGGCACCGACGCCCGTTCGCTGACCGGCGCGCAGCTGGTGCAGGTTACCCGGCGGATGGCAGAGCTGATTGTCGAAGTGATTGACGGAACGCTCTCGCCGCTCGCGCAGGCATTGATGCAAACCGGTTTGCTGCCCGCAGGTGTTACGCCCGAAATCATTACGCTTTCTGGCGGCGTGGGCGAATGTTATCGCCACCAGCCCGCCGACCCGTTCTGTTTTGCCGATATTGGCCCGCTTCTGGCAACGGCGCTGCATGACCATCCGCGCCTGCGTGAGATGAACGTGCAGTTTCCGGCGCAAACCGTACGCGCCACGGTGATTGGCGCGGGTGCACATACCCTTTCGCTCTCTGGCAGCACAATCTGGCTGGAGGGCGTACAACTGCCGCTGCGCAATTTGCCGGTGGCGATCCCAATTGATGAAACGGATCTGGTGAGTGCCTGGCAACAGGCGCTGATTCAGCTGGATCTTGATCCCAATTCTGACGCGTACGTGCTGGCGCTTCCCGCCTCGCTGCCTGTGCGTTACGCCGCGGTACTGACGGTCATCAACGCGCTGGTCGATTTCGTCGCGCGTTTTCCGAATCCGCATCCCCTGCTGGTGGTGGCCGGGCAGGACTTTGGTAAAGCTCTGGGCATGTTGTTGCGCCCACAGCTACAACAACTCCCGTTGGCAGTCATTGACGAAGTGATTGTCCGCGCGGGGGACTATATCGACATTGGTACGCCTCTTTTTGGCGGATCGGTTGTGCCGGTGACGGTGAAATCACTCGCATTTCCTTCCTGAATACGTTAGTTATCAGGCGTGGTGCGGGGTGGCTGGGTGTTAGTGGGATTATATCCGGCTGTGTATCCGGTGAAAGTGAATGGTCTGGCAGGGTGAAATTAACGCTTTTGTGGCGCAAATGTTTTGGTGTGTTTTAGCACCACCCTGAAGAAAGAATAAAAATAAAAAAGGAAAAAACCAAAACCAGAAAAAGAAGAGAACCGGAAAGAGAAGAAAAAGAGAAAATAAAAAAATAAAAAACAAAAAAAGAAAGAACACTTTGATTTTCGCGTGTTTTTCGGTATCGTCGCAAGTTTTCGCCATTAGAATTTCATCAGAAAAACATATATCCATTAGCTCAACTTATCAAGGTTGTGTGATTTTTGTTCGATTATAAGTTGTGATAATTATGGTTTGATGAGTATTAATGGATTTAATAATGATGGCATAAAAACCCGTCGCGGGGACGGGCTTCGTTTGATGGCGGGTTTTCGTTACCCGTTCACATGAATATCCATCCCGGCGCGTCCGTGCTGCGTGATGGTTATCAGGCCATCTTCTTTGAGTTGTTTCAACAATGCCAGAAAAGTATTGCGGCCCGGTGCACCAATAGGCCAGATCGCCTTAATCAGTCCGGCATGATTGACGCCATGTAGCGGCGCGTTAGCCTTCAGATAATCCAGTACAGTGTCAGCCTTAAAGCGTACAGGCTTTTTAAACTCCCTATTTGTACCAGCTACGACCGCTTTTTTCGCCTTGCCTACGTCCTGCGCGGCTTTTGTACCGATTACCATCAGGCGTGCTTCCAGTTCCCGGATCTGCGCGTCCTTGTCTGCAATTATGCCTTTCAGTTCTGCGATTCTGGCGTCCATCTCTTCCACGGCCTCGCTAACTTCCCCATCGTACAGGAAACCGATAACCCCACGCCCGCAATTAAGCTCATTCACGACCTGAACAAAGACCTCCCATTTGGGCGTCTTCTGGCGCTTGAATACGGCCTTTATTTCATCGCTGGCGACACCTAACACCCCAGCCATATTACTATGAATGTGACCGCGCTTATCCCTGTATTTATCATCGGCCCGCTGTTGTAGCATTTTGATTAAATCGTTCATCCTTTGCCCCTTAATCAATCCAGAAACATTGTAATTACTCGCTATTGGTACGATAACAGGCGCGGCGGCTGGTGGATAAGTGTAATAGGTGGGAATGTTGACGCAGATCACAAAAACCCCGGCGCTGGGCCGGGTCTTAGCAAGTTATATGATTACTGGTTATCGCTGTCAGAAAGCAGTCCAATCGATTTAAAGAAATTCATCACATCCTGATAGCGATACATAACGCCTTTCCCTGTTCCCAGCACATCAACCGGGGCCGGAAAGGGTGTGCCGTTTTCATCCCACTTCTTACGCCAATTGTAAAACGTTCCCCGGCTGATTCCGCCTAACATCTGACAAATAGCGGGGCGGCTAAGAAGGATTATTTCATTTTTATCCATTGTTTAATCTCCCGTGTGTTTATTTTGCATAGATTAGTGCAAATGCCCTCTTGGCTTTACTTAGTTCGTATTCACGTTTTTCTATGCTTTCCATTAGTTCTTGTGCGGTGGCTGGCACGCCCGCTCTTATCAGCGCAATCTTAGTATCCATAGCGCACACTCTTTCACGCGCCATATCGAAGATAATTTCCGCTCTATTGTGTGTCATAACATCCTCCTTTTAACATTCAATCAATGTACATAACGAACATCATCACCATCAGCAAAATCACTTCCCAGCGTTTCATTTCGCACCCAATTTAAGTCCATTTACTATTCCATTCCTTGTTTCTGGCTCATTTATACCCTGGCAGTGCGGCGGGAAAACGTGACATAGGTCACGGTTTCGTTAATCGATACAATTACGTATTGTTTTTGCGAAAGTGGATTGATTGCAGTTATAGTGCCAGCGGGGATTGTGAGAAAGGCCTGGGTAGGTTGCTAACTGCCTGGGCTTTTGTTTGGCGCGTGTACGTGAAAAATAGAAATTTGGCAGGGTAAGTTGTGAGGGATTTTTCGCGTATGGGCGTTTAAGGCGGGAAGGTTAATTCTAACGCGCGGTTATAATTAAGAAGAATCAATAGCTTATATTAAGAGTGATTGGTCTGTATAGCAAAACCCGGCGCGGGTCCTGGTGGAGTTAACCAAAGAGCATCAGACAGATCAGCATTGTGATAAAAATTATGGCTTGCCCGATAGCAAATAGCATAAATACCAGGTATATAAGCCTTCTCATTTGTTTTTCTTCCCCAAAAACACAGCAACACGCGAAACAGGTGAAAAACTACCACGCCAACTCTAACGGCTGCAATAATAAGAGCAAGCAAAAAACAATAAATTATGTTAAACACGGTGTGCGACCGTCTTTGAAGGTCCGCCAGTCTATTCCCTGGCGTGGATTTGGTTAACGGCGGCGCGGTTGCAACATGCCACCAGGTCGTGAAGATTCACGCTGCATCAGGCGCATTGCTGTGTTCTCTATAGTTTGTTGCAACGCTTTTGAGTCGTCTTCAGTCCAGCCGTTTGTCGCCTGGATGTTGTTTGTTACGTTCAGTGTGATGCCGCCACCACTGCCAACCAGATCGCGGCCCGGTGTAACTCGTCCACCCTCGCCGGGGATCATGTACTGTTTCCCGCCAGTAGAGGTAAATAACTCAGGGACACCGTGCTCACCAACCCTATAAAGATTGCCACCGTTAACCGCGCCGCCGTTGTAGCGCCCACCGCCGAAAGCTATTCCACGAATAGCTGAAATGATCTGCGTACCCGCTGACATAGCTTGCGCATAGGCCGGAAGATTAGCCGGGAAAGGCAAGGCGTTTGCCTCAGCGAGCGCTTTCTGAAGGCTTAAAGCTGCCGATGCCAATACAAAACCCTTCTGCACGGCGAACAGCGCCCGATATGCCGCGTTTTGCTCACCTGCACCGTCAGAAATCACCCCGGCAAGCTCACCGAAGAAGTCGCCAAATGAACCAATCAACTGCTGCTGATTGTTGAACAACGTGTCAGCCTCGTCTTTGATGATTTGCTGCCGTCGCATTGACGCGGTTTTCTGGATGGCGTTTAGCGTGTTCTGATATTCCTGCTCACCCAAAACACCCAATTGCCTGTATTTATCCAACGCCGCTTTCTTCTGCTGTTCCTGCATTTCTACTTGTGCCGCCGGATTCAATGCCTGGCCTGTTGCCGGATCCACGGTCGTTTGATATTCGGTCATTACCTGCTGCGTAAAGCGTCCGGCCTGTTCTTTCTGCGCTGCTAACTGCTTAGCCTTACGTTGTGCCTCTGCCTCTTCCTGTTTTGCTTTACGGGCAGCTTCTGCGGCCTGGCGTTTGGATAGCGCAATGGCTTCACGGTCTGCTCTGTTCTTCTCTTCCAGGGCGGCTTTTGCATCACGGTATGCCGTTTCCATGTTTACATATTCATCAATCTGCTCTTCGGTGTAGCCCTGGGCTTTCATCTGCATTCGTACACCTGCTTCCCAACCTTGTTCTATGGTTGCCAGGCGTGCGGCGACGGTGTCGAGCATACTGGTAAAGTTGGCGTTTCTGGCTTCTGTTGCTGCGTCACTGATAGCGCCTTTCAGTCGGTTTAGTTGGTCTTCCAGCATTGCGCCTTTGGTTTGTGCATCGACGAATTTGATAGCCAGTTCACGGAATGCCTCGTTACCGTTTTCTGTGTCCTGTAGCAATACCTGCATGAAGCCCGATAGTTCCTGCATGGCTTCCGGCGTTCTCGTTGTCGCGGCCCTATTTAGTGCTCGGATGAACTCGTAGGCTTGCTGGTTTGTCAGGTTGTATTCCTCGCCTATGTACATCACGGACTTAGCCAGCGTTGCCATCTGCGCCTGTGTGGTGGGCTGGTTGGCGTTAAGTATGGCTATCGCCTCTTTGTAGTCGTTGGTTGTGATTCCCAGGTCATCAAGCGCCTGCGCTGCCGCTTGTGCATCAGCTTTACCGCCCTGCAAGCTGCGCCAGAATGACGACATTTCCCCCTGTGCCTGGCTTGCCTGTTCTTTCAGGTCACGCAGTGCTGCAATTGCCTGGATTTCAGCCATGTTCCGCATCTGTTTCGCTACTTCAGCGTTAACCTTAGAAAGATTGGCGTAACTATCACTCATCACCGTAACGCCTTGCTCATTTACAGCAATGACTTCGTTCAGTTTGGTGATCGCCTTGTCCAGATACTCAACCGATCCGGCTGCACTATCAGCGCCTTGTGCCAGGCTTCCGCCCATAGCGCCAGCGATAGCCAGCACCGCGCCAGCTACCGCGCCCATCGTGCCAAAGCCAGCTAATAACTGTGCGCCCTGTACAGCGAACGCCTGAAGCGCATTACCGCCCATCTGCAATTGGGTAGCTAAATCCGCAATCTGAAATGATGCGTTACGAATCGCCGGTGTCAGGCTAGTTTTGACTGCGGCTGATGTTTTAGTCATCTGCGTATTTAACTTTTTGACGCCGCTATCAGCCTTCCGCGCTCCTCGTTCAATGCGATCGAACGCCTCTTCCGCCTGCTGTTGCGCGATAAGAAGTTTCCCAGTGCGGGCATCGACCTCGTAGTATATGGTCCCGAGATTTCCACTCATGATATTGTTATCCGCGTTTGCGGACCCTCCAAATTGTTCCTTACTCTGATAATTTCACATTGAAACAGTTTATTAACGCTTCAGTGGCATCTTGTTTTGGTTTGCTTCAACCAATCACAAAAAACATCACTTAATAGAATCAATGGCTTATAAAGCTGTATCAGCTATGCTTCTTTGTCTGTGCCACTGAAAACCCAGTTTTCCCAATGAAATCAATACTGATATACATCCATATCGTTTTTCACATAATGTACGTTATGCGCACTGCGGGAAACGTACTGGATTTATTTACTGGTCGCCGTTCAGTTCATGCAGAGTCTGTTCTGGCAATGAATCCAGCCAGTTTTCTGCATCCTCCCTGTAACACTCCTGGATGCAACGGTTTGTGAAGTTGATGAAAGCGGTCAGTGATTCTGCTTCGTAGTTCCTGTGCGCTCTTCTGGCCTGCTTACGTAGTTGTTTTGCTTCTGCCCGCTGGCCTTCGAGTATCTCCAGCCTGTCTGCAATATCTTGCTTCATGTTCAGCTCCTCGCGCGCGCATAGTACTTGTCCGAAAATTAATCGCCCGTCCCATCATTAATATCGATTCCCACGCTGTGTAACTGGCTATGAATGTCTCTGCGAATGAGAATTAAACGCCTGATGAACTCCATTTCCTCCGCGCTCTGGTTGCTCGGCCCCGATTTCATGTCGATGATTTTATTGATAGTTCCAAGCGAATATTCAGCCCACAGACGAAGCGTTTGGCGCTTCATGGCCTGTTTGCTCAGTGGCGAATGTTTCAGGTCTAAGACATGTTCTGCGAGGGTCTTAGCGATGCCCTGCATGATGCGTAGTGCCAACATGATGATTTTCTCCGGACTTGTGCTAATATAGTTCCCGAACATTGTTTCGAGACTGCTTATCCTGTTTGTCTTGTCCGATTTGTTCATTGGTCACATTGTTAAGTCAGCCGGGGTAATTCCCGGCTTTCTTTTATCCGATCAGTACCGAATCCCTATCGCATTGAATACGCGTTTCCGTTGCTCAGCTTCAGGATCGGCGGCCATTTCTGGTTCTGGCTCCGGCATAGACGGGGCGGCATCAAAATGCTCAATTTCACGACCGAAATACGAGTTCAGGTCAATACCTGCCGAACTATCCACTCCATCAAAATAGCGATGCTGTTCCTCGGTGAGACAGCTACCCAGACGTTCCTCAACCTGCGCCATAAACTCAGCATCCGGTGAGAAGTACTCATCCGGAGTCGGAGCACCGCTCTGTTTGTGCATCTCCATTTTCTCTGCGTTCGTTTTCAGCCCGGCAATGCGTTTCTCCAGTCCGGCGGCTTTAATAGCGTCAGCAACGATTTGTGGGATCTGCGGTTTAATTATTTCGATAACTTCATTGCTGATTAATTTAAACTGGGCCATACGGATCGCTTTAATCTGCTTATTTAACAGTGCGCGTTCCCCTTCGTTGGCGGTTTTATCACGCTGTGCTACCAGTTCATCGCCTTTGTTTGTCAGTACATCAAATGCGTCCATTGTCTTTCCTCTTCCGATTATTTAAAAGTGCTTATTGACACGCCGAAACGACGACTTAATTCAAAAAGGAGTCGCGCCTTTGCAGTGCCTTCCATGTCTTCCGGCATTTCAGACTGAAGTTTATCAGCTACTTCATCAACAAGTGGCCGAACCGTTTCCACGAACTTGTCCGCAATATAATCAGCAGAACGCATCACTTTTTCCTGGAATTCCTCACGGCGTTCCTGGGCGGCTGATTTAGGGGCTGTCGTGCGCTGAAAATAACTGTCTAATGAATGCATGGTATTTACTCCTGTGTTTATAGTGATTGTTCAATTAATTGCGGTTGAAGCCATTGTGTGTGGCCCAGCCGAATAAGTTTGCGGACGTTTTTATGTATCCGGCGGTGCTTTTCTTTCGGCATCAGGCGAATATTCTTGATGCGGTTATCTTGTTTTTGCAGATTGATATGATGGACATCAAACAGCGTTTCATCATAGGCTCCGTAGCAATAAACATAGGCCGCTTTCTGGTAACTCAGCGCCACCTTAAAATTATCTTCCTGCACAGTTACGATTAAATAACCTTTACTTGTCAGGCTGCCTTTAATGACGTTCTTGTTATCACGGTTAAAGAATAAACCCGTTTCAGCTTCGTAGATCCATTTGCGGCGCATAATTTCAGCGGCGCGTTCTAATCTTTCAATATTGGTCATGATGTCTTACCTCAAAATGTGATGGAATTTTATTTCGTTATTCATGTTTACGCCCACGATAGAAGTAGTTAAAAATTTCCTCGCGAATAAAGCGCAGCGGCGTTCCCTCAGGACTAACGGGGATCGGGAATGATGGAATTGTATCAACCCACCTTGCGACAGTACGCTTTGAAACGCCGAAGAGCTTAGCGACTTCATCACTCGTCATTAGCTCTGGAAAGCTGTTCATTTTCATCACCTCTTCGAAAAAAGGAGCGGCGGCTGGAAATATGGAGGAAAACAACCGCCGCTGAACGAAAAAATAGGCCAAGAAAAAAACCTTATGTAATTATTTTATTCCCGTTGTCCTACGTGTGCAAACACGGCTTCATTGTCGAATATGACGTTTTTGTGATTGGCAAAAAACAATTTGTACCAGCCACATAAAGGCGCGATAATATTAGTGAGGTAAATACTCAGCCTCAAAATGTGATCTGTTAATAACTACAACGATATGTCTCTAGTTTCCCGCTGCTACTCGCGGGATTTTTTTTGCCTGCAAATCACCGCATCAAAAACTAATTAAAATTCGATGCCTCTTAAACGCTCCCAATCGCAATATAACGGCCTTAAGTTCTGGCAATACACTTGGAAGGGTATTCACCCTAGCCTGACGTGCGTCGTGTGATGGTACTGTCTGGTCTGTATACGCGATAAAAACCATCAGTCTGGCAGGATGGCGGCGTCGTTGGTTTTATTGAGCGCGTAGCGCGATAGAAGGTGCGCTCTCTGAAGTCTCATTGTCTGCCACTGGTGGGCGCTCCGTGCTTTGCATGGTTACATTGAGCATTGGTCCACCAGGAACGAGCAACGCGAGCTTCCTGCCCCTGCTAGGCCGGTCTTTTTAAACTGGCATCACCTGAATGTCTTTCGAAGGTCCAGCAAGAAAAATCATCAAATCTTGTTCGTTCAAAAATCGAGCGAAGCTAACTGTATTTATTTTATGAGTAATAAAAGAGTATTTCGTAGCCCAAATTTGGTGGGGGTGGTAGACCAAATTTGGTGGGGGTGTATATATACCCAGCCCATTTTTGGTGGGGGTAGGTAGCCCAAATTTGGTGGGGGTGTGGATAAAAAAAGAGGACCATTTCGGTCCCCTCAGTGTATTTCTTAATCAGACTATAACAATCTGTAATGGTTTGATTTGCCCGCCACCGCTTTTGTCTCGATAAGTTTGTTCTCTGTGAGTTCTGTTATTGCTCGCTTGATTGTGTTTCTACTCAGTCCGGTTAACTGCATCATCGTTTCGTGAGCATGGAAGCAGACGCCATCATCATTACACTTGCTGCCGATAAACAGGAGTAGTTTTACCGCTGCGGGTGAAAGCACTTCCAGGAAGCCATCACGAAACAGGCGATCATTAACGTAACGTTCTGTTTCAAATTTGCGGTAGCTCCTGACTTTATCAAGGTTATCGCTGCTGCTATCAGCCTTATCACCTTGCGGTTGGTCGTCCTGCGTAGCTTCCGCTTGTTCCGGTTCTTCCGGTGCTTCCTGCTGTGGTGCTGTCTGCGAAGTTTTAGCGGCGGCTTTACTGCGTAGCTCATTCACGATATCTACGGCGGATTTCTTCTCGCTTTTGCCTTCTGGTTTGACCGATAAATACTCACCTTGTAACGCCATGAAGTCAGCGCGGGCGTTTGCCTGGCTTTGTTCGGGTGATTCCGGTTCTGCATTGGCAGGTGATGAAATCGGTGATACACGCGCCCAGCCTGTTTTGGCGTTGCATTCCCAGCGATAACCATTAAAGCGGATATCATTCAGGCCATCATCAATGGCGCTCCGTACTTCTTCCGGGATCGCGTCGATTTTCTGAAGGCTGTGTTTACCGAGTGATTCGCCTTGCCGTGGGGCGTAGGCTGTTGGTAAAATATTCATGTGGAATTTCTCCTTTTAGCTTGTTTCCACGTCGCCCGGAACTGGTTGCCGCCTTTCCGGGCTTTTTTATTATGTTGATCACATTTTCGATCCCCGGATCTGTTATTTGCAAGTTTGAGCAAATCTTTGATTTCATTGGTATAGTTGTATAAAAGGATAACAGGATAAAAGGGTAATAGGTTGTGTAACCTGTTAACCTTTTATACCAGTAAGGCGAAAGAAAAGCCGGACGAATCCGGCCTTATAGTTCACGGCTCCAGCGGATTACCGCCACCAGCCAATATCTGGTCGATGGCGTCGCTGTAGTCCTGCATCATGGCCCGCCGTTGCTTCAGATAGGCCGCCTGGTTATAAACGCCGCGCACACCTTTCGGAACGTGGGCCAGTTGGATTTCGATCCAGTCTGGTGAGTACCTGCCGGACTCATTAAGCGCCGTTGAAAAGGTTGTCCGCCAGCCGTGGCCCGTGGCTATCGACTTGTATCCGATACGCTCCAGGGCCTTAAGGATGGCACTGGCTGAAAGTGGCTTGTCCATGAATCGGCCCGGAAAGACGAAAGCACTGTATCCGCTGCGGGTAAACTGGTCCTGTAATAGCTCGACCGCCTGCCGGGATAACGGTACTACATGCGCGCGGCGGGCCTTCATGACTTCAGCGGGCAATGTGATTGTTGCGTCCTCCAGGTTTATCCATTCCCAACGGCACAAACGCAGTTCTGCGGTCCTTAATGCCGTTAATATAAGCAAACGTATTGCCGTCTGAATCTGGACGCTCCCGGCCCTCTCAAGGGCTTTGTAGAAGGCCGGAATTTCACTAATCGGTATCCACGCGTTGTGACCAGGTCGGCGGGCCTTCAGTGCCGTATCAAGATCTGCAACCGGATTCCTCGTTACCAGTTCGGTGATAACGGCAAACTTGAAGATCTCACCGATGCGCTGGCGTAGCTTGCGGGCCTGCTCCGGTGCGGTACGTTCTTTCTTCTGGAGTAATGCCAGCACGTCACGGGCGGTTATATCAACGATTGAACGCTTACCCAGCACGGGGTAAACATCCTTTTCTAGTGCCGATCTGACCTGTTTCGTGTAGGACTCTGACCACCCGCTCACTCTGGTAGCAAACCAGTCTTCCGCTACCGTCTTAAAACTTGCCGCCATGTTGAGCGCATCAATGGCTTTCTCCTTGCGCGCTTCTTCCATTGGATCAATTCCCTGCGCGATGAGTAAACGGCTCTCTGTGGCTCGTTTGCGGGCTTCCTTTAGGCTAATCAGCGGATACACCCCAATAGCCTGCAACCGCTCCTTCTTACTTACCCAATAGCGAAATCGCCAGTACCGTGACCCATTGGGATGGACCAGCAAGAAAAGGCCTGGCGTCAATGAATCGGTGAGTTTGTAGGGCTTGTCCTTCGGCTGGGCGGCCTCTATGGCCTTTGCTGTCAGTGGTGTCTTGCTCAAAACCGGATACCTCGATCTAACGACTCGATAACCCCGCTCATGTATCCGGCGCGTTCGGTTGCGTTCGGCAGGATAAGTAACGGGCGTATTAAGGGGAACACCTTACAGGACAAGGGATAACGATGAAATAGAATTGTTCGAATGCTGTGAAAAATGTTACTCATCACTTCTTCCTGAGGGAACGACTTATGAAACTAAAGACCACATTGTTCGGCAATGTATATCAGTTTAAGGATGTAAAAGAGGTGCTGGCTAAAGCCAACGAACTGCGTTCGGGGGATGTGCTGGCGGGCGTTGCAGCGGCAAGCTCACAGGAGCGCGTGGCGGCAAAGCAGGTGTTGTCGGAAATGACCGTAGCGGACATCCGCAATAATCCGGTGATTGCCTATGAAGATGACTGTGTGACGCGGCTGATTCAGGACGATGTTAACGAAACGGCCTACAACCAGATTAAAAACTGGAGCATCAGCGAACTGCGTGAGTATGTGCTGAGCGATGAAACCAGCGTGGACGACATTGCCTTTACCCGCAAAGGGTTGACCTCGGAAGTGGTCGCGGCGGTGGCGAAGATTTGCTCCAACGCGGACCTGATCTACGGCGCGAAGAAAATGCCGGTAATCAAAAAGGCCAATACCACCATCGGTATTCCGGGCACCTTCAGCGCCCGTTTGCAGCCAAATGACACCCGTGACGACGTGCAAAGTATCGCTGCGCAAATCTACGAAGGGCTTTCCTTCGGGGTGGGCGATGCGGTGATCGGCGTCAACCCGGTGACGGACGACGTGGAAAACTTAAGCCGCGTGCTGGACACCATCTACGGCGTGATCGACAAATTCAACATCCCAACTCAGGGCTGCGTGCTGGCGCACGTCACCACCCAGATTGAAGCGATCCGTCGTGGCGCACCAGGCGGGCTGATTTTCCAGAGTATCTGCGGCAGCGAAAAAGGGCTGAAAGAATTTGGCGTGGAGCTGGCGATGCTCGACGAAGCGCGCGCAGTGGGCGCAGAGTTCAATCGTATCGCCGGGGAAAACTGCCTCTACTTCGAAACCGGACAAGGTTCGGCGCTGTCTGCTGGCGCTAACTTCGGCGCAGACCAGGTGACGATGGAAGCGCGTAACTACGGGCTGGCGCGTCATTACGATCCGTTTATCGTCAACACCGTGGTCGGCTTTATTGGGCCGGAGTATCTCTACAACGACCGCCAGATTATCCGTGCGGGCTTAGAAGATCACTTTATGGGTAAGCTGAGCGGCATCTCTATGGGCTGTGACTGCTGCTACACCAACCACGCTGACGCTGACCAGAACCTCAACGAAAACCTCATGATCCTGCTCGCCACCGCAGGCTGCAACTACATCATGGGGATGCCGCTGGGCGATGACATCATGCTCAACTATCAGACCACAGCATTCCACGACACTGCCACTGTGCGTCAGTTACTCAACCTGCGCCCGTCACCGGAGTTTGAACGCTGGCTGGAAAGCATGGGCATTATGGCAAACGGTCGCCTGACCAAATGGGCGGGCGATCCGTCACTGTTCTTCTGATGACGCGGAGATAACACATCATGGATCAAAAACAGATTGAAGAAATTGTACGCAGCGTGATGGCGTCAATGGGACAAGCGGCCCCCGCGCCGTCAGAAGCAAAGTGCGCCACCACCACCTGTACGACACCAGTGACCTCGGAAAGCTGCGCGCTGGATTTAGGCTCTGCGGAAGCAAAAGCGTGGATTGGTGTGGAAAACCCACATCGTGCGGATGTGTTAACAGAACTGCGTCGCAGCACCGTGGCCCGCGTTTGTACCGGTCGTGCCGGTCCGCGTCCGCGTACCCAGGCGTTGCTGCGTTTCCTGGCCGATCACTCTCGTTCGAAAGATACCGTACTGAAAGAAGTGCCGGAAGAGTGGGTGAAAGCGCAGGGCTTGCTGGAAGTCCGCTCTGAAATTAGCGACAAAAATCTTTACCTGACTCGTCCGGATATGGGCCGCCGCCTGTGTGCAGAAGCTGTTGAAGCGCTGAAAGCACAGTGTGTTGCTAATCCGGACGTACAGGTCGTTATTTCTGATGGCCTGTCAACTGATGCGATCACCGTGAACTACGAAGAGATCCTGCCACCGCTGATGGCGGGCCTGAAACAGGCCGGGCTGAAAGTCGGTACGCCATTCTTTGTTCGTTATGGTCGCGTGAAGATTGAAGATCAGATCGGTGAGATCCTCGGCGCGAAAGTAGTGATCCTACTGGTGGGGGAACGCCCGGGATTAGGGCAGTCAGAAAGCCTCTCCTGCTACGCCGTTTACTCGCCGCGTATGGCAACCACCGTTGAGGCCGACCGTACCTGTATCTCTAACATTCACCAGGGCGGCACGCCGCCGGTTGAAGCCGCAGCCGTCATTGTGGATTTGGCGAAACGTATGCTGGAGCAGAAAGCATCCGGCATCAACATGACCCGATAAGGAGGCATCATGCCAGCTTTAGATTTGATTCGACCGTCGGTCACCGCCATGCGGGTGATTGCCTCTGTTAACGCCGAATTTGCGCGTGAACTGAAATTGCCGCCGCATATTCGTAGCCTTGGGCTGATTTCTGCTGATTCCGATGACGTCACCTACATTGCGGCTGACGAAGCGACCAAGCAGGCGATGGTCGAAGTGGTGTATGGCCGCTCGCTGTATGCGGGAGCTGCACACGGACCGTCACCGACTGCCGGTGAAGTGCTGATTATGCTCGGTGGGCCAAACCCGGCGGAAGTGCGTGCTGGTCTGGATGCGATGGTTGCGCATATTGAAAATGGCGCGGCTTTCCAGTGGGCTAATGACGCAGAAAACACAGCTTTCCTGGCACATGTAGTTTCGCGTACCGGTTCTTATCTCTCATCAACCGCCGGGATCACGCTTGGCGATCCGATGGCGTATCTGGTGGCACCGCCGCTGGAAGCGACCTACGGCATTGATGCGGCGTTGAAATCTGCCGACGTGCAGCTGGTGACCTATGTCCCGCCGCCGTCTGAAACCAACTACTCGGCAGCATTTTTAACCGGTAGCCAGGCCGCGTGTAAAGCAGCCTGTAACGCTTTTACCGATGCAGTGCTGGAAATCGCGCGTAATCCAATCCAGCGTGCGTAACGGAGGTTGCCGATGATCAATGCACTGGGATTGCTGGAAGTGGACGGCATGGTCGCCGCGATAGATGCAGCGGATGCCATGCTCAAAGCAGCTAACGTTCGTCTGCTCAGTCACGAAGTGCTTGACCCTGGTCGCCTAACGCTGGTGGTGGAAGGCGATCTGGCGGCGTGTCGTGCGGCGCTGGACGCAGGTTGTGCTGCCGCGATGCGTACCGGGCGTGTCATCAGCCGTAAGGAGATCGGTCGGCCAGACGATGACACCCAGTGGCTGGTTACTGGCTTTAACCGCCAGCCGAAGCAACCCGTAAAGGAACCCGACGCGCCAGTTATCGTCGTGGAATCTGCTGACGAGTTGTTGGCGCTGTTAACATCAGTACGTCAGGGAATGACGGCAGGAGAAGTGGCTGCCCACTTTGGCTGGCCGCTGGAAAAAGCCAGAAATGCGCTCGAACAGCTCTTTTCTGCCGGGACGTTACGTAAACGCAGTAGTCGTTATCGTCTCAAGCCCCATTAACCTGTCGGAGGTGCCGGGTGTCCTACAACACCCGGCATTAACATCATGAAAAAGACCCGTACAGCCAATTTGCACCATCTTTATCATGAACCCTTACCCGAAAACCTGAAGCTCACGCCGAAGGTCGAAGTGGATAATGTTCATCAACGACAGACAACGGATGTCTATGAACATGCTTTGACGATTACCGCCTGGCAGCAGATTTACGATCAGCTGCATCCGGGCAAGTTTCATGGTGAATTTACGGAAATTCTACTCGATGATATTCAGGTTTTTCGTGAATACACCGGTCTGGCGCTGCGTCAGTCGTGCCTGGTCTGGCCGAACTCGTTCTGGTTTGGCATTCCGGCGACGCGCGGTGAGCAGGGATTTATCGGTTCGCAATGTCTGGGAAGCGCAGAAATAGCGACGCGCCCTGGTGGAACCGAGTTTGAATTAAGTACGCCGGACGATTACACGATCCTGGGCGTAGTGCTTTCTGAAGATGTCATCACCCGTCAGGCTAACTTTTTGCATAATCCGGATCGGGTATTACATATGCTGCGTAGCCAGTCGGCGCTGGAAGTGAA
This sequence comes from Escherichia sp. WS547, assembly GCF_046486065.1. Classification (NCBI taxonomy): domain Bacteria; kingdom Pseudomonadati; phylum Pseudomonadota; class Gammaproteobacteria; order Enterobacterales; family Enterobacteriaceae; genus Escherichia; species Escherichia sp. WS547. The sequence continues at coordinate 338,734 of NZ_JBJQMA010000001.1, read as the reverse complement.
AGAACAGCATAAAGCCGCGCTGTGGGGCTTTGTCCAACAGGCGCTGGCGACGTTTTGCGAGAATCCCGAGAATTTGCATCAGCCTGCGGTGCGAAAAGTGCTGGGGGATAATTTGCTCATGGCGATGGGGGCGATGCTGGAAGAAGCGCAGCCAATGGTGACGGCGGAAAGCATCAGTCATCAGAGTTACCGTAGATTACTTTCCCGCGCCCGTGAATATGTGCTGGAAAACATGTCCGAACCGGTGACGGTGCTGGACTTGTGTAATCAACTGCATGTCAGTCGCCGCACGCTACAAAACGCGTTTCACGCTATTTTAGGCATTGGCCCGAACGCGTGGCTGAAACGCATTCGCCTGAACGCCGTACGCCGCGAACTGATAAGCCCGTGGTCGCAAAGCACAACGGTAAAAGACGCCGCCATGCAGTGGGGATTCTGGCATCTGGGGCAATTTGCCACGGATTACCAGCAGCTGTTTGCCGAGAAGCCGTCGTTGACGTTGCATCAGCGGATGCGGGAATGGGGGTGAGGGAGTTACACCCAATCCCTGACCTTAATAAACTCACTCAACGCCGCTTCCGGGCTGCCTGCTTCTGGCTGATAATCGTACTCCCAGCGTACCAGCGGCGGCATTGACATCAGGATAGACTCGGTGCGCCCGCCGGTTTGCAGGCCAAACAGTGTGCCACGATCCCAGACCAGATTGAACTCGACATAACGACCACGACGATATAACTGGAAATTGCGCTCGCGCTCGCCGTAGGCCATCGTTTTACGTCGCTCTACAATTGGTAAATAAGCGTTGGTGTAGCCTTTGCCTACCGCCTGCATAAAGGCAAAACAGTGGTCAAAGTCTGGCGTGTTCAGGTCATCAAAGAACAGGCCGCCAATGCCGCGTTGTTCGTTACGATGTTTGAGGTAGAAGTATTCGTCGCACCACTTTTTGTAACGCGGATAAACGTCTTCGCCAAATGGCTGGCACAGGTCACGGGCGGTGCGGTGCCAGTGAATAGCATCGTCTTCAAAGCCATAGAAAGGGGTTAAGTCGAAGCCGCCGCCAAACCACCAGACGGGTTCGGCACCCGGTTTTTCGGCAATAAAAAAGCGCACATTCGCGTGGCTGGTGGGAACATACGGATTATGCGGATGCACTACCAGTGAAACGCCCATCGCCTCGAAACTGCGCCCGGCAAGTTCCGGGCGATGAGCGGTGGCGGAAGCAGGCATCGCCTCACCGTGGACATGCGAAAAGTTAACGCCCGCCTGTTCGAAAACACCACCATTACGCAACACCCGGCTACGTCCGCCGCCGCCAGCTTCGCGCTGCCAGCTATCTTCGACAAATTCTGTGCCATCGACGGTGCTCAACTGCTGACAAATCGTATCCTGAAGGTTGAGCAGAAACTGTTTAACCTGGTGTGCGTCGGGTTTCATCACTTACCGCTTTCTCGAGTGTGCTTTCTGGTTGTCAAACCAGTGGAAATAACTGATCACGCCTTCGGCAATCGCTGTGGCGATTTTCTGGCGAAATGCCGCCGTGCCTAACAGCCGCTCTTCTTCCGGGTTGGTGATAAACGAAGTTTCCACCAGCACCGAAGGAACCGACGGCGACTTCAACACCACAAACGCGGCTTGTTCGGTGTTGCGGCTGTGCAGTTTATGCACCGGCTTAATCTTCTTCAGAATATGCGAGCCGAGCGTCAGGCTGTTTTTAATAGTATCGGTTTGCACCAGATCAAACAGCACTTGCTGCAATAGGTGATCCTTGTCAGTCGCCTTTTTACCAGCAACTTCATCGGCGCGGTTTTCGCGTTCAGACAGGTATTTCGCCATTGCGCTACTTGCCCCACGGTTAGAGAGGGCAAATACCGAAGCACCGGCAGCTTTCGGGTTGGTAAAGCCGTCGGCATGAATTGACATAAACAGATCTGCGCCATGTTTATGGGCGATTTCAACGCGATCGTATAGTGGGATAAACGTATCGCCAGAACGCGTTAAACGCGCATCAATGCCATGATTACGCAAAATGGAACGGACGTTTTTAGCAATCGCCAGCACCACATGTTTTTCTTTCGAACCGTTGCGTCCGATCGCTCCGGTATCAATCCCTCCGTGGCCTGGATCGAGAACAACGACACGTTTGCCGCCAGATTTTTTGGCTTTCGGCTTGCTGTGTCCGTTGCTGGTTTTTAAAGGTTCGTCTTTGGCGATGGCTTGCGACATTCCTGACAACGTCAGGGCAGCCAAACCGGCTTTCAGCACCTGGCGGCGCGAAGTGAGTGTTTTTAGTGGTTTAAAAGTGCTCATACGGCCTGAGTTGTAATAATAAAGTTCCAGATGTTATATCGTATCGCGTAATCCGTTACGACCGTTTGCTGATGAGAATTGTTTTACTTTTCATTTCAATAGTTGACAACTCCCCATTATGCCACTTTTTCAACCGATTTTCGTCAGATATTGGCTAATTCGACCGTTCACGCCATAATCAGCCTTTTAACCCGCAAAAAGGTAACGAATACCATGGAGATACGCGTATTTCGCCAGGAAGATTTCGAAGAGGTCATCACCCTTTGGGAGCGTTGCGACTTGCTGCGTCCGTGGAACGATCCGGAAATGGACATCGAGCGTAAGATGAACCATGACGTCAGTTTGTTTCTGGTCGCTGAGGTAAACGGTGAAGTGGTCGGAACGGTGATGGGCGGTTATGACGGGCATCGCGGGTCTGCTTATTATCTTGGCGTGCATCCAGAGTTTCGTGGGCGTGGGATTGCCAATGCGTTGCTTAATCGGTTGGAGAAAAAGCTGATTGCTCGCGGCTGCCCGAAAATTCAGATCAACGTGCCGGAAGATAACGACATGGTGCTCGGAATGTATGAACGCCTGGGATATGAACACGCCGACGTGCTGAGTTTGGGTAAGCGTTTGATTGAAGATGAAGAGTACTGAGTTTCATCCTGTCCATTATGATGCGCACGGTCGCCTGCGTTTACCCTTGTTCTTCTGGCTTGTGCTATTGCTTCAGGCGCGAACCTGGGTGCTGTTTGTCATTGCCGGTGCGTCGCGCGAGCAGGGTACTGCACTGCTAAATCTGTTTTATCCCGATCACGATAATTTCTGGCTGGGGTTGATTCCCGGCATTCCGGCGGTGCTGGCGTTTTTGCTGAGTGGTCGGCGGGCTTCATTTCCCCGTATCTGGCATGTGCTCTATTTTCTGTTGCTGTTGGCGCAGGTGGTTTTACTTTGCTGGCAACCGTGGCTGTGGCTGAACGGTGAATCCGTTAGCGGTATCGGGCTGGCGCTGGTAGTGGCGGATATTGTGGCGTTAATCTGGCTGCTGACCAATCGACGTTTACGCGCTTGTTTTAATGAAGAAAAAGAATAACGGCACTTTTTGGTGAATTTGCACTCCAAGCAACGTTATTGAATAACCAAAGGAAGTGACATGATATCGCTGCGTTTAATGTTATGCGCTATGCCGTTGATGCTGACCGGCTGTTCCACGATGTCGTCAGTTAACTGGTCTGCCGCTAACCCGTGGAACTGGTTTGGGTCGTCCACCAAAGTGAGCGAGCAGGGCGTTGGTGAATTAACGGCGTCCACACCACTGCAAGAACAAGCCATTGCTGATGCGCTTGATGGCGATTATCGCCTGCGCAGCGGAATGAAAACCGCGAACGGCAACGTGGTGCGCTTTTTTGAAGTGATGAAAGGCGACAACGTGGCGATGGTGATTAACGGCGATCAGGGCACGATCAGCCGCATTGATGTGCTGGATAGCGATATTCCAGCTGACTCCAGTGTTAAAATCGGTACACCGTTTAGCGACCTTTACAGCAAAGCATTTGGCAATTGCCAAAAAGCTGATGGTGATGATAATCGTGCCGTCGAATGTAAAGCCGAAGGCAGTCAACATATTAGCTACCAGTTCAGCGGGGAATGGAGTGGTCCTGAAGGGTTAATGCCTTCGGACGATACCCTGAAAAACTGGAAAGTCAGTAAAATTATCTGGCGGCGTTAATTTGCGTCTGAACAAACCGCCGCCGCGAAAAAACACGTAAAATAGCGCCCAACAATGCCACGGATTGCGTGGCATTCTTATTTTCAGGAGGAATAATGTCTCAGGTTCAGAGTGGCATTTTGCCAGAACATTGCCGCGCGGCGATTTGGATCGAAGCCAACGTGAAAGGGGAAGTTGACGCCCTGCGTGCGGCCAGTAAAACATTTGCCGATAAACTGGCAACTTTTGAAGCGAAATTCCCGGACGCGCATCTTGGTGCGGTGGTTGCCTTTGGTAACAACACCTGGCGCGCTCTGAGCGGCGGCGTTGGGGCCGAAGAGCTGAAAGATTTTCCGGGCTACGGTAAAGGCCTTGCGCCGACGACCCAGTTCGATGTGTTGATCCACATTCTTTCTCTGCGTCACGACGTAAACTTCTCTGTCGCTCAGGCGGCGATGGAAGCCTTTGGTGACTGCATTGAAGTGAAAGAAGAGATCCACGGCTTCCGTTGGGTTGAAGAGCGTGACCTGAGCGGCTTCGTTGACGGTACTGAAAACCCGGCGGGTGAAGAGACGCGCCGTGAAGTGGCGGTTATCAAAGACGGCGTGGATGCGGGCGGCAGCTATGTGTTTGTGCAGCGTTGGGAGCACAACCTGAAGCAGCTCAACCGGATGAGCGTTCACGATCAGGAGATGATGATCGGGCGCACCAAAGAGGCCAACGAAGAGATCGACGGCGACGAGCGTCCGGAAACCTCTCACCTGACCCGCGTTGATCTGAAAGAAGATGGCAAAGGGCTGAAGATTGTTCGCCAGAGCCTGCCGTACGGCACCGCCAGTGGCACTCACGGTCTGTACTTCTGCGCCTACTGCGCGCGTCTGCATAACATTGAGCAGCAACTGCTGAGCATGTTTGGCGATACCGATGGCAAACGTGATGCGATGTTGCGTTTCACCAAACCGGTCACTGGCGGCTATTACTTCGCGCCGTCGCTGGACAAGTTGATGGCGTTGTAATCGTTTCTGATTCGATGATTTAAGGCCAGCCAGTATCACAACTGACTGGCCTTTTTATTACTGCTTTAACGCCGCATACACCTGATCAACTACCCAACCATAAGTTGCAATCGGTAGCTGACCGCTTTCGAACATATTGGGATTTTTTTGTGGATCGGCAACTGGCGAATGTGGCTTGTTGCTTAACATCACAATCGCCATATGATTCACCGGATCGATAACGGTCACCGTCCCGGTCCAGCCAGTGTGACCGTAGGTTTGCGGGCTTGCCAGCGTGCCAAACGTCGGCGTCATGGTGGCATTACCATTCACGCGCCAGCCAAGGCCAAAAGTGGCATCTTCCTTAGAGCTGGTGGTGAACATCTTCACCGTTTCTGCATTGAACAACTGCACATCGCCATAGCCGCCGCCGTTCAGCATCGTTTGCATTAACACCGCAATATCGCCGGTATTGGAAAACAACCCTGCATGCCCGGAAACGCCGCCCATCGAATAAAAGGCTTTTTCATCGTGCACCTGACCCCAGAGAGTGGAGGTGCGGATATTCGGGAAATGGATCACGCCATCGCGGGTATTGCCGTTGAGTTCCGTGGCGGCAATTTGTTGCGGTTTAAAGCCTTTCAGTAGCGGATTAAACACCGTATGCGTCAGGCCGAGCGGGCGATAAATCGACTCTTCAACATAGCGGTCAAGTGGCTGACCGGTAACCGACTCGACGATAAATCCAAGCAGCATATAATCGACATCGCTGTAGATATGCTTGCTGCCGGGCTGATACTCCAGCGGCGTGCGCTTGATCATCTCCAGCGTCTGGCCTTTATCCTGGGAATATAACGCGCCCGCGACCGCTTTATTCGGATATTGTGGGTCCGCCGGGAAACCGCCGCTGTGATGCAGCAGGTCAGAAATCCGCAGCGTGTTTTTGCCTTTGATGGTGTCATTTGGACTATCGGCAAATCCCGGAATATATTTCGCAATCCGATCGTCAGGATGCAGCTTGCCTTCGCTCATTAGCTTTTGCAGAGCAAAGTTAGTGGCGTACATCTTGGTATTGGAAGCCAGGTCATACAGCGTCCCGGTGGTGGCTTTGACAGGCTGTTCCATCAATACGCTGCCATCGTACTTTTTCGCCGCTCCCCAGGCTTTGCGATACACAATCTGATTATCTTTAATAATCAGCAGGTTTACGCCGGGATAACCGGCATCCACCTGCTGGCTTATCCAGCGATCCATCTGGTTAAGCCGTTCGACGTTGAACCCTGCTTTCTCTGGCGAACTTTCTGTCAGAACAGGGTATTTTGCGGCGCTGACGCTACAGCTGACAGCCAGCAGAGAAAGATAGAGCATTGTCCGTTTCATATTATCAGTCCAGATTGACGTTACGGCAGCCAAAGAGCGTGGTGAAAATAAACCCGCAAACCCATGCCACCAGAATCCCGCCTGCATAAACCGCCATTGCCGGAAGGATGCCTTGTGCGGAAGTCATCAGCGGCAGCGCCACCAGACCAGACGGCCCAAAGGCGCTGTTTAAGCCCATCGGCAGACCCCACCAGGCTATCAATCCGATAAACAAACCGCCCGCCGCGCCGCCTAAACAGGCGGTAATAAACGGTTTCATGCGGGGCAGGGTGACGCCATAAATCAACGGTTCGCCAACGCCCAGCAGGCCGGGAATAATCGCCCCGCGTACCTGACTGCGTAATGCACTGTGCGGTTGCGCCCGCCAGTAGAGTGCCAGCGCCGCGCCCACCTGGCCCGCGCCTGCCATCGAAAGGATGGGAAATAAGCTGTTGAATCCCTGACTGTCCATTAACGCGAGGTAAACAGGAATAAAGCCCTGATGCACGCCAAACACCACGGCGATCAGGAACAGCCCGGCTAAAACCGCACAACCGAGCGGATTACTGTTCAGGTGCATAAACAGCCACGACATGCCTTCAAACAGCCAGCCGCCCAGCGGCATAATGATCAGGTAGGCCAGCGTAGCGGTGATCAGCAGGGTGATTAACGAGGTCAACAGCATGTCGAGATCGTCCGGCATAAAGCGGCGCACCATGCCTTCGATGCGGGCGCAGGCCCACGCGGCAATCAACACGCCGATAATATTGCCGCGCGGATCGATGGGCAGACCAAAGAAATCGTGAAAACCGGCGTAGTAACCGGTGGTTGCAGTTGGGTTATAACCGAGCAAAAAGAGCGCGGCGATAATCGCGCCATTTACGCCCGTGCCGCCAAATGCCTGGGCGGCGTTATAGCCCACCAGAATCACCAGGAAGGTGAACAAACCTTTGCTGAACACCTTCATAAAATTCAGCGCGTCGGGTAGCGTGCCCTGAGCATCTGCCGGAACGTGCATCACCGTGGCAATTAACGTCGCTATCCCCAGCAGCAGACCGGCGGCAATAAAACCGGGGATCAGCGGCGTGAAGATGGTGGCGAATTTGGCGAGAAATTGTTGCACGCCGGAGGTTTGTTTGGCTTTTAACTGACGTTTGTTCTGGGCGGCGATTTCTGCGGCATCCTGTACCGGTGCTTCTCCCAGCAGCTCGCTCATGGCTTTTGCGGCACGATGCGCTTTGCCCGGCCCAAAAACCACCTGCACCTGATCGCTGGTCAAAATGACGCCCTTCACGCCTTCCAGCGTTTTGATATTGGGATCAACCAGTGAACTGTCATGTACACCCAGACGCAGGCGCGTCATACAGTTACCACAACTGGCGATATTTCCCGGTCCGCCGACACGGGTAAGAATGGTGTTCAGAAGTTCACTGCTGATCTCTTTGGCCATGGGTTATTCCTTGTCTAAAACCTGACGAATAAAGCCGCCGTGTTGATCAAGGCGTTTTTTAGCTTCTGCGGCATCGAGATTTTTCAGCACCATCACAATGGCCGTTTTACAGTTGCGCTCGCAGGCAACCAATGCCGCTTCCGCTTGCTCTGCGCTACATCCGGTAGCGTTTTTGACGATATTGACCTGGCGCACATGCAATTTTTCGTTGGTGGCGACCACATCGACCATCAGGTTGCCGAACACTTTGCCGGATTTAATCATCAGCCCGGTGGAGAGCATATTGAGCACCAGTTTCTGCGCCGTACCTGCTTTCATTCGCGAAGAACCTGTGACCACTTCGGCCCCAACAACTGGCGTAATGGCAAACTCAGCGGTGGTTGAAACGGCGCTCCCGGGATTACAGGAAATTCCCACTGTGCGGCAACCGAGCTGGCGGGCGTATTCCAGTCCGGCAATCACATACGGCGTACGACCGCTGGCGGCAATACCGACCACCACATCCTGTGCCGTTAAATTAATATTTTTCAGATCGTTAACGCCGCCTTCCCGGCTATCTTCCGCGCCTTCCACCGCGTGCTGAATGGCATATTCGCCGCCAGCAATCAAACCAACTACCAGGCCCGGTTTCACGCCGTAGGTCGGCGGACATTCACTGGCATCAAGAATACCCAGACGACCGGATGTTCCCGCACCGAGATAAATCAGACGCCCGCCGCCGCTTACCTGGGCGTGGATAACATCGATCGCCGCGGCGATATCCGGCAGTACGCGCTCAACGGCAAGCGGCACGGTTTTATCTTCATCGTTGATAATCCGGCACATTTCCAGCGTTGATACGCGGTCAATTTCAGCTGAGGCGGCGTTCGAGCCTTCGGTAATCATCTTTTCAAGTTGCATCGGTGGTGACCTTACTATTTACGATCAAATAATTGCAGATGTATGGAATCATATATCCCGAATTGACAGACTTAAAGGAATCATTGAGTCTACACTCGCAGAGTGTGAAGAGCGTCATAAGAACTTAAGCGGAATTTTTGCTGCCAGCCCAGGAGAGTGGAAGATGTTGTACCTGACGAAAATACGCAATGCGGAAAGTGAATTTACCGGGAACGAGCAAAAAATTGCTGACTTTCTGCGGGCTAATGTGAGTGAGCTGAAATCTGTCTCTTCGCGCAAGATGGCGAAACTGCTCGGCATCAGCCAGTCGAGTATTGTGAAGTTTGCCCAGAAGCTCGGCGCGCAAGGATTTACTGAATTGCGTATGGCGTTAATTGGCGAATACAGTGCCAGCCGGGAGAAAACGAATGCCACGGCGCTGCACCTGCACAGTTCGATTACCAGTGATGATTCGCTGGAAGTGATTGCCCGCAAACTGAATCGCGAAAAAGAGCTGGCGCTGGAGCAAACCTGCGCGTTGTTCGACTACGCGCGGCTGCAAAAAATCATTGAGGTCATCAGTAAAGCGCCATTTATCCAGATAACGGGCCTGGGCGGGTCGGCGCTGGTGGGGCGCGATCTTTCATTCAAACTGATGAAAATTGGTTATCGTGTGGCCTGTGAAGCTGACACGCATGTACAAGCCACCGTTTCCCAGGCGCTGAAAAAAGGCGATGTACAAATCGCTATCTCTTACAGCGGCAGTAAAAAAGAGATTGTCTTGTGCGCCGAGGCAGCGCGAAAGCAGGGGGCAACGGTGATTGCCATTACCTCATTAACCGATTCCCCGCTGCGGCGGCTGGCGCATTACACTCTCGATACCGTTTCTGGCGAAACCGAATGGCGCAGCTCGTCGATGTCCACCCGCACGGCGCAAAATTCTGTTACCGATTTACTGTTTGTTGGCCTTGTGCAACTCAATGATGTGGAGTCATTGAAAATGATTGAGCGCAGCAGTGAGCTAACGCAACGCCTGAAATGATGCATAAAGCAGCGACTGGATTGAGATTTTCCTGAATTAGTGAGCTGATCCGCAGCAATATTTTGTTTATCCTGTATTTTCAGAGGGAATGGAGTGTAACGCTCTGTATTAACAAGGAGAGCATTAAAATGGGTAAACTCACGGGCAAGACAGCACTGATTACGGGCGCATTGCAGGGAATTGGCGAAGGAATTGCCAGAACTTTTGCGCGTCATGGCGCAAACCTAATCTTGCTGGATATCTCCCCTGAGATCGAAAAGCTGGCGGACGAACTGTGTGGTCGTGGTCATCGCTGTACGGCGGTTGTCGCCGATGTGCGTGACCCGGCGTCGGTCGCCGCAGCTATCAAGCGCGCGAAGGAAAAAGAAGGGCGCATTGATATCCTGGTGAATAACGCAGGCGTTTGTCGTCTGGGCAGTTTCCTCGATATGAGCGATGAAGATCGCGATTTCCATATTGATATCAATATTAAAGGCGTATGGAACGTCACGAAGGCGGTGCTGCCGGAGATGATTGCCCGCAAAGATGGTCGCATTGTGATGATGTCTTCAGTCACTGGCGATATGGTGGCCGATCCGGGTGAAACGGCGTATGCCTTAACGAAAGCGGCGATTGTTGGCCTGACTAAATCGCTGGCGGTGGAGTACGCGCAGTCTGGTATTCGCGTTAACGCCATCTGCCCGGGATACGTACGCACGCCAATGGCGGAAAGCATTGCCCGCCAGTCGAACCCGGAAGATCCAGAATCGGTGCTGACTGAAATGGCAAAAGCAATCCCGATGCGTCGCCTCGCCGATCCGCTGGAAGTCGGCGAACTGGCAGCCTTCCTCGCATCGGATGAATCAAGTTATTTAACCGGTACACAGAATGTGATTGATGGCGGCAGCACACTGCCGGAGACGGTTAGCGTCGGCATCTGATTCACCTCTGTTTCCTCCCTGCATTTGTGGGGAGGATTTCGTCTTGAACCCGGTTCTTATTCCCTTTTCAACTTCCAAATCACCAAACGGTATATAAAACCGTTACTCCTTTCACGTCCGTTATAAATATGATGGCTATTAGAAAGTCATTAAATTTATAAGGGTGCGCAATGGCCGTTAACTTACTGAAAAAGAACTCACTCGCGCTGGTCGCTTCTCTGCTGCTGGCGGGCCATGTACAGGCAACGGAACTGCTGAACAGTTCTTATGACGTCTCCCGCGAGCTGTTTGCCGCCCTGAATCCGCCGTTTGAGCAACAATGGGCCAAAGATAACGGCGGCGACAAACTGACGATAAAACAATCTCATGCCGGGTCATCAAAACAGGCGCTGGCGATTTTGCAGGGCTTAAAAGCCGACGTTGTCACTTATAACCAGGTGACTGACGTACAAATCCTGCACGACAAAGGCAAGCTGATCCCGGCCGACTGGCAAACGCGCCTGCCGAATAACAGCTCGCCGTTCTACTCCACCATGGGCTTCCTGGTGCGTAAGGGTAACCCGAAGAATATCCACGACTGGAACGATCTGGTGCGCTCCGACGTAAAGCTGATTTTCCCGAACCCGAAAACGTCGGGTAACGCACGTTACACCTATCTGGCGGCATGGGGTGCAGCGGATAAAGCTGACGGTGGCGACAAAGCCAAAACCGAACAGTTTATGACCCAGTTCCTGAAAAACGTTGAAGTGTTCGATACCGGCGGTCGTGGCGCGACCACCACCTTTGCCGAGCGCGGGCTGGGCGATGTACTGATTAGCTTTGAATCGGAAGTAAACAACATTCGTAAACAGTATGAAGCGCAGGGCTTTGAAGTGGTGATTCCGAAAACCAATATTCTGGCGGAATTCCCGGTGGCGTGGGTCGATAAAAACGTGCAGGCCAACGGTACGGAAAAAGCAGCAAAAGCTTACCTGAACTGGCTCTACAGCCCGCAGGCGCAAACCATCATCACCGACTATTACTACCGCGTAAATAACCCGGAAGTCATGGACAAACTGAAAGACAAATTCCCGCAGACCGAACTGTTCCGCGTGGAAGACAAATTTGGCTCCTGGCCGGAAGTGATGAAAACCCACTTCACCAGCGGCGGCGAGTTGGACAAGCTGTTAGCGGCGGGGCGTAATTAATGTTTGCAGTTTCATCAAGACGCGTGCTGCCGGGCTTTACCTTAAGCCTCGGCACCAGTCTGCTGTTTGTGTGCCTGATTTTGCTGCTGCCGCTCTCCGCGCTGGTGATGCAGCTCTCTGAGATGAGCTGGGCGCAGTACTGGGAGGTGATCACCAACCCGCAGGTAGTCGCGGCCTACAAAGTGACACTGCTGTCGGCGTTTGTGGCATCAATTTTTAACGGCGTTTTCGGCCTGCTGATGGCGTGGATTTTAACCCGTTATCGCTTTCCGGGCCGCACGCTGCTTGATGCGCTGATGGATTTACCCTTTGCGCTACCGACGGCGGTAGCCGGTTTGACGCTGGCCTCGCTCTTTTCCGTGAACGGTTTTTACGGTGAATGGCTGGCGAAGTTTGATATCAAAGTCACCTATACCTGGCTGGGGATTGCGGTGGCGATGGCCTTTACCAGCATTCCGTTTGTGGTGCGTACCGTGCAGCCGGTGCTGGAAGAGTTAGGCCCGGAATATGAAGAAGCGGCGGAAACGCTCGGCGCAACGCGCTGGCAGAGTTTCTGCAAAGTGGTGCTGCCGGAGCTATCTCCGGCGCTGGTGGCGGGCGTGGCGCTGTCGTTTACCCGTAGTCTTGGTGAATTTGGCGCGGTGATTTTTATCGCCGGGAACATCGCCTGGAAGACAGAAGTGACGTCGCTGATGATTTTTGTTCGCTTACAGGAGTTTGATTACCCGGCGGCGAGCGCGATTGCTTCGGTGATCCTCGCGGCATCCCTGCTGCTGCTGTTCTCAATTAACACTCTGCAAAGTCGCTTTGGTCGGCGTGTGGTAGGTCATTAATGGCGGAAGTGACACAGTTGAAGCGTTATGACGCGCGCCCGATTAACTGGGGCAAATGGTTTCTGATTGGCATCGGGATGCTGGTTTCGGCGTTCATCCTGCTGGTGCCGATGATTTACATCTTTGTGCAGGCGTTCAGTAAAGGGCTGATGCCAGTTTTACAGAATCTGGCCGATCCGGACATGCTGCACGCCATCTGGCTGACGGTGATGATTGCGCTGATTGCCGTGCCGGTGAACCTGGTGTTCGGCATTCTGCTGGCATGGCTGGTGACGCGCTTTAACTTCCCCGGACGCCAGTTGCTGCTGACGCTGCTGGACATTCCGTTTGCCGTGTCGCCGGTGGTTGCCGGTCTGGTGTATCTGCTGTTTTACGGCTCTAACGGCCCGCTCGGCGGCTGGCTGGATGAACATAATCTGCAAATTATGTTCTCCTGGCCGGGAATGGTGCTGGTCACCATCTTCGTGACGTGTCCGTTTGTGGTGCGTGAGCTGGTGCCGGTGATGTTAAGCCAGGGCAGCCAGGAAGACGAAGCGGCGATTTTGCTGGGCGCATCTGGCTGGCAGATGTTTCGCCGCGTCACGCTGCCGAACATCCGCTGGGCGCTGCTTTATGGCGTGGTGCTGACCAACGCCCGCGCGATTGGCGAGTTTGGTGCGGTGTCGGTGGTTTCCGGCTCGATTCGCGGCGAAACACTTTCGCTGCCGTTACAGATTGAATTGCTGGAGCAAGACTACAACACCGTCGGCTCCTTTACCGCTGCCGCGTTGTTGACGCTGATGGCGATTATCACCCTGTTTTTAAAGAGTATGTTGCAGTGGCGTCTGGAGAATCAGGAAAAACGCGCGCAGCAGGAGGAACATCATGAGCATTGAGATTGCCAATATTAAGAAGTCTTTTGGTCGCACCCAGGTGCTGAACGATATCTCACTGGATATTCCTTCTGGTCAGATGGTCGCGTTGCTGGGGCCGTCCGGTTCCGGGAAAACCACGCTGCTGCGCATTATCGCCGGGCTGGAGCATCAAACCAGCGGGCATATTCGCTTCCACGGCACCGACGTCAGCCGCCTGCATGCGCGCGATCGTAAAGTTGGTTTCGTGTTCCAGCACTATGCGCTGTTCCGCCATATGACGGTGTTCGACAATATCGCTTTCGGCCTGACGGTGCTGCCGCGTCGCGAGCGCCCGAATGCCGCAGCTATCAAAGCGAAAGTGACAAAATTGCTCGAGATGGTCCAGCTTGCCCATCTGGCGGATCGTTATCCGGCGCAGCTTTCCGGCGGCCAGAAACAGCGTGTGGCACTGGCGCGTGCGCTGGCTGTAGAACCGCAAATTCTGCTGCTTGATGAACCGTTTGGCGCGTTGGATGCTCAGGTGCGTAAAGAGCTGCGTCGCTGGCTGCGTCAGTTGCATGAAGAGCTGAAATTCACCAGCGTGTTCGTGACCCATGACCAGGAAGAGGCGACCGAAGTAGCCGATCGTGTAGTGGTGATGAGCCAGGGCAATATCGAGCAGGCTGATGCACCGGACCAGGTATGGCGCGAACCAGCGACCCGTTTTGTACTCGAATTTATGGGCGAAGTGAACCGCCTGCAGGGAACCATTCGCGGCGGGCAGTTCCATGTTGGCGCACATCGCTGGCCGCTGGGCTATACACCTGCGTATCAGGGGCCAGTGGATCTCTTCCTGCGTCCGTGGGAAGTGGATATCAGCCGCCGTACCAGCCTCGATTCGCCGCTGCCGGTACAGGTACTGGAAGCCAGCCCGAAAGGCCACTACACCCAATTAGTCGTGCAGCCGCTGGGGTGGTACAACGAACCGCTGACGGTCGTGATGCACGGCGACGACGCCCCGCAACGTGGCGAGCGTTTATTCGTTGGTCTGCAACATGCGCGGCTGTATAACGGCGACGAGCGTATTGAAACCCGCGATGAGGAACTTGCTCTCGCACAAAGCGCCTGATAGGTTGAGTGAATGTTAAACGCCCGGAGGCGCTTCCCGCGATCCGGGCTTTTTAATGGCAAGGTTTGTAACCTGTAGGCCTGATAAGACGCGCAAGCGTCGCATCAGGCAACACCACGTATGGACAGAGATCGTGAGTACATTAGAACAAACAATTGGCAATACGCCTCTGGTGAAGTTGCAGCGAATGGGGCCTAATAACGGCAGTGAAATCTGGTTGAAACTGGAAGGCAATAACCCGGCAGGTTCGGTAAAAGATCGTGCGGCACTTTCGATGATCGTCGAGGCGGAAAAGCGCGGGGAAATTAAACCGGGGGACGTGCTGATCGAAGCCACCAGTGGTAACACCGGCATTGCGCTGGCAATGATTGCCGCGCTTAAAGGCTATCGCATGAAATTGCTGATGCCCGACAACATGAGCCAGGAACGCCGTGCGGCGATGCGTGCTTATGGTGCGGAACTGATTCTTGTCACCAAAGAGCAGGGCATGGAAGGTGCGCGCGATCTGGCGCTTGAAATGGCGAATCGTGGTGAAGGAAAGCTGCTCGATCAGTTTAATAATCCTGATAATCCCTACGCCCATTACACCACCACCGGGCCGGAAATCTGGCAGCAAACTGGCGGGCGCATTACCCATTTTGTCTCCAGCATGGGAACAACCGGCACTATCACCGGCGTTTCACGCTTTATGCGCGAACAATCCAAACCGGTGACCATTGTTGGCCTGCAGCCGGAAGAGGGCAGTAGCATTCCCGGCATTCGCCGCTGGCCTGCGGAATATCTGCCGGGGATTTTCAACGCTTCTCTGGTGGATGAGGTGCTGGATATTCATCAGCGAGAAGCGGAAAACACCATGCGCGAACTGGCAGTGCGGGAAGGAATATTCTGTGGCGTCAGCTCCGGCGGCGCGGTTGCCGGAGCACTGCGCGTGGCAAAAGCTAACCCCGGCGCGGTGGTGGTCGCGATCATCTGCGATCGCGGCGATCGCTACCTTTCTACCGGGGTGTTTGGGGAAGAGCATTTTAGCCAGGGGGCGGGGATTTAAGATTATTGCGCAGGCACCGTTTTATCCGTCTGCGCAATCAGCGCATGTAAAAAAGGTTGCGCATTTTCATCGCTCTTACCGGGCATCTTCACAATATACGGCTTCCCGGTAATCGATGACGACGAGGCCACCTTATCAATAAACTGCTCGGCGGTATCAATGCGGTTGCGCGTGTTGCCGAACTTCAGACGCAGGTGGGAAACCGCTTCATCACAGGTGTGTTCATCGCCGTTACGCACAAATATCAAATCCTTTTTCTGTGCTAATCCCTCCAGCATGGCGTTGATACGGGCTTCTTCATGGGCAGTTAACTTCGCGTAAACGGGGAGTGTCATTAGCAGCGTAATGACCAGACAAATGATTTTCTTCATTGAATTACCTTATCCTTGTTTTGTGATAGCCGATTTGACTGCCAGAATCAGGTAAAGTTTCGGTTGGAATACGATGAGGATCATCGGCAAGGAGAAAAAATTAAATGAGTAGTTTGTTGTTGTTTAACGATAAGAGCAGGGCATTGCAGGCAGATATCGTCGCCGTGCAGTCGCAGGTAGTGTACGGCAGCGTAGGCAACAGCATTGCCGTGCCTGCTATCAAACAGAACGGCCTGAATGTCTTTGCCGTGCCGACGGTATTGCTGAGCAATACACCGCATTATGACACTTTCTACGGTGGTGCGATTCCGGACGAATGGTTTAGCGGCTATTTGCGTGCGCTTCAGGAGCGTGATGCGTTGCGCCAACTTCGTGCTGTAACCACGGGCTATATGGGAACGGCATCGCAAATCAAAATCCTTGCCGAGTGGCTGACTGCGCTACGCAAAGATCATCCTGACCTATTGATCATGGTCGATCCAGTGATTGGCGATATTGATAGCGGAATTTATGTCAAACCTGACCTTCCCGAGGCGTATCGACAATATTTACTGCCGCTGGCGCAGGGAATTACCCCCAATATCTTTGAGCTGGAAATCCTGACCGGTAAAAATTGCCGCGATCTCGACAGTGCCATTGCTGCCGCAAAAAGTCTGCTTTCAGACACATTAAAATGGGTGGTGATTACCAGCGCCTCCGGTAATGAAGAAAATCAGGAGATGCAGGTGGTGGTGGTCAGTGCCGACAGCGTGAATGTCATTTCCCATTCACGGGTAAAAACCGACCTGAAAGGGACTGGCGACCTGTTTTGTGCTCAGCTTATCAGTGGTTTGCTGAAAGGGAAGGCGTTAAACGATGCGGTGCACCGTGCGGGGTTGCGCGTACTGGAAGTGATGCGCTACACCCAGCAGCATGAGAGCGATGAATTGATTTTGCCGCCGCTGGCGGAAGCATAAAAAATGGCGCCGATGGGCGCCATTTTTCACTGCGGCAAGAATTACTTCTTGATGCGGATAACCGGGGTTTCACCCACAGTCACGCTACCGGACAGTTTGATCAGTTCTTTGATTTCGTCCATGTTGGAGATAACAACCGGAGTCAGGGTAGACTTGGCTTTCTCTTCCAGCAGCGGCAGATCAAATTCAATGACAGTATCGCCAACTTTCACGCGCTGACCTTCTTCAGCAATACGCTTGAAGCCTTCGCCTTTCAGTTCAACGGTGTCGATACCGAAGTGGACGAACAGTTCAACGCCGCTATCAGATTCGATAGAGAACGCGTGGTTGGTTTCAAAGATTTTACCAATGGTGCCGTCTACAGGCGCGACCATTTTGTTTCCAGTTGGTTTGATAGCAATACCATCACCAACGATTTTTTCCGCAAAAACGACATCCGGCACGTCTTCGATATTGACGATCTCGCCAGAGAGCGGAGCAATGATCTCAATAGTTCCGGTATCCTTCTTGTCGTCGGAAACCAGAGATTTCAGTTTATCGAACAAACCCATGATCTTCTCCTAAGCAGTAAATTGGGCCGCATCTCGTGGATTAGCAGATTGTTTTTTCTTCAATGAACTTGTTAACCAGCGTCATTAACTCGTCCGTTGTCGGTTGAGCAAGAGCCTGCTCTGCTAACACCTTCGCATCTTCGAAGTTCGTGTTACGGATAATCTTCTTAATGCGCGGGATAGAAATGGCGCTCATAGAGAATTCGTCCAGACCCATCCCCAGCAACAGAAGTGTAGCACGTTCGTCGCCTGCAAGCTCACCACACATGCCAGTCCATTTGCCTTCAGCATGAGAAGCATCAATAACTTGCTTGATCAAGTTCAGCACGGACGGTGACATTGGCTGGTAAAGGTGTGAAATCATATCATTACCACGGTCAACTGCCAGAGTGTACTGCGTTAAATCATTGGTGCCGATACTAAAGAAATCAACTTCTTTGGCTAAATGACGTGCAATTGTTGCGGCAGCCGGTGTTTCCACCATTACGCCGATTTCAATTGACTCGTCAAACGCTTTACCTTCGTCGCGCAGTTCCTGTTTGTAGATTTCGATCTCTTTGCGCAGTGCACGCACTTCTTCAACAGAGATGATCATCGGGAACATAATGCGCAATTTACCGAAAGCCGAGGCACGCAGGATAGCGCGGAGCTGATCGCGCAGGATCTCTTTACGATCCATCGCGATACGGATAGCGCGCCAGCCGAGGAACGGGTTCTCTTCTTTCGGGAAGTTCATGTATGGCAGCTCTTTGTCGCCGCCGATGTCCATGGTACGAACGATAACCGCCTGCGAGCCACACGCTTCAGCCACTGCTTTGTAAGCAGCAAACTGTTCTTCTTCAGTGGGCAGCGCGTCGCGGTCCATGAACAGAAACTCAGTACGATACAGACCAACGCCTTCAGCGCCGTTACGCTCTGCACCTTCAACGTCACGAACCGTACCAATGTTAGCGCACACTTCTACCTGGTGACCGTCCAGCGTAATAGCTGGCAGATCTTTCAGTTTAGCAAGCTCTGCTTTTTCAGAAGCCACTTGCTCCTGAACAGCGCGCATTTTATCAATAACTTCGTTGGTTGGATTGACGTAAACCTGATTATTTACGGCATCCAGAATCAGATAGTCGTCATTTTTCACCTGAGAGGTGACGCTACCGGTACCCACGATAGCAGGCAGTTCCAGAGAACGCGCCATGATAGAGGTGTGGGAAGTACGGCCACCCGCGTCGGTGATGAAACCCAGCACCTTCTTCAGGTTCAGCTGTGCAGTTTCGGACGGCGTCAGGTCAGCGGCAACCAGAATGACTTCATCCTGAATGGCGCTCAGGTCGATAATCTTCAGGCCCAGGATGTTGCGCAGCAGGCGCTTACCGATATCACGTACGTCAGCCGCACGTTCTTTCAGGTATTCATCATCCAGCTCTTCCAGGGCAGAAGCCTGACCTTCGATAACTTCATGAGCAGCTGCGTCAGCTGTCATGTGCTTATCTTTAATCAGGGCTATGATTTCCTGCTCCAGCTCCTCATCTTCGAGCAGCATAATATGCCCTTCAAAGATGGCTTCTTTTTCTTCACCGAACGTTTCACCAGCTTTCGTTTTGATCGTTTCCAGCTGGGCTGATGCCTTGGCACGACCGCTCAGAAAACGTTCAACTTCCTGATCAACCTGGTCGGCAGAAATTTTTTTCCGGTCAATGACAATTTCGTCTTCTTTCAGAAGCAGAGCTTTACCGAAAGCGATACCCGGGGATGCTAAAATGCCTGAAATCATAACCCTACCTTACTTGTGACTGATTTTTAAAAGAACCCGGGAAATTACTCGAGTTCCGCCATCAGTTTAACCAGATGTTCAACCGCTTTCTGCTCGTCTTCGCCTTCTGCGGAGATAGTCACAACGGTACCTTGAGTCAGGCCCAGAGTCTGCAGTTTAAACAGGCTTTTCGCGCTGGCGCTTTTGCCGTTGGAAGTCACAGTAATTTCAGAAGTGAAGCCCTTAGCTTCTTTTACAAACTGGGCAGCAGGGCGGGTGTGCAGACCGTTCGGAGCGGTAATGGTAACTTCTTGCTGGAACATTGTATTTCCCCAACTTATAGGTTTAGTGTTGTGGAACTAAAGTCTAGCCTGGCGGTTCGACTTTAGCCTGTATTGTTAGCGCCAGTTTTTAACAGACGCGACGCACGAAGAGCGCAATACAGTCCATTGCTGGCGGGTGTTGACCGCTGACGTTTCGTACGTCATTAAACATTATGCCGCTAAAGGAAGAATTGAACCAAATCATAAAATCGATTCAGCTTTGGCTTTTCCTGTAACGATTAATTTCGCGCATCAAAATAATTAGTCTGGTTAAATACCAGTTCCGACAGGCTGAATCAATGCCAGGAGGGGCGAAAGTTTGAAGCAGGCCACAAAAAAGCACCTGAAAAGGTGCTTTTTTACGCATTTTTAACAAGCTGGCATTACTGTTGCAATTCTTTCTCAGTGAAGAGATCGGCAAACAATGCGGTGCTTAAATAACGCTCACCCGATGATGGTAGAATAACCACAATATTCTTGTTGGTAAAGCTTTCATCTTCTTGTAGTTTCAACGCCGCGGCAACAGCTGCTCCAGAAGAGATACCTGCAAGAATACCTTCTTCTTCCATCAGACGACGGGCGGTAGAAATGGCTTCTTCATTGGTGATGCCAATGACTTTATCGACCAGCTTGAGATCGAGGTTAGCCGGGATAAAACCTGCGCCAATACCCTGAATTTTATGCGGGCCAGGTTTAATCTCTTCACCAGCCAGTGCCTGGGCGATAACTGGAGAATCGGTTGGCTCAACGGCGACAGAGATAAGATCGGTCTTGCCTTTGGTGCCTTTAATGTAGCGGCTGACGCCAGTCAGCGTACCGCCAGTCCCAACGCCAGCAATAAATACATCAACCTGACCGTCGGTATCTTCCCAGATCTCCGGACCGGTGGTTTTTTCGTGAATTTCAGGGTTTGCCGGATTGCTGAATTGTTGCAGCAGCAGGTATTTCTCTGGATTGCTGGCGACAATTTCTTCTGCTTTTTGGATTGCGCCTTTCATGCCTTTAGCACCTTCGGTCAGCACCAGGTTTGCACCTAACGCTTTCAGCAGCTTGCGGCGTTCAATACTCATGGTTTCTGGCATGGTCAGGGTAAGTTTGTAACCGCGAGCGGCAGCGACATAGGCCAGTGCAATCCCGGTATTACCGCTGGTTGGTTCAACCAGTTCAACGCCTGGTTTCAGCACGCCGCGCTTTTCGGCATCCCAAATCATGTTAGCACCGATACGGCACTTAACGCTGAAGCTGGGGTTACGAGATTCCACCTTCGCCAGAATGCGTCCGTTACCGATGCGATTCAGGCGAACCAGCGGCGTGTGACCGATAGTCAGCGAGTTATCTTCAAAAATCTTACTCATGGCCTGTCCTTAACTGTATGAAATTGGGATACAACAGGTAGCATACCCGCTCAGAGAATATGCGGAAGTAAGGATTTAGCATATCTATATGCAGAAGGGAAATAATGACATGCAAGATGGAATAAGGGGCGGCATAAGCCACCCCTGTTTCACACAAGCGGTTTACAAAATAACCGGTAGATTGTTACCGCCACATCGCGTGTTTATCGCGATAGCAATCGACCCACATCGCCGTCGCACCACAAACGGCAACGGGCATGATGAACAGATTAAGCAGCGGGATCATCGTAAACAGGCTGGTTAAAGCACCAAACTGCATATTGGTGATTTTGCGTGTGCGCAGGGCGGTGCGCATCTCTTTAAACGGCACTTTGTGGTTATCGAAGAGGTAATCGCAATACTGGATGGCTAACATCCAGGCGCTAAACAGGAACCACAGTACCGGCGCGACGGTTTGCCCAATACCAGGGATGAAGTAAAGAATTAGTAATACAATTGCGCGCGGCAGATACCAGGCAAATTTTTGCCATTCGCGTTTCATGATTCGCGGCACATCTTTCATGATACCGAAAATCCCGGTATCTGGCGGTGTAGCGCCAGTCAATCGTGCTTCCAGTTGTTCAGCCAATAAACCATTGAACGGAGCGGCAATCCAGTTAGCAATCGTTGAGAAGAAATAGCCAAACACTAACAGCACAGAGATGACTGCCAGAGGCCACAACAGATAGCTCAGCCATTGTAACCAGTCCGGAATATAACTCATGAGAGTCGGGATCCAGACATCGAGTTGCGTAAATAGCCACCAGAATGCGCCCCCCATCAACAAAATATTGACCAGCAGCGGTAAAATAACGAAACGCCGAATCCCAGGTTGCGAGACGAGCTTCCAGCCTTGCGCAAAATAGTAAAAACCGCTGCGTGGGGCAGATGTGAATGATGAAACCATAATCAGGATGAGCTCCTTTTGACCAATCCCAGGAAAATTCTGCGTATTTTACCGGGTAATTGCGCAATGGACAGTTAGGATATGTTCGAAAAAACAGCAAAAAGCACGATTTCATCTATCTTTGTGCTGTGAAAGTTAATAGTGCACTTGCACTTGAGGTAATCGGCAAATACTCTTAGTGAGTAAATGTTTGCCGTGGTGGCAAGGTGTTAGAACAACAGAGAATATAATGATGCAGGATTTGCGTCTGATATTAATCATTGTTGGCGCGATCGCCATAATCGCTTTACTGGTACATGGTTTCTGGACCAGCCGTAAAGAACGATCTTCTATGTTCCGCGATCGGCCATTAAAACGAATGAAGTCAAAACGTGACGACGATTCTTATGACGAGGATGTCGAAGATGATGAGGGCGTTGGTGAGGTTCGTGTTCACCGCGTGAATCATGCCCCGGCTAACGCCCAGGAGCATGAGGCTGCTCGTCCGTCGCCGCAACACCAGTACCAACCGCCTTATGCGTCTGCGCAGCCGCGTCAACCGGTCCAGCAGCCGCCTGAAGCGCAGGTACCGCCGCAACATGCTCCGCGTCCAGCGCAGCCGGTGCAGCAACCCGTGCAGCAGCCTGCCTATCAGCCGCAGCCTGAACAGCCGTTGCAGCAGCCAGTTTCGCCACAGGTCGCGTCAGCGCCGCAGCCAGTGCATTCAGCACCGCAACCGGCACAACAGGCTTTCCAGTCTGCAGAACCCGTAGCGGCACCACAGCCTGAGCCTGTAGCGGAACCGGCTCCAGTTATGGATAAACCGAAGCGCAAAGAAGCGGTGATTATCATGAACGTCGCGGCGCATCACGGTAGCGAGCTAAACGGTGAACTGCTTCTTAACAGCATTCAACAAGCGGGCTTCATTTTTGGCGATATGAATATTTACCATCGTCATCTTAGCCCGGATGGCAGCGGCCCGGCGTTATTCAGCCTGGCGAATATGGTGAAACCGGGAACCTTTGATCCTGAAATGAAGGATTTCACTACTCCGGGTGTCACTATCTTTATGCAGGTACCGTCTTACGGTGACGAGCTGCAGAACTTCAAGCTGATGCTGCAATCTGCGCAGCATATTGCCGATGAAGTGGGCGGTGTAGTGCTTGACGATCAGCGCCGTATGATGACTCCGCAGAAATTGCGCGAGTACCAGGACATCATCCGCGAAGTCAAAGACGCCAACGCCTGATACACTTAAGGCAAATTAACTCCTCTTCGAACCCCCGCTTGTCGGGGGTTTTTAGCATTGATGGTGCGATATGGAATCAATCGAACAACAACTGACAGAACTGCGAACGACGCTTCGCCATCATGAATACCTTTATCATGTGATGGATGCGCCGGAAATTCCCGACGCTGAATATGACAGGCTGATGCGCGAACTGCGCGAGCTGGAAACCAAACATCCAGAACTGATTACGCCTGATTCGCCTACCCAACGTGTAGGTGCTGCGCCGCTGGCGGCTTTCAGCCAGATCCGCCATGAAGTACCAATGTTGTCGCTGGATAACGTTTTTGATGAAGAAAGCTTTCTTGCTTTCAACAAACGTGTGCAGGACCGTCTGAAAAGCAACGAGAAAGTCACCTGGTGCTGTGAGCTGAAGCTGGATGGCCTTGCTGTCAGTATTCTGTATGAAAATGGCGTTTTAGTCAGTGCCGCGACTCGTGGCGATGGCACCACCGGGGAAGATATCACGTCTAATGTGCGTACTATTCGCGCCATTCCGCTGAAGCTGCACGGAGAGAATATCCCGGCGCGTCTGGAAGTACGTGGTGAAGTGTTCCTGCCACAGGCGGGCTTCGAAAAGATTAACGAAGATGCGCGACGTACGGGCGGGAAAGTGTTTGCTAACCCACGTAATGCGGCAGCTGGTTCACTGCGTCAGCTTGATCCGCGTATTACAGCGAAGCGACCGCTCACTTTTTTCTGCTATGGCGTCGGTGTTCTGGAAGGTGGTGAGCTGCCGGATACTCATCTTGGACGTTTACTGCAATTTAAAAAGTGGGGTTTGCCGGTCAGCGACCGGGTAACGCTTTGTGAATCGGCGGAAGAAGTGCTGGCGTTCTATCACAAAGTGGAAGAAGACCGCCCGACGCTGGGCTTTGATATCGACGGCGTGGTGATTAAGGTCAACTCACTGACACAGCAGGAGCAGCTTGGCTTTGTCGCGCGTGCCCCGCGTTGGGCGGTAGCGTTTAAATTCCCGGCGCAGGAACAGATGACCTTTGTGCGTGACGTCGAGTTTCAGGTTGGGCGTACTGGCGCGATTACGCCTGTTGCGCGTCTGGAACCTGTCCATGTTGCTGGCGTGCTGGTGAGTAACGCAACCTTACACAATGCGGATGAAATCGAACGTCTTGGTTTACGCATTGGCGATAAAGTGGTGATTCGCCGCGCAGGCGACGTGATCCCGCAGGTGGTGAACGTCGTGCTTTCTGAACGCCCGGAAGATACCCGTGAGGTTGTATTCCCGACGCATTGTCCGGTATGTGGTTCTGACGTCGAGCGTGTGGAAGGTGAAGCGGTTGCCCGCTGTACCGGTGGCCTGATTTGCGGTGCGCAGCGTAAAGAGTCGCTGAAACACTTTGTTTCCCGCCGTGCGATGGACGTTGACGGTATGGGCGACAAAATCATCGATCAGCTGGTTGAAAAAGAATATGTCCACACTCCGGCGGATCTGTTCAAACTCACCGCAGGCAAACTTACCGGACTGGAGCGTATGGGGCCAAAATCGGCACAAAACGTGGTTAACGCGCTGGAAAAAGCGAAAGAAACCACCTTTGCTCGCTTCCTCTATGCACTTGGCATCCGTGAAGTCGGCGAGGCCACCGCAGCAGGTCTGGCGGCATATTTCGGCACGCTGGAAGCGCTGGAAGCCGCTTCGATTGAAGAGCTGCAAAAGGTGCCTGATGTTGGAATTGTCGTTGCCTCCCACGTTCACAACTTCTTTGCCGAAGAAAGCAACCGCAATGTCATCAGCGAGCTGTTGGCGGAAGGTGTTCACTGGCCTGAGCCGATCATTATCAACGCGGAAGAGATTGACAGCCCGTTTGCTGGTAAAACCGTGGTGCTTACGGGCAGCTTAAGCCAGATGTCGCGTGATGACGCTAAAGCTCGACTGGTCGAACTGGGCGCGAAAGTCGCGGGCAGCGTGTCGAAGAAAACCGATCTGGTGATAGCGGGTGAAGCTGCAGGATCTAAACTGGCGAAAGCGCAGGAACTGGGCATAGAAGTTATCGACGAAGCGGAAATGCTGCGTTTGCTGGGTAGCTGAGATGGAAAAAGAGCAGCTGATTGAAATAGCCAATACGATAATGCCGTTTGGCAAATACAAAGGGCGTCGCTTAATCGACCTGCCGGAGGAGTATCTTCTGTGGTTTGCCCGCAAAGATGAGTTCCCGGCAGGGAAGCTCGGTGAGCTAATGCAAATCACGCTGCTGATTAAAACTGAGGGGCTGACGCAACTGGTCCAGCCCCTGAAGCGTCCTCTTTAAGCTTTATTGGCGCGGCTTTCCTGCTGCGCCTGTAACTGTTCGGTCTGGTGTTTGTATCGACGCGCCAGCACCGCACAGACCATCAATTGGATCTGATGGAAAATCATCAGAGGCAGCACCATCATACCGATCACCGATGTGGGGAACAGAATGTTTGCCATCGGGATGCCATTTGCCAGACTCTTTTTCGAACCACAAAAGACGATAGTAATTTCATCTGCCTTATTGAAGCCCAGTCGGCGTGCCATAAAGACGTTAACTACAATCACGATAGCCAGAAGAACGCAGCTGACCACCACGATAAACAGCAATGATCCCCAGCCAACTTTATGCCAGATACCATTAACGACGGCTTCGCTGAACGCTGTATAAACCACCAACAGAATGGACGTCTGGTCAGTTTTCGCAATCCATTTTTTATTGCGCGACACCCAGTCACCAATCCACGGCCGGGAAAGATGCCCCAATACAAACGGCAGCAGCAATTGCAGCATAATTTTACCGACCTGCTCAAGGCTGCCTCCCGCACCGTGAACATTCATCACCAGACCAACCAGCAATGGTGAAAGGAAAATCCCCAACAGGCTGGATGCTGACGCAGAACAAACCGCTGCCGCGACGTTACCGCCCGCCATTGAAGTAAAGGCGATTGCAGACTGCACGGTAGCGGGGAGAATGCACAAGTAGAGAAAACCGGAGTAGAGCATCGGGTCGACATTTACCGGTTTCCACCAGGCAAACAGCACGCCCAGAATCGGAAACAGTACAAAGGTGCTGCACATTACCCACAAATGCAGTCGCCAGTGACCACCGCCAGCAATAATCGCTTCACGTGACAACTTCGCGCCGTGCATAAAGAACAGCAGGGCAATAGCTGCGGTGGTCAGATTTTCAAAGAAGGGGACGAAATCGCCTCTGGCCGGAAAGAAAGAGGCCAGCAACACCACCGTGATCAGGGTTAAGGTGAAAGGATCGAGGATACGAAAAAGTTTCATAAAGACTCCAGATGATCGATGGTTCTATTGTGCTTCTTCCAGTTTGAGAAATAAAATTGATTTATTGCATCCATTCATGAAGAAAACAGATGAATTATTCTTTAAAGCAATTAAAGGTTTTCGTCACAGTAGCGCAGGAGAAAAGTTTTAGTCGTGCAGGAGAGCGTATCGGCCTGAGTCAGTCGGCAGTAAGTCACAGTGTGAAGGAGCTGGAAAATCATACTGGTGTTCGCCTGCTGGACAGAACCACGCGTGAAGTGGTGCTTACAGATGCAGGGCAGCAGTTGGCTTTGCGTCTTGAGCGACTGCTGGATGAACTTAACAGCACGTTGCGCGATACCGGGCGTATGGGGCAACAACTGAGCGGAAAAGTTCGGGTCGCTGCCAGCCAGACCATTTCCGCGCATCTTATTCCGCAATGCATTGCTGAAAGCCATCGCCGCTATCCAGATATTCAGTTTGTCCTGCACGATCGTCCGCAGCAGTGGGTGATGGAAAGTATTCGCCAGGGAGATGTCGATTTTGGCATCGTCATCGATCCAGGCCCAGTGAGCGATCTGCAATGTGAAGCGATTCTTTCCGAGCCTTTCTTCTTGCTTTGCCATCGCGATAGCGCTTTGGCCGCGGAAGATTATGTACCCTGGCAGGCATTACAGGGAGCGAAATTGGTGTTGCAGGATTACGCGTCAGGCAGCCGACCGCTGATTGACGCAGCTCTGGCGCGCAACGGTATTCAGGCGAATATTGTGCAGGAGATTGGTCATCCGGCGACGCTGTTCCCGATGGTAGCCGCAGGCATCGGCATCAGTATTCTTCCCGCACTGGCGCTACCATTGCCTGAAGGTAGCCCGCTGGTGGTAAAGCGCATTACGCCGGTGGTGGAACGCCAGTTGATGCTGGTGCGCAGGAAGAACCGTTCACTTTCCACCGCCGCACAAGCGTTATGGGACGTGGTACGAGGCCAGGGCCGTGCGCTAATGGCTGGGCGGGAAGGGGATCCTTTGTATCAGATATAGAGTGAATTCATACTGCCGGGAGCCCCGGCAGTAATCAATCAGAAGTTAAATTTGATGGAGTAGATTATCGCATCCTGGTAAAAATCTTCGCCCAGTTTGTCATCCGCATAACGATACTGAATCCCTGTGGTGATGTGTGAAGTTGCATTCCACCAAAGTGCGACGGCACCGTTCAGACCTTCTTTGCCGCCATTACCTGCCGCGTAGGTGGCATCACGATCAAACTCGTACTCGTTCCAGTTGGTGAGGGTGAATTTCTCACTGCCCAGCATAAAGCTGTAACCTGCAACCCAACCGGCGACATAACCGTTATCGCCGGTATAATAGGTTTGGTCTGTATAGCGTTTTGCAAAGAACGGTTTGAACCACCAACCGCTGCCGGTGAAATTGTAGCCGATACCGTACAGGAACATATCGTCGTGGAAATTCACGCGATTCGCAGAACCGTAGGTGCCATACGCATGCAAGTAGAAATTAAATCCGGTGTCACCCAGGTAAATACGGTTGGTATTTTTAAAGGTATAACGCTGCTCGCTACCTGGTTTATTATGGCGACCGTTATAGAAGTTTTCCCAGTCGAAGAACCCGTACATTTCTCCCCAACTAAAGTTAGCGCCACCTTCAAATTCAAGATAACCAAAATCATCTTTGTGTGATTTGGTCGACGATTTTTCGGTAGTCCGGCTGGTCCAGTCCAGATAATGCACGCCGATATCTGCAAAACCGCCTTTAAATTCTGCATGAGATACTGCTGGTATCGCCAATACAGAAGAGAGTGTCAGAGTAAAAAGATGTTTTTTCATAGCATAATTCCCTATGCCGATCGTTATTAGTTGATTGCTTAATAAAAAGGTTGATTAAAAGCGGCATATTGTTAATGCAATGGAAAGGAGAGTACCAATACAGTTTTTTCCGCCTATTAATAGTGAAAAAATATAAATATATCGATATCGAATAACTATCGGATACATGAAAAAAGTGTATTGGTATGAGTTAGGGCAATCTCGTTATAAAAAGGCGTTAGATTCCACCCTACAAAAAAAGGATATATATGTATCAGGCTCAGTTTTCTCATAACCCACTGTATTGCGTAGATATTATCAAGACTTATAAACCTGATTTCACGCCACGAGTGGCCTTTATTTTAGGTTCCGGGCTGGGCGCGCTGGCCGATCAGATTGAGAACGCGGTCGCAATTTCCTACGAAAAGCTGCCTGGGTTCCCGGTAAGTACCGTACATGGCCATGCGGGTGAGCTGGTGCTGGGTTATCTCCAGGGGGTGCCAGTGGTGTGCATGAAAGGTCGCGGACATTTCTACGAAGGTCGTGGGATGACCATCATGACGGATGCAATCCGTACCTTTAAGTTGCTGGGCTGCGAGTTGCTGTTCAGCACCAATGCGGCTGGCTCACTGCGTCCTGAAGTGGGGGCCGGCAGTCTGGTCGCATTGAAAGATCACATCAACACCATGCCGGGAACGCCGATGGTGGGTCTTAATGATGAACGTTTTGGTGAGCGCTTCTTCTCGCTGGCGAATGCCTACGATGCGGAATACCGCGCACTGTTACAAAAAGTGGCGAAAGAAGAGGGGTTCCCTCTGACGGAGGGCGTGTTCGTCTCGTATCCGGGTCCGAATTTCGAGACTGCGGCGGAAATTCGCATGATGCAAATTATTGGTGGGGATGTTGTTGGTATGTCTGTGGTGCCTGAGGTTATTTCTGCTCGCCATTGCGAACTTAAAGTCGTTGCGGTCTCTGCGATTACCAACATGGCGGAAGGTTTAAGCGATGTGAAATTGTCACATGCGCAAACGCTGGCGGCTGCGGAGCTCTCTAAGCAGAACTTCATCAACCTTATTTGTGGCTTTCTGCGCAAAATTGCCTGAGAAAAACAATAAGAAACGGCCTCGCGGGTGAGGCCAAATGATGCGACAAGGAAACGATTATGAGCATCGCTTTGCGCTTAAAGGTAATGTCCTTTTTGCAATATTTTATCTGGGGGAGCTGGCTGGTTACCCTCGGTTCTTACATGATTAATACCCTTCATTTCACCGGCGCTAATGTTGGCATGGTTTACAGTTCCAAAGGGATCGCCGCGATTATTATGCCTGGTATAATGGGGATCATCGCAGACAAATGGCTGCGTGCAGAACGTGCATACATGCTGTGTCACCTGGTGTGTGCGGGCGTACTTTTTTATGCGGCATCCGTAACTGATCCGGATATGATGTTTTGGGTGATGTTAGTCAATGCGATGGCGTTTATGCCGACTATTGCGTTATCGAACAGCGTCTCTTATTCCTGTCTTGCCCAGGCAGGGCTTGACCCGGTGACCGCTTTCCCGCCCATTCGCGTTTTTGGTACGGTGGGGTTCATTGTCGCCATGTGGGCAGTAAGCCTGCTGCATCTGGAATTGAGTAGTCTGCAGCTGTATATCGCGTCCGGTGCGTCATTGCTGCTGTCGGCTTATGCGCTGACTTTGCCGAAGATTCCGGTTGCGGAGAAAAAAGCGACTACATCGCTTGCCAGCAAGCTGGGTCTGGATGCCTTCGTGCTGTTTAAAAATCCACGCATGGCTATCTTTTTCCTCTTCGCCATGATGCTGGGCGCGGTGCTGCAAATTACCAACGTTTTTGGCAACCCGTTCCTGCATGATTTCGCCCGTAATCCTGAGTTTGCTGACAGTTTTGTGGTGAAATATCCCTCCATTTTACTGTCAGTTTCACAGATGGCAGAAGTGGGCTTTATACTGACTATCCCATTCTTTTTAAAGCGATTTGGCATTAAAACCGTCATGCTGATGAGTATGGTGGCCTGGACGCTGCGCTTTGGCTTCTTCGCCTATGGCGATCCGTCAACAACCGGATTTATTTTGCTGCTGCTGTCGATGATTGTTTATGGCTGTGCATTCGATTTCTTCAATATTTCTGGTTCGGTATTTGTCGAACAGGAAGTTGATTCCAGCATTCGTGCCAGCGCGCAGGGCCTTTTTATGACGATGGTAAATGGCGTCGGCGCATGGGTTGGCTCGATTCTGAGCGGTATGGCAGTGGATTACTTCTCGGTGGATGGCGTAAAAGACTGGCATACCATTTGGCTGATGTTTGCAGGGTATGCTCTTTTCCTCGCAGTGATATTTTTCTTTGGGTTTAAATATAACCATGACCCTGAAAAGATAACGCATCGTTCAGTTACACATTAAAAGGATTCGCAGCTCTGTTCCTTGGGGCTGCTTTTATGATAAAGGTTAATTAGTGAAAGATATTTTATTTTCTTCTGGCGTTGGTTTTGGCATTGGTGCTTTGTTTACAATCGTGCGATTACCTATTCCTGTTCCAAATGTATTGCCGGGTATATTATCCATCGTGTTTATGTATGTCGGATATCTGGTGGTGAAATACTTTATGCCATGATAATTTAATACGATGTATTTATTATATGGAGCACTTAATTATGGAACGCGTATATAGAACAGATCTTAAGTTACTCCGTTATTTTCTTGCCGTAGCGGAAGAGTTGCATTTTGGTCGCGCAGCAGCGCGTTTAAATATGTCTCAGCCTCCGCTCAGTATTCATATTAAAGAGCTGGAAAATCAACTCGGCACGCAGCTTTTTATTCGCCATTCGCGCAGCGTCGTACTGACACACGCGGGCAAAATCTTGATGGAAGAATCGCGTCGATTGCTGGTGAATGCAAATAATGTATTGGCTCGGGTTGAACAAATAGGTCGGGGAGAAGCAGGGCGGATTGAACTCGGGGTTGTGGGAACGGCAATGTGGGGACGGATGCGTCCGGTTATGCGGCGATTCCTCAGGGAAAATCCTAACGTTGACGTTCTTTTTCGCGAAAAGATGCCCGCGATGCAAATGGCCCTGCTGGAACGACGTGAACTCGATGCCGGAATCTGGAGAATGGCGACAGAACCACCGGCAGGTTTTACCAGCTTACGGTTGCATGAATCGGCGTTTCTGGTGGCGATGCCTGAAGAGCATCATCTCTCATCATTTTCCACCGTTCCGCTGGAAGCGCTACGTGACGAGTATTTTGTTACAATGCCGCCCGTGTACACTGACTGGGATTTTTTGCAGCGAGTTTGCCAGCAGGTGGGATTTTCACCGGTTGTTATTCGCGAAGTTAATGAACCGCAAACGGTACTCGCCATGGTCAGTATGGGTATTGGTATCACATTGATAGCGGACAGCTACGCGCAGATGAACTGGCCCGGTGTCATATTCCGTCCGCTCAAAGAACGCATCCCGGCAGACTTATATATTGTTTATGAAACGCAGCAGGTGACGCCCGCGCTGGTTAAACTGCTGGCGGCGTTGGCGCAGTAGATGAGAGGCACGGGAACTGCCGGACATAGTTGGTCTGACAAGCGAAGCGCATCAGGCAATTTCGCAAATTGCAGATAGCAAAAAAACGCCTTTAGGGCGCTTTTTTACATTGGTGGGTCGTGCAGGATGACTCGCTTCACTCGCCCTTCGGGCCGTCGCCGCGAGCGGCTCCGTTGTTTCGCCGCGCTCAACTCGAACCTGCTGCAGGTTCGAATCTTTGAGTATCGCAGATAGCAAAAAAGCGCCTTTAGGGCGCTTTTTTACATTGGTGGGTCGTGCAGGATTCGAACCTGCGACCAATTGATTAAAAGTCAACTGCTCTACCAACTGAGCTAACGACCCGAAGTGGTGGGTGATGACGGGATCGAACCGCCGACCCCCTCCTTGTAAGGGAGGTGCTCTCCCAGCTGAGCTAATCACCCACTTCGGTACTTCACATTTTTACAAGAAATTTAGCTGGCGAGAAAGTGGTGGGTGATGACGGGATCGAACCGCCGACCCCCTCCTTGTAAGGGAGGTGCTCTCCCAGCTGAGCTAATCACCCACTTCTCAATTTCTTGCTACACGGCGGAGACTACATAAAGTAGTTGGTGGGTGATGACGGGATCGAACCGCCGACCCCCTCCTTGTAAGGGAGGTGCTCTCCCAGCTGAGCTAATCACCCCCGCTGTGTGGAGTCGCATTATAGGGAGAGTTCAAAATGAGTCAACGCATTTTCTAAAGAAATTGTTCGTTCGTCGTAAATTTAAGCAAGATGATCGCAAAACAGACCGTGTTGCGCAATTTGTCAACGAAAACAATAATGCGTAAGGTTGCAACCCGAACTACATTGAGGAATCAGGCGGGAGTGATAGAATATCGCCCACTCAATTTTTCCAGGATTTGCCGGTTGTCGGCATCTTTCTAAACGTAAGGCCATTTCATGAAAATCAAAACTCGCTTCGCGCCAAGCCCAACAGGCTATCTGCACGTTGGCGGCGCGCGTACTGCTCTTTACTCCTGGCTTTTTGCACGTAATCACGGCGGTGAGTTCGTGCTGCGTATTGAAGACACCGATCTTGAGCGTTCCACGCCGGAAGCTATCGAAGCCATTATGGATGGCATGAACTGGCTGAGCCTGGAGTGGGATGAAGGTCCGTACTACCAGACCAAACGTTTTGATCGCTACAACGCGGTGATCGATCAGATGCTGGAAGAGGGCACAGCTTATAAATGCTATTGCTCTAAAGAGCGCCTGGAAGCGCTGCGCGAAGAGCAAATGGCGAAAGGTGAGAAGCCGCGTTATGACGGTCGCTGCCGCCACAGCCATGAGCATCATGCTGATGATGAACCGTGTGTTGTACGTTTTGCTAACCCGCAGGAAGGTTCTGTTGTTTTTGACGATCAGATCCGTGGTCCGATCGAATTCAGCAACCAGGAGCTGGATGATCTGATTATCCGTCGTACCGATGGTTCTCCAACCTATAACTTCTGTGTGGTTGTCGATGACTGGGATATGGAAATCACCCACGTTATCCGTGGCGAAGACCATATCAACAACACGCCACGCCAGATCAACATTCTTAAAGCACTGAAAGCGCCGGTACCGGTTTACGCGCACGTTTCTATGATCAACGGCGATGACGGCAAAAAACTGTCCAAACGTCACGGGGCGGTCAGCGTAATGCAGTATCGTGATGATGGTTATTTGCCAGAAGCACTGCTGAACTATCTGGTGCGTCTGGGCTGGTCCCACGGCGATCAGGAAATCTTCACTCGTGAAGAGATGATCAAATACTTCACCCTGAATGCCGTCAGCAAATCTGCCAGTGCGTTCAACACCGACAAGCTGCTGTGGCTGAACCATCACTACATTAACGCGCTGCCGCCGGAGTATGTTGCTACTCACTTACAGTGGCACATTGAGCAGGAAAATATCGATACCCGTAACGGCCCGCAGCTGGCTGATCTGGTGAAACTGCTGGGCGAACGCTGCAAGACGCTGAAAGAGATGGCACAGAGCTGCCGTTATTTCTACGAAGATTTTGCTGAGTTCGATGCCGACGCCGCGAAAAAACATCTGCGTCCGGTAGCGCGTCAGCCGCTGGAAGTGGTTCGTGACAAACTGGCCGCGATTACTGACTGGACCACTGAAAACGTTCATCACGCTATTCAGGCGACGGCGGATGAGCTGGAAGTGGGTATGGGTAAAGTTGGTATGCCGCTGCGTGTCGCCGTTACCGGTGCGGGGCAGTCTCCGGCACTGGATGTTACCGTTCACGCAATCGGTAAGACCCGCAGTATCGAGCGTATCAACAAAGCGCTGGCTTTTATTGCTGAACGCGAAAATCAGCAGTAATTAGCGCATAAAAGATAAACGGCAGGAGAGATACCCCTGCCGTTTTTTATTTATTCTGATTCATCTATGTCGAGACGAGCAAGGAAATGACGAATTCCTTCGCGTGACAAAAATTGCGCAACTTTTTCCTGCTCACTGTGAGTCATGTTGTCTATTGCGCTGATGATTTGCCGATAAGCAGGAGTGCGAATCCCCGGTGCGTATTCGGCAAGGGGGTCTTCGGCTTCCAGAAGCATCGGCGTGTTATGGAAGGCTGGCGTGTTCTGAATAAACTCGCAAACTTGCGTATCGACCAGAATAAGTCTGGCACGACCGCCTTTCACGCCAGGAAATTTTTCCGTTTTCCAGCCTTTTTCTCTGATCCAACGGTTAACAGTTTGTTTAGCCACACCGAGGCATTCAGCCAGTTCTTCGGTGGTCATTTTATTGCGTAATCTTTTCATATTATTTGCTATCGCGAATCCCTAAGCGTTGTAATAATCCGATAATCCCTTCCCGCAGAAGCAAGGATGTAAACTGTTTTTGTTCAACTGGCGTCATCTCTTTCGCCAGTGTCACCAGCAACACTTCAAGCGGCGCATCACCAGACAGGGCAGGCGCTTCTCCCTGACCTTCTGGACGTTCAGCATTGCGAATATATTCACGAACCTGTTCATTGACGTGAACCAGTCGGGCTTTGCCACCCTGGACGCCAGGTTTTGGTGACGTTGTCCAGCCTTCCTTGCGTACCCATTTATTAATGGTCTGGCGGCTATAGCCGGTCAGTCTGGCAAGTTCATCTGGCGTCATCCTCTCCTTGAACATAACAATTCCCTGAATGTATGTGGGTCTATTAGTAGTTCATTTTATAACACCACTTTACAGGAAACCGTGACATGAATAACTACTGAATGCGAGCGGTTTTCCAAAATTGTTCATTTGCCTGATTTTTCAGCGATTGAAACTACACGTTGCAATTTGCCGTTGACACATTCGGGCGGAATTCATATGATGCCGCCCGTCAACTCGACAAGCTTTACGTGACGGGGCTATAGCTCAGCTGGGAGAGCGCTTGCATGGCATGCAAGAGGTCAGCGGTTCGATCCCGCTTAGCTCCACCAAATTTTGCACCCAGCAAATTTGGTACGTAAACGCCTCGTGGGGCTATAGCTCAGCTGGGAGAGCGCTTGCATGGCATGCAAGAGGTCAGCGGTTCGATCCCGCTTAGCTCCACCAAATTTCAAACCCTCGCTGTAAAGCGGGGGTTTTTTGTCTCTGCTTTTTGCCGCTTTTGTAATACAGTCTACGTCCGGGTTAGCGCCGCCTGGTGAAAGCATCATTGGATGAAAAATCGGCAACAGGCTGGCCCCTGTTTGCTTCGCGATGCGAATAAACTTATTATTTGTGTGCCTGAAAACCCCGATCAGTGAGAGTAGTGTACTCATGTTTGTGGAGCATAACCTGATAAAAAATATCAAGATATTCACACTAGCGTTTACGCTCACCGTGGTACTTATTCAGCTATCCCGTTTTATTTCGCCACTTGCCATTATCCATTCCAGTTATATCTTTCTGGCGTGGATGCCACTGTGCGTAATGCTGTCAATCTTGTTTATCTTTGGCTGGCGCGGTGTCGTTCCCGTTTTATGCGGGATGTTTTGCGCCAATCTGTGGAACTTTCATCTCTCTTTTTTACAGACCGCGGTCATGCTCGGCAGCCAGACGTTTGTTGTGTTGTGTGCCTGCGCAATATTACGCTGGCAGCTGGGGACGCGTTGGCGTTATGGATTGACCAGCCGATATGTCTGGCAACGTCTTTTCTGGCTTGGTTTGGTGACGCCGATCGGCATCAAATGCAGCATGTATCTTGTGGGAAGCTTTTTTGATTTCCCGCTAAAGATATCCACCTTTTTCGGCGATGCGGATGCCATTTTCACAGTCGTTGATTTACTAAGCCTTTTCACCGCTGTGCTGATTTACAACATGCTTTTCTACTATCTCACTCGCATGATTGTAAGTCCCCACTTTGCGCAGATATTGTGGCGCAGGGATATCGCTCCGTCGTTGAGCAAAGAGAAACGCGCATTTACCTTAAGCTGGCTGGCAGCTCTTAGCGTGCTGCTACTTCTGATGTGCACATCGTATGAGAATGACTTTATTGCCGGTTACCTGGTACCTGTTTTCTTTATCATCTTTACCCTCGGTGTCGGTAAGCTTCGCTATCCGTTTTTAAATCTCACCTGGGCTGTTTCAACGCTTTGCCTGCTGAATTACAACCAGAACTTTTTGCAAGGGGTACTAACCGAATATTCGCTGGCATTTATTCTCGCGGTGCTGATTTCCTTTAGCGTTTGCCTGCTCTATATGGTGCGCATTTATCATCGCAGTGAATGGCTTAATCGCCGCTGGCATTTGCAGGCGCTGACCGATCCGTTAACGCTCCTACCCAACTTTCGTGCGTTAGAACAAGCGCCGGAGCAAGAGGCGGGCAAGAGTTTTTGCTGCCTGCGCATTGATAATCTTGAGTTTATGAGTCGTCATTACGGCTTAATGATGCGCGTTCACTGTATCCGATCAAT
Organism: Escherichia sp. WS547; assembly: GCF_046486065.1. NCBI lineage: Bacteria > Pseudomonadati > Pseudomonadota > Gammaproteobacteria > Enterobacterales > Enterobacteriaceae > Escherichia > Escherichia sp. WS547. The sequence continues at coordinate 302,038 of NZ_JBJQMA010000001.1, read as the reverse complement.
TTACCGTACGCTGCTGCCGTTGATGCAGGAAAACGAAAAGTTGTATCAATTGCCGGGTAGTGAACTGCTGTTAGTGCTGAGCGGGCCGGAAACGGAAGGGCGACTCCAGCATATGGTTAACATCCTGAATAGTCGGCAAATTCATTGGAACAATACCGGGCTGGATATGGGCTATGGTGCTGCCTGGGGGCGTTTTGATGGAAATCAGGAAACCCTGCAACCCTTGTTGGGGCAGTTAAGCTGGCTGGCGGAGCAATCCTGCGCACATCACCATGTGCTGGCGCTGGATAGCAGAGAGGAGATGGTTTCCGGGCAGACCACTAAACAGGTGCTATTGCTGAATACCATTCGTACGGCGTTAGATCAGGGTGATTTGCTGCTCTACGCCCAGCCAATTCGCAACAAAGAGGGTGAAGGTTATGATGAGATCCTCGCGCGACTGAAATATGACGGCGGCATTATGACCCCGGATAAGTTTCTGCCCCTTATTGCTCAGTTTAACCTTAGCGCGCGTTTTGATTTGCAAGTGCTGGAATCCCTGTTGAAGTGGCTGGCAACACATCCTTGCGACAAAAAAGGCCCGCGCTTTTCAGTCAATTTAATGCCGCTCACGCTGCTGCAAAAGAATATTGCCGGGCGGATTATTCGTCTGTTTAAGCGTTATCACATCTCCCCGCAGGCGGTCATTCTTGAGATCACCGAGGAGCAGGCGTTTTCTAACGCAGAAAGCAGCATGTACAACATCGAGCAACTGCATAAGTTTGGTTTCCGGATTGCGATTGATGACTTTGGCACCGGCTATGCCAACTACGAACGGTTAAAGCGTTTGCAGGCTGATATCATCAAAATTGATGGCGTCTTTGTGAAAGATATCGTCACGAATACGCTGGATGCGATGATTGTGAGATCAATTACCGATCTGGCGAAAGCGAAGTCATTGAGTGTGGTCGCGGAGTTTGTCGAGACGCAACAGCAGCAGGCGCTATTGCATAAGCTCGGGGTGCAATATCTGCAAGGGTATTTGATTGGTCGCCCGCAGCCATTAGCTGATTAACAGGCGTAAAAAAAACCGGGGAATTATCCCCGGCTTTTTTATGTATGGTCTTACAGCACCAGTGCTGCGATTGACGCAGACAGCACACTCACCAGGGTAGAGCCGTAAACCAGCTTCAGACCGAAGCGAGAAACCACGTTACCTTGCTCTTCATTCAGGCCTTTAACTGCACCTGCGATAATCCCGATTGAAGAGAAGTTAGCGAAGGAAACCAGGAACACAGAGATGATGCCTTCAGCACGCGGAGAGAGTGTAGAGGCAATTTTCTGCAGATCCATCATCGCAACGAACTCGTTGGAAACCAGTTTGGTCGCCATGATACTGCCCACTTGCAGTGCTTCACTGGAAGGAACACCCATCACCCATGCAATCGGATAGAAGATGTAGCCCAGGATGCCCTGGAAGGAGATGCTGTAGCCAAACCAGCCAGTCACGGTGGCAAACAGTGCGTTCAGCGCGGCGATCAGGGCGATAAAGCCGATCAGCATCGCGGCAACGATAATGGCCACTTTGAAACCTGCCAGAATGTATTCACCCAGCATTTCGAAGAAGCTCTGACCTTCGTGCAGGTTGGACATCTGAATGTTCTCTTCGCTGGCATCAACACGGTAAGGGTTGATCAGCGACAGCACGATAAAGGTGCTGAACATGTTCAGTACCAGCGCCGCAACGACATATTTCGGCTCCAGCATGGTCATGTATGCACCAACGATGGACATCGACACGGTGGACATCGCCGTTGCAGCCATGGTGTACATACGATTACGGGAGATTTTGCCGAGGATATCTTTATAGGCAATAAAGTTTTCAGACTGACCCAGAATCAGGGAGCTGACGGCGTTAAAGGATTCCAGTTTGCCCATGCCGTTGACTTTGGAGAGCAGGAAACCAATTGCGCGGATAATCACCGGCAACACGCGAATGTGCTGGAGAATACCGATCAGTGCAGAGATAAAGACGATTGGGCACAGCACTTTCAGGAAGAAGAATGCCAGGCCTTGATCATTCATGCTACCAAAGACGAAGTTAGTCCCTTCGTTGGCAAATCCGAGCAGTTTTTCGAACATTTCGGAGAAGCCTTTCACGAAGCCTAAACCAACGTCGGAGTTCAGGAAGAACCACGCCAGTAACACTTCGATAACAAGCAGTTGAATAACATAACGGATACGAATTTTTTTGCGGTCGCTGCTTACCAGCAGTGCGAGAATCGCAACAACGGCAAGTGCCAGTACAAAATGAAGGACGCGGTCCATATTTGCTCCAAATATGAGGCAGGTTAAATTTCCGTGCACATTCTATGTAACATGGTTAAGGAAAACGAGATCTGACACACACTATAATGACGTCCTGTGACAAGCTTCAAAAATAGTGAGCTGTCATACATTTCTGCTATGTTGTGTATGGAAGCTGAAAGTTATGTAAATGTGCTAACATTAAACATAACCATAACATTCAAGTCATCAATCTTTTCGTAGTCATAATCCTGGTCTATCAGAGAAATCACCACAACCCATTTAAATGAATTTGATAATCATTCTCGTTTGGCATAGCATGAAACATAGCAAAGGCTATGTTTTAGAGGCACAAGATGACGAACTATCGCGTTGAGAGTAGCAGCGGACGGGCGGCGCGCAAGATGAGGCTCGCATTAATGGGACCTGCGTTCATTGCGGCGATTGGTTATATCGATCCCGGTAACTTTGCGACCAATATTCAGGCGGGTGCCAGCTTCGGCTATCAGCTACTGTGGGTTGTCGTTTGGGCCAACCTGATGGCGATGCTGATTCAGATCCTCTCTGCCAAACTGGGGATTGCCACCGGTAAAAATCTGGCGGAGCAGATTCGTGATCACTATCCGCGTCCCGTAGTGTGGTTCTATTGGGTTCAGGCAGAAATTATTGCGATGGCAACCGACCTGGCGGAATTTATTGGTGCGGCGATCGGTTTTAAACTCATTCTTGGTGTTTCGTTGTTGCAGGGCGCGGTGCTGACGGGGATCGCGACTTTCCTGATTTTAATGCTGCAACGTCGCGGGCAAAAACCGCTGGAGAAAGTGATTGGTGGGTTACTGTTGTTTGTTGCCGCGGCTTACATTGTCGAGTTGATTTTCTCCCAGCCTAACCTGGCGCAGCTGGGTAAAGGAATGGTGATCCCGAGTTTACCTACTTCGGAGGCGGTCTTCCTGGCAGCAGGCGTGTTGGGGGCGACGATTATGCCGCATGTGATTTATTTGCACTCTTCGCTCACTCAGCATTTACATGGCGGTTCGCGTCAACAACGTTATTCCGCCACCAAATGGGATGTGGCTATCGCCATGACTATTGCCGGTTTTGTCAATCTGGCGATGATGGCTACAGCTGCGGCGGCGTTCCACTTTTCTGGTCATACTGGTGTTGCCGATCTTGATGAGGCTTATCTGACGCTGCAACCGTTGTTAAGCCATGCTGCGGCAACGGTCTTTGGATTAAGCCTGGTTGCTGCCGGACTGTCTTCAACGGTGGTGGGGACACTGGCGGGGCAGGTGGTGATGCAGGGCTTCATTCGCTTTCATATCCCGCTGTGGGTGCGTCGTACAGTCACTATGTTGCCATCATTTATTGTCATTCTGATGGGATTAGATCCGACACGGATTCTGGTTATGAGTCAGGTGTTGTTAAGTTTTGGTATCGCCCTGGCGCTGGTTCCACTGCTGATTTTCACCAGTGACAGCAAGTTGATGGGCGATCTGGTGAACAGCAAACGCGTAAAACAGACAGGCTGGGTGATTGTGGTGCTGGTAGTGGCTCTGAATATCTGGTTGTTAGTGGGTACGGCGCTGGGGCTATAGTTCAACTGGCGTCGTACCAGGCATCACTGGCGGATGCGGCGTAAAACGCCTTATCCGCCCTATGCGTTAAAGAGACGGTTTGTAGGTCTGATAAGACGCGCTAGCGTCGCATCAGGCATTGTGCTCCATTGACGGACGCGTTTAATGGCGATGCCCATGTCCGCGGCCTTTTCCGCGATGATCGTCACGATCGCGCCAGCCTTCACGATAGCCACGCTCATACGCTTTACGCTTATCCCAGCCACGATGGTAGCCATTATCATGACGCCACCAGCGGTTCTTACGCCATTCATAATTGCGATGCCAGTAGTCACGGTCGCGCCAGTGACCACCGTCCCAGTAATTACCGTAATGATCGCGATCGCCAATTTGTAATTTGATTGATGGCAGTAGGGTGATTTCACCTGCGTTTGCCGCAAGCGGGGTAAATGCCATCAGGGCGGCCGCCAGAAACAGTGACCTGAACATTGTTATTCTCCTTCACGATCGAAGCCGTCAGCGGCCTGTTAACGCAATGTTACGGGGAGGTAAAGCCCTGTATCATCGCCATAACTCTTAAATCATAAAGGAGAGCATTTTTTGCTAAACGTTATCGTGGGGTGGCTGTTGCTTCGGACGATTGACCATCATCATCGGCTTACCTGCTAATAACAGCCAAGCCGGAAGCATGACGATACAGAGCAGCGGTAGCAATGTGGTATTGGGTACAACGACTGCCGCCATAAAAAGACTTAACCAGCCATCGCGTGTTACCACCAGCACGATGCCGAGAATAGCGCAGGAAACGGTTATTGCCGCTGGAACGGCGGGTACGTGCTCATACAGCATCAACCCTAATGCCACGCCGACAAACACTGCCGGGAAGATTCGCCCACCGCGAAAGCCACTGGCGGCAGCAACGACCAGGGCGGCAAGTTTAATTACCGCCAGCAAAAAGTAATCGCTGGTGCTGAAAGCCTGATTTGCCACCATCTGCTGCATCTCATCCAGCCCTTTAAACAGCGAAACTGGTCCACCAATAACCCCCAGAATACCGAGAATAAATCCGCCAATACCCAGCACGAGCACCGGATTTTTCATTTGATGCATCATCGCGTGCAACCGTGGTAAGCACCATACGGCGACCATCCCTGCTGCGATGGCAATCGCCGCGACAATTGCACCGCTGAGAATATCGGTCATTTCCATTTGTCCGTAATGCGCAATGGGCAGTGAAAAATGGGGATGGAAAAATAATCCGGTAGTAAGTGCACCAGCTGCTGCCGCCATTAACGGCGCAAAAAGACGATCCCATAGCGGAACTTCACTACTACCATTTAAGGTTTGCGAAAATATCAACGCCGCCGCAACAGGTGTGCCAAACAGCGCGCCGATGGTTCCGGCAGAGGCTAAAATAGTCCACTCCATTCGGTTGACGCGCGGTAACAGACGAGCGCCAATGGCAACCGCAAGGGCGATATTGACGGTCATGATCGGATGTTCTGGCCCCAGGCTGACGCCACCAGCAAGACCAAGAATTAATGCTACGATAAGTCCTGGTAGCGCAGAGGGCGGAACTGGTGCGCCGATCAGCGGTTCACAGGCGGGGTCTGGTCCGGCATGACCCTGGCTGAAACGGATAACCAACCCCACTGCAATACCCGTTAGCGTTAATACACCGATGATCCAGAGAGGTGAATCCTGGGCTATCCCCAGAGTTCCCGGCAGTCGTTGCCAGAGCAAATTCTGTAATACCGAGGCGATTTTCATCACCACAATCAGAATAAGACTGGACGCAATCCCAATTGCCACGGCGGGGAGCGATAATAACAACATGGTTCTGGCTCGCGGATGGAGCATGTTCTATTCCTTATGCGGGGTCAGATACTTAGTTTGCCCAGCTTGCAAAAAGGCATCGCTGCAATTGGTGCTGAAACGATAAAGTAATTGTGTGACCCAGATCGATATTTACAGGGAGCCTGCCTTTCCGGCGTTGTTGTTATGCCCCCAGGTATTTACAGTGTGAGAAAGAATTATTTTGACTTTAGCGGAGCAGTTGAAGAATGACAAAGTATGCATTAGTCGGTGATGTGGGCGGCACCAACGCACGTCTTGCTCTGTGTGATATTGCCAGTGGTGAAATCTCGCAGGCTAAGACCTATTCAGGGCTTGATTACCCCAGCCTCGAAGCGGTCATTCGCGTTTATCTTGAAGAACATAAGGTCGAGGTGAAAGACGGCTGTATTGCCATCGCTTGCCCAATTACCGGTGACTGGGTGGCAATGACCAACCATACCTGGGCGTTCTCAATTGCCGAAATGAAAAAGAATCTCGGTTTTAGCCATCTGGAAATTATTAACGATTTTACCGCTGTATCGATGGCGATCCCGATGCTGAAAAAAGAGCATCTGATTCAGTTTGGTGGCGCAGAACCGGTCGAAGGTAAGCCTATTGCGGTTTACGGTGCCGGAACGGGGCTTGGGGTTGCGCATCTGGTCCATGTCGATAAGCGTTGGGTAAGTTTGCCAGGCGAAGGCGGTCACGTTGATTTTGCGCCGAATAGTGAAGAAGAGGCCATTATCCTCGAAATACTGCGTGCAGAAATTGGTCATGTTTCGGCAGAGCGCGTGCTTTCTGGTCCTGGGCTGGTGAATTTGTATCGCGCGATTGTGAAAGCCGACAACCGCCTGCCAGAAAATCTCAAGCCAAAAGATATTACTGAACGCGCGCTGGCTGACAGCTGCACCGATTGTCGCCGCGCGTTGTCGCTATTTTGTGTGATTATGGGTCGTTTTGGCGGCAACCTTGCATTGACGCTGGGAACTTTCGGTGGGGTTTATATTGCAGGTGGCATCGTGCCACGTTTCCTTGAGTTCTTCAAAGCCTCCGGTTTCCGTGCCGCATTTGAGGATAAAGGGCGCTTTAAAGAATATGTCCATGATATTCCGGTGTATCTCATTGTCCATGACAATCCGGGCCTTCTCGGTTCCGGCGCACATTTACGCCAGACCTTAGGCCACATTCTGTAACTCCTTCCTGTTATATCGGGAGGTAACTCTCCCGATAATCTTTTAAATCATACAGTTAATTCAATTTTCCTTTGTGTCCCCTCACAAGGCCGACCTGCGTCACACTTCCGTGCAGCGGGATTAATTCTCCAGTAAATGCATTATTTGTCTGGTAACGGCGATTTGTTTTGCACGTTCATAATTTCACTCGTCAACTATCACTGAACGAGGAATTAACGATGAGTAAGAAACTGATTGCCTTATGTGCCTGCCCAATGGGCCTGGCTCACACCTTTATGGCCGCTCAGGCGCTGGAAGAAGCGGCGGTAGAAGCCGGTTATGAAGTGAAAATTGAAACCCAGGGTGCGGACGGTATCCAGAATCGTCTGACCGCGCAGGATATCGCCGAAGCGACCATCATCATCCACTCCGTGGCGGTTACCCCGGAAGATAACGAACGTTTCGAATCACGCGACGTTTATGAAATCACTTTGCAGGACGCAATTAAAAACGCTGCGGGCATCATCAAAGAAATCGAAGAGATGATTGCCTCTGAACAACAGTAATATTCGACAGGGATAATTGTTATGGCCATTAAAAAACGCAGTGCAACCGTTGTGCCTGGCGCATCCGGTGCGGCAGCGGCAGTTAAGAATCCGCAGGCCTCTAAAAGCAGCTTCTGGGGTGAACTCCCGCAGCATGTGATGTCAGGGATTTCACGCATGGTGCCGACCTTAATTATGGGCGGTGTGATCCTCGCTTTCAGCCAGCTGATTGCTTATAGCTGGCTTAAAATTCCTGCTGATATCGGCATCATGGATGCTCTTAATAGCGGGAAATTCTCCGGTTTCGACCTTTCCTTACTGAAATTTGCCTGGCTGTCGCAATCCTTCGGCGGCGTGTTGTTTGGTTTCGCCATTCCGATGTTTGCTGCATTTGTGGCGAACTCTATCGGTGGCAAACTGGCGTTCCCGGCTGGTTTTATCGGCGGCTTGATGTCTACCCAGCCGACGCAACTGCTGAACTTCGATCCCAGCACTATGCAATGGGCGACCTCTTCGCCGGTGCCGTCCACCTTCATTGGTGCCCTGATTATTTCTATCGTTGCTGGTTACCTTGTGAAATGGATGAACCAGAAAATCCAGTTACCGGATTTCCTGTTAGCGTTCAAAACCACTTTTTTGCTACCGATTCTTTCCGCCATTTTTGTCATGCTGGCGATGTACTACGTCATCACCCCCTTTGGCGGCTGGATCAACGGCGGTATCCGTACCGTGCTGACTGCCGCAGGTGAGAAGGGCGCGCTGATGTACGCGATGGGGATCGCCGCGGCGACAGCAATCGACCTTGGTGGCCCGATCAACAAAGCAGCTGGTTTCGTTGCCTTCAGCTTTACCACGGACCACGTATTACCGGTCACCGCACGTTCTATCGCTATCGTTATTCCGCCGATTGGTCTGGGTCTGGCGACCATTATCGACCGCCGTTTAACCGGCAAACGCCTGTTCAACGCTCAGCTTTATCCGCAGGGTAAAACCGCCATGTTCCTGGCCTTTATGGGGATCAGTGAAGGTGCGATTCCGTTTGCATTGGAAAGCCCCATCACCGCCATTCCGTCCTATATGGTCGGCGCGATTGTCGGCTCAACCGCTGCAGTCTGGCTGGGCGCAGTGCAATGGTTCCCGGAGTCCGCTATCTGGGCATGGCCGCTGGTCACTAACCTCGGCGTCTACATGGCGGGGATCGCGCTGGGGGCAGTCATAACTGCGCTGATGGTGGTGTTCCTGCGTCTGATGATGTTCCGTAAAGGCAAATTGTTAATCGATAGCCTGTAAGAAGGAAAATCCAGATGACATTACTCGCTTCGCTGCGTGACTGGCTTAAGGCGCAACAACTGGATGCGGTGCTTCTCTCCTCACGGCAGAACAAACAGCCGCATCTGGGGATCTCCACCGGATCAGGCTATGTGCTGATTAGCCGTGAAAGTGCGCACATTCTGGTGGACTCGCGCTATTACGCGGATGTAGAAGCCCGCACGCAAGGCTACCAGCTGCATTTGCTTGACGCGACGAACACGCTTACCACTATCGTCAATCAAATCATTGCCGATGAGCAGTTGCAAACGCTCGGTTTTGAAGGCCAGCAGGTATGTTGGGAAACCGCGCACCGCTGGCAGTCTGAACTCAATGCGAAACTGGTTAGCGCCACGCCGGATGTGCTGCGGCAAATCAAAACGCCAGAGGAGGTGGAGAAAATCCGCCTCGCCTGTGGGATTGCCGATCGCGGTGCTGAGCATATTCGCCGCTTTATTCAGGCGGGGATGAGCGAGCGCGAGATAGCCGCTGAACTGGAGTGGTTTATGCGCCAGCAGGGCGCAGAAAAAGCCTCTTTCGATACCATTGTCGCCAGCGGCTGGCGTGGGGCGCTACCGCACGGCAAAGCCAGCGACAAGATTGTTGCAGCGGGCGAGTTTGTCACTCTCGATTTCGGTGCGCTGTATCAGGGCTACTGCTCTGATATGACGCGTACCTTGCTGGTGAATGGCGAAGGGGTGAGCGCCGAATCTCACCCGCTGTTTGACGTCTATCAGATTGTTTTGCAGGCACAGCTCGCGGCAATCTCCGCGATTCGCCCCGGCGTGCGTTGCCAGCAGGTTGACGACGCCGCGCGCCGGGTGATTACAGAAGCCGGTTATGGCGACTATTTCGGTCATAACACCGGTCATGCTATCGGCATTGAAGTCCATGAAGATCCGCGTTTTTCACCGCGGGACACCACGACGCTACAGCCAGGCATGTTACTGACCGTGGAGCCGGGGATTTATTTGCCAGGGCAAGGGGGCGTGCGCATCGAGGATGTTGTGCTGGTCACCCCGCAAGGCGCAGAAGTGCTCTACGCCATGCCGAAAACAGTGTTGCTCACGGGAGAGGCATAATGGATTTATCGCTATTAAAAGCGTTGAGCGAGGCAGATGCGATCGCCTCCTCGGAACAGGAAGTGCGGCAGATCCTGCTGGAAGAAGCGGATCGCCTGCAAAAGGAGGTGCGATTTGATGGTCTGGGATCGGTGCTGATCCGCCTCAATGAATCGACAGGTCCGAAGGTGATGATCTGTGCGCATATGGATGAAGTGGGATTTATGGTGCGCAGCATCTCCCGCGAAGGGGCGATTGATGTGCTGCCAGTTGGTAACGTGCGCATGGCTGCCCGCCAGCTGCAGCCGGTGCGCATCACCACCCGTGAAGAGTGCAAAATTCCCGGTCTGCTTGATGGCGACCGGCAGGGAAATGACGTCAGCACCATGCGCGTGGACATTGGCGCTCGCTCGTATGACGAAGTGATGCAGGCGGGAATTCGTCCAGGCGATCGCGTCACCTTTGATACAACTTTTCAGGTTCTACCCCACCAGCGAGTGATGGGGAAAGCCTTTGATGACCGCCTCGGTTGCTATCTGCTGGTGACGTTACTGCGTGAGCTGCACGACGCCGAACTGCCTGCGGAAGTGTGGCTGGTGGCAAGTTCCAGCGAAGAGGTGGGATTACGCGGCGGGAAAACTGCCACCCGCGCGGTGTCGCCGGATGTCGCCATTGTGCTTGATACCGCCTGCTGGGCGAAAAACTTTGATTATGGCGCGGCTAACCATCGCCAGATTGGTAACGGGCCGATGCTGGTATTAAGCGACAAGTCGCTGATTGCGCCGCCAAAACTTACCGCGTGGATTGAAACCGTGGCGGCAGAAATTGGCGTACCGTTGCAGGCGGATATGTTCAGCAACGGCGGCACAGATGGCGGAGCGGTGCATTTAACTGGCACCGGCGTACCCACGGTGGTGATGGGGCCAGCGACGCGCCACGGACATTGTGCGGCATCGATTGCCGATTGCCGCGACATTTTGCAGATGCAGCAACTTTTATCTGCCCTTATTCAACGTCTTACGCGTGAGACGGTTGTTCAACTGACGGATTTCAGATGATCTCCTGATTAACCCGGAGCGGTTATGTTAACGATTCAATTTCTCTGTCCTTTGCCTAACGGTATTCATGCTCGTCCGGCGTGGGAACTTAAAGAACAGTGCAGCCAGTGGCAAAGCGAAATCACTTTTATTAACCATCGCCAGAACGCAAAGGCCGATGCGAAAAGTTCGCTGGCGCTGATTGGCACCGGCACTTTATTTAATGACAGTTGCAGCCTGAACATTAGCGGCAGCGATGAAGAGCAGGCGCGGCGCGTGCTGGAAGAGTACATCCAGGTGCGCTTTATCGACAGCGACAGCATCCAGCCAACACAGGCAGAACTGACGGCGCATCCGCTGCCGCGTTCATTAAGCCGTCTGAATCCTGATTTACTGTACGGCAATGTGCTGGCAAGCGGCGTCGGCGTGGGTACGCTGACCCTGTTACAGAGCGACAGCCTCGACAGTTATCGGGCCATCCCGGCCAGTGCGCAAGACTCCACCCGGCTGGAGCACAGCCTGGCAACGCTTGCCGAGCAACTGAACCAGCAGCTGCGTGAGCGTGACGGCGAAAGCAAAACTATCCTCAGCGCCCATTTGTCGCTGATTCAGGATGATGAATTTGCAGGCAATATCCGTCACCTGATGGCAGAACAGCATCAGGGGCTGGGGGCGGCGATCATCAGCAATATGGAGCAGGTTTGTGCCAAACTTTCTGCTTCTGCCAGCGATTATCTGCGCGAGCGGGTCAGCGACATTCGCGATATCAGCGAACAGTTACTGCATATCACCTGGCCGGAACTAAAACCGCGCAATAATCTGGTGCTTGAAAAACCGACTATTCTGGTGGCTGAAGATTTAACCCCAAGCCAGTTTTTGAGCCTCGATTTAAAAAATCTTGCGGGCATGATTCTGGAGAAAACCGGGCGCACCTCGCATACCCTGATTCTGGCCCGCGCCTCGGCGATCCCGGTACTGAGCGGCCTGCCGCTGGATGCGATTGCCCGTTATGCCGGGCAACCGGCAGTGCTTGACGCCCAGTGCGGCGTGCTGGCGATTAACCCGAATGACGCGGTGAGCGGTTATTATCAGGTCGCGCAGACGCTGGCGGATAAACGCCAAAAACAACAGGCGCAGGCTGCCGCGCAGCTGGCTTATTCCCGTGATAACAAGCGTATTGATATCGCGGCGAATATTGGCACCGCTCTGGAAGCGCCTGGCGCGTTTGCCAACGGCGCGGAAGGCGTCGGGCTGTTCCGTACCGAAATGCTCTATATGGATCGCGACAGCGCGCCGGACGAGCAGGAGCAATTTGAAGCCTACCAGCAGGTGCTACTGGCCGCGGGCGACAAGCCGATTATCTTCCGCACAATGGACATCGGCGGCGATAAAAGCATTCCTTACCTCAACATTCCCCAGGAAGAGAACCCGTTCCTCGGCTATCGTGCGGTACGAATTTACCCGGAATTTGCTGGCCTGTTCCGCACTCAACTGCGGGCTATTTTGCGCGCCGCCAGTTTCGGCAACGCCCAGTTGATGATCCCGATGGTCCACAGCCTCGATCAGATCTTATGGGTGAAGGGCGAGATCCAAAAAGCGATCGTTGAGCTTAAGCGCGATGGCCTGCGTCATGCAGAGACGATTACGCTGGGTATCATGGTGGAAGTGCCATCGGTGTGCTACATCATCGATCACTTCTGCGATGAGGTCGATTTCTTCAGTATCGGTTCTAACGATATGACCCAGTATCTGTATGCGGTCGATCGTAATAACCCGCGTGTATCGCCGCTATATAACCCGATTACGCCATCGTTCCTGCGCATGTTGCAGCAAATAGTTACCACTGCGCATCAGCGGGGCAAATGGGTAGGAATTTGCGGTGAACTGGGCGGTGAAAGCCGTTATCTGCCGCTACTGCTTGGGCTGGGCCTGGATGAGCTGAGTATGAGTAGCCCGCGCATTCCGGCGGTGAAAAGCCAGCTTCGTCAACTGGATAGCGAGGCGTGTCGGGAACTGGCACGTCAGGCGTGTGAATGTCGCAGCGCGCAGGAAATTGAAGCGTTACTCACCGCCTTTACGCCGGAAGAAGACGTTCGCCCGCTGCTGGCGCTGGAGAATATCTTCGTTGATCAGGCCGTTAGTAATAAAGAGCAGGCGATCCAGTTTCTGTGCGGCAACCTCGGCGTTAACGGGCGTACTGAACATCCGTTCGAGCTGGAAGAGGATGTCTGGCAGCGGGAAGAGATTGTTACCACCGGCGTTGGTTTTGGCGTAGCGATCCCGCACACCAAATCTCAGTGGATCCGTCATTCCAGTATCAGCATTGCCCGGCTGGTGAAACCGGTTGACTGGCAGTCAGAAATGGGCGAAGTCGAACTGGTGATCATGCTGACACTGGGCGCTAACGAAGGGATGAATCATGTGAAAGTCTTCTCGCAGCTGGCGCGTAAACTGGTGAATAAAAACTTCCGCCAGTCGCTGTTCGCCGCGCAAGATGCGCAAAGCATCCTGACGCTGCTGGAAACGGAATTAACCTTCTGAAGTTAGCCCCGAAAGCGGGCGCTGTACTCTCCCGGCGTCAGACCAAACTGACGCCGGAAGACGCGACAAAAATAATCGCTATCCGGAAAACCGCAACGCTGCGCCACTTCATGAATCGACAGATGATATTTCTGCAAAATCATCCTCGCCTTCGCCATTCGCACCCAGCGAACATACTCGATAAAACGCATCGTCCCATGTTGGGCAAACAGTTTTGACAGATGATTGGGCGTGATATTAAAAAACTGCGCCACGCTCTCGCGGGTGAGCGGCTGGGCATAATTATCCTGAACCCAGTTACAAATGCTGTGATAGAGAAAATCGCTGCGCGGCTGCGAATTGCCCGGTGGCATATTCACCACGTTGCGGCAAAGATGCAGCAAACTTAACACCAGTGGCTGAATGATATTCTGCTCCAGCGGTGAACGGCTAAGATGGGTGAGGGCGGTAAGCATCGCTTCACCTTCACCGCGTTGCAGGCTGGGAAGCTGGATCTGGCGAGCAGGATGCAACAACGACGTGGTGCGGCTATCGTAAAACGATAACCCAAGCCAGGTCGGAGCGAACACCAGGCTTAACAGCATCACCGGTTTGTTGTTGACCGGTAAATTAGCCGCGCGTGCCGGAATAAACAGCATTTCTCCTTCCACCATACGTTGCTGCTTTGCTTCCAGCAGATTGCCGTATTCGCCGCGTAGCACGATATCCAGACGGGGAAAATCAATACATAAACTGCCCACTGGCAATGAGGCAGGCTGGCTGGCAAACCAGACGCGCCCCAGTAGTTGCGGGTTAAGCACCAGGCCGCTGAACAGATCGGCGAAAAATTGTTGATCGGCGGGCAAGCCTGGTGCTTTCATGAAAGTTCCCGATTAAAGATGCATTAACTGGCGGAATTCTTTAACTTTGCTGCGGCTGACCGGCACTTCAAAATCCAGATCTTTCAGCCGCAGAATATAGGTGTTATTAAACCACGGTTCGATCTCGCGGATTTTGTTCAGATTGACACAAAATGAGCGATGGCAGCGGAAAAAATGCGACGGCGGCAGCTTGCTGCAAAACTCGGTAATGTTCATCGGCATTACGTAGGATTCACGCCGCGTATAGACAAAGGTCATTTTCTCGTGCGCTTCGGCGTAATAGATATCGTTAATTGGCGTGACAATGATTCGCTCATCTTTCACCAGATTAATGGTGTCATTCTCACGCGTTACCGTCGCGGCAGGCGTACTGCTGGTCTGCTGTTGTTGCCAGGCTGCTTCCAGTTTTTGCAGCATCCCGGTAATGCGTGACTCCTGATACGGTTTGAGAATGTAGTCAAACGCTTCCAGTTCAAATGCTTCTACCGCATGTTCTTTCCACGCGGTGATGAACACAATAAACGGTTTATGGGCGAACTGGCTGATGTTTTGCGCCAGCAACACGCCATCCAGCGACGGAATATTGATATCCAGAAAAATGGCGTCGACGCGGTTATGCTGCAAAAACTTCAACACGTCCAGACCGTCGTCAAAGGTGCCGACAATCTCCATCTGGCTATGCTCTTTAATTAGCCAGCTCAGTTCCTGTTGTGCCAGGAATTCGTCTTCAACAATGATGACTTTCACAATATCACTCCGGCTCAAAGCAATAACGTAGCCTGTGAGGCGACTGGGGTGCGTTGGTTAGGAATGTAAAACGCAATTTCCGTCCCCGGTTCCAGGCGGCGGATATGCAGCCCCTCGCCATACAATAACTTCACGCGATGATGGACATTCAGCAGGCCAATTTTATTGCCCGGCATTTCGTTCGCTTCGACCCGCTCAATCACCTTTGGATCGATGCCGTGCCCGGTATCCCGCACCGCAATGCGTACCCGATTACCGCACTCTGCAACGCTGATGGTGACAACGCCTTTACCTTTGCAAGGCTGAATACCGTGGACAATGGCGTTCTCCACCAGCGGCTGGATCAGCAGGCTGGGAATGCAGCAATTCACCTCTTCATCAATATCATAGATAACCGTCAGCTTGTCGCCAAAGCGGGCCTGCTCAATGGCAATATAGTCTTTAATTTGATACAGCTCTTTTTTGATATCGATTTGCTCATCGTCTTTTAATTCAATGTTATAGCGCAGATAACGCGACAGATTAAAGATCAGCTGGCGAGCGGTATCCGGATTCAGACGGATTGACGATGAAATAGCGTTCAAAGCGTTAAACAGGAAATGGGGATTAATTTTGCTTTGCAGGGCGCGAAGCTCTGCCTTATTTGCCATTTCACGTAGCTGCTCGGCGCGTGAAACCTCCAGTTGCGTGGAGATGATTTGCGACAGACCGACCGCCATTTCCTGTAATGATGACGTAATCTGATGCGCGTGGCAGTAGTAAATTTTCAGTGTTCCGGTCACAACGCCTTTCTCCCACAATGGGATCACCAGCATGGAATGAATCTCTGGTGTGCGGTGGGCTTCATCATTGTTTTTAATGATGATTTTTCCGTAATTCATCGCCTGTCGGGTAGTCGGGCTAATGAAGTCATCGCCATTCTGATAGTTGTGTTCACCCACGCCAACATAGGCCAGCACATGATCGGTATTGGTAATCGCCACCGCATCGGCATGAATATCATCGCGGATAATTTCACAAACTTTGCGTAATGACTCGCTATTGACATGGCGAAACAGCGGCAGCGTTTTGTTGGCGATATCCAGCGCCAGCTTGGCCTGCCGCGCGGCGCTGGCCTCTTTTTCGCCCTCAACGCTTTGCACCAGCAGCACAATAAAGCCGATACAGACGCTACCGAGGATCATCGGAATGCCGATTTTAGAGACGATATCGATCCCCAACGCGGTAGTTGGTGCCCAGACAATCACCAGAATCATGGTCAACGTTTCACATAACATGCCGCCGAGAATACCGACGCGCCAGCGCTGTGCTTTGGGGATTTTCAGGTTGATCCAGCCCGATATACAACCCGCCAGAATGCTGGTGATAAAGCAGGGGATCGCCGTCACGCCGCCGATATCAATTAAATACCGGTGAATACCCGCAATCACGCCGGTAATGATGCCTACCCACGGGCCAAACAGAATCCCGCCTGACATCACCGCGATAATACGAACGTTCACTAGCGAGCCTTCTACGGGAACGCCGGACCAGGTGCTGAACAGGGCGAACAGCGAGAAAATGGCGGTAACAGCGAGCAGCTCTTTTGGGGAGTGCGCCGACTTGTGCAACAGTTCGCGAAACAGGCGGATACGGATGAGAAAGAACAGGCAGATAAGCATTAACGCTGCCCGATCGAAGACCGCCAGCAGCATGTTGAATATTTCGTGCACGGGTGACTCTGAATAAGGATTAAACCTCTATGATAGGTAACCTGAAGGCTGATGACCAGCAGGCCGTTTTTGAGGAAAAACCACAATTTTAAAAGGGGATTGAAAGATAAATGGTGTATTGGCAATGCATCTCTTGATAATGCACATCTGCTTGGTAAATTTATTGAAATTATAATGTTAATAAAATGAGTGGTAATTTTCTTGTTAGCGCAGATAAATTTCCTGTTTTTGAAGTGGAGTTCCTCA
The DNA here is from genome assembly GCF_046486065.1 of Escherichia sp. WS547. NCBI lineage: Bacteria > Pseudomonadati > Pseudomonadota > Gammaproteobacteria > Enterobacterales > Enterobacteriaceae > Escherichia > Escherichia sp. WS547. Next base: position 285,113 of record NZ_JBJQMA010000001.1, on the reverse strand, counting down.
TTTAAAGCCATTGATAAAAATGTTCTAAAACGCTGGACAGACAGAAATTAATCAGGCTATTTTCAAAACAGCCACCATCGTGGCAGCGTCGCTCGGACGGTCCGGGCGCTAACGTTAATCTGAGGAAATTATGGCTGACACTCGCCCTGAACGTCGCTTTACGCGCATTGATCGTCTCCCGCCCTACGTTTTTAATATTACCGCTGAACTGAAAATGGCTGCGCGTCGGCGCGGCGAAGATATTATCGATTTCAGTATGGGTAACCCGGACGGTGCGACTCCGCCGCATATCGTCGAAAAATTATGTACGGTGGCCCAGCGCCCGGACACGCATGGTTACTCCACGTCACGCGGCATTCCGCGGCTACGTCGCGCCATTTCCCGCTGGTATCAGGATCGCTACGACGTCGAGATCGACCCGGAATCAGAAGCCATCGTCACCATTGGTTCGAAAGAGGGACTGGCGCATCTGATGCTGGCGACGCTGGATCATGGTGACACTGTACTGGTGCCTAATCCAAGCTACCCGATTCATATTTACGGCGCGGTGATTGCCGGGGCGCAGGTACGCTCAGTGCCGCTGGTGGAAGGTGTCGATTTCTTCAACGAACTGGAACGCGCCATTCGCGAAAGTTATCCGAAACCGAAGATGATGATCCTCGGCTTCCCGTCGAACCCAACCGCGCAATGCGTGGAACTGGAATTCTTTGAGAAGGTTGTGGCGCTGGCAAAACGCTACGATGTGCTGGTGGTCCATGACCTGGCCTATGCCGATATCGTCTACGATGGCTGGAAAGCGCCGTCAATCATGCAGGTGCCGGGCGCACGCGACGTGGCGGTCGAGTTCTTTACCCTGTCGAAAAGTTACAACATGGCGGGCTGGCGTATCGGCTTTATGGTTGGCAACAAAACGCTGGTCAGCGCGTTGGCACGTATTAAAAGCTATCACGATTACGGCACCTTTACGCCGTTGCAGGTGGCAGCGATTGCGGCGCTGGAGGGCGATCAGCAGTGCGTGCGCGACATTGCTGAACAGTACAAACGCCGCCGTGATGTACTGGTAAAAGGGCTGCATGAAGCGGGCTGGATGGTCGAAATGCCGAAGGCTTCGATGTATGTCTGGGCGAAAATCCCGGAACCGTATGCTGCCATGGGCTCGCTGGAATTTGCCAAGAAGCTGCTGAACGAAGCGAAGGTCTGTGTCTCTCCGGGGATTGGCTTTGGCGACTACGGCGACACGCATGTTCGCTTTGCACTGATTGAAAACCGCGACCGTATTCGTCAGGCGATTCGTGGGATTAAAGCGATGTTCCGTGCCGATGGTTTACTACCCGCCAGCAGCAAACATATTCACGAAAACGCGGAATAAACACCGACCTCAAAAATGCAAACAGGAGCCTGATGGCTCCTGTTTTTCATTGCACAGTTTGCTTTTAGATCATCAGGGCAAAAGTACCGGCCCAAACGATGACCATAAAAGAAATGCCCATAAAGAAATATTTCACTTTACATCTCTCCGCGTAATTACTGTTACGCCTGAATGACTTCATTACACCTGATACAGTGAGTTGACACCGGGCAAAACGACCTTAAAAGTCCTGTATTTTACCGTGGGCATCACCCCAGAATTCTGAGCTAAACTGCTCCAGACGGCGCTAATGTACGCCTAAAACTGAAACGAGACAAGAGGCATTTTCTTATTTACTTTTAGTAACTTACAGGTGTCTCATATCGGCGACAGTTTAATTTCTGACGGTAATAATTAGAGATTCAGCGAAGGAAAAAACCTTAAGAAAAAAGCCATAAAAACCATGAGGTTATTATGGCTGATTTGAGGAGGGAAAGAGTTAGAGCAGTTTGTTAAATGTATAGCGACGATTCTCCCACCGGGCGCGTTTTAAAGCGACGGTGGATCCAGAGGTACTGCTCCGGTGCGCGCATGATCTCTTTTTCGATAATCTTGTTCATATAGGCAGCGGCTTGATTTTCATCTGCCGGGTAGCCTTCCATCTCTGGGGTGATGTACAAACGATATCCGCTGTAATCCGCTTTTCTTACCATCGTTACGGTTAACATGGCTGCGCCAGAGAGACGTGAAAGGACATACGTACCATTGGTTGTGGCGACATTTTCCACCGCAAAGAACGGCGCGAAGGAGCTGCCTTTACGACCATAATCCTGATCGGGAGCAAACCATACCGCTTCACCTTTCTTCAGTGCACCAACAATGCCGCGCAGATTATTTCTGCCGATCATCGCTTTGTTAGAGCGCATGCGCCCACGGGTCTGCACCCATTCCATCAGCTGATTATTATGTGGACGATAGGTAGCCATCATTGGTTGACACAGTCCCATCACGCGGCCGCCCAGTTCCAGCGACATAAAATGGACGCCGACAACCATTACGCCGCGATTTTGCATTTGTGCGCGTTTAAGGTTATCCAGCCCTTCAACATCAAACCATTTGCGTACGCGACTGTCGGGCCAGAACCACGCCATGCCGGTTTCTACCAGCGCCATGCCGAGTGAACGAAAGTTTTCGGCGATCATCTTCTCGCGCTCTTCAGCAGAATGCTGCGGGAAACAAAGTTCCAGGTTTTTACGGGCGATAGATTCACGCCGTTTCAGGAATGGTCGCGCCATTGCGCCAATACGCGTGCCGAGAAAGCAGAGAACAGGATAAGGAAGCTGTACCCAAAGCCAGAGTACACCAAGCCCAAACCATGTGAGCCAGTAGCGAGGATGCAGAAACTCGCGGGAAAATTTGCATTTTGGAAACATAGTTACCTTCTGTAGATACGAATTGTTGTATCGCAGAAGATTCCATGTCGACAGCGGTACACTCAATTGGTTGGGCCATCATGTACGACAATGGTTCCTGTAAAGAGTGTAAAGACTAGTCAGGACATAACCACGAGGAGCATGAATGCGGTATCTGTACTTTATCACTGGCTGACTACTTTCAGCTACTGATTATTAATCGTGCAAAGTAAATATTTTTCCGTACGCAACAGTCTTGCATTTAACATGCTGTTTTCATTGATGCTTAGCAAAAATTGCCAGAGGTTAAGGATTGTCTTACTATTAAATTGACTGAAGTTACAGGTTTTTTAGCGCGGCAGGAGGTTGAGCTATGATTTATTTATGGATGTTTCTCGCCCTGTGTATTGTCTGCGTAAGCGGATACATCGGTCAGGTACTGAACGTGGTCTCGGCGGTCTCTTCTTTCTTCGGCATGGTGATCCTCGCTGCACTCATTTACTACTTCACCATGTGGTTAACAGGCGGTAATGAACTGGTGACGGGGATATTTATGTTTCTTGCCCCGGCTTGTGGCTTGATGATTCGCTTTATGGTGGGGTATGGCAGGCGGTAGTAGTTCAGGATGGATCATTTGGGCAGGTGCTCACATCATCAACAGATATGATTGTTCACCTGCCATGTGACAGACGCTATCGCACAGGATGAATAAGATAATTCGCCTTTGTCGGAAAAGGGGGCGTGATGTCTTCTGTGAGATTTAATGGTGGCGCATCTTCTCTCATCTTAAACAAAATCGCCTGTGATGGCTGAAGTTTTGTAGAATGAGTTGTCGTCATCACTGACGTTTTTTCTGTCTCTTTATAGCTCGTCTCACTTCCACCACCAGAAATGGAAAATGCAAAAACATTGCATGCCATAATAGAGACCAATAAAAATAAGCTAAAAAGCATTAAGTTTACTTTCATAGAAAGTTATCCTGAGAATGGCTCACTGAGAACCTACGATGTTATGGCTGTATTTACATTTAATTAATCAGTATTTACATCGATATAATAAATGACATCTCTTTGTGGTATATAAGAATAGTTCTCTGCGACAGGAAGCATATTCCTACAATTGTAAGACTAAAATACTTCTTGCGATAATAACTACAACTGTAAGATAACCCTTTCAAAATGACCGTTGCTCTCTGATTTCTCATTTCATGCTCACCCAATATGATGGCGGCGTTTTCTAAAACTGTTAAAGAATGAGGTAAGTATGAAACGTTTAATTATGGCTACGATGGTCACAGCAATTCTGGCATCTTCAACTGTATGGGCGGCTGATAATGCACCGGTAGCGGCACAACAGCAAACTCAGCAAGTTCAGCAAACCCAGAAAACGGCAGCAGCAGAGCGTATCTCTGAACAAGGTTTATATGCGATGCGTGACGTGCAGGTAGCGCGCCTGGCTCTGTTTCATGGCGATCCGGAAAAGGCAAAAGAACTGACCAATGAAGCTTCAGCTTTGTTGTCAGATGACAGTACCGAATGGGCAAAGTTCGCTAAGCCAGGTAAAAAAACCAATGTCAATGATGACCAATATATTGTCATTAATGCATCTATCGGAATTTCTGAGAGTTATGTAGCGACACCCGAAAAAGAAGCCGCGATAAAAATTGCCAACGAAAAAATGGCGAAAGGGGATAAAAAGGGCGCAATGGAAGAGCTTCGCCTGGCCGGTGTTGGCGTAATGGAAAACCAATATCTGATGCCGCTCAAACAGACTCGTAATGCACTTGCTGATGCGCAGAAACTGCTTGATAAAAAGCAATACTACGAGGCAAACCTGGCGCTTAAAGGTGCGGAAGATGGAATCATCGTCGATAGCGAAGCACTGTTTGTGAACTAATGCTGACAGGCAGTATATTGAGGTAAAGGATTTAACTCCCTCCAGCCGACAATTTTTTATGACCACAATACGACAGATTGTGGTCATAAAATTATTTGGCGCTCGCGGTTCTATAAACTCGCATTTTATCTTCCTCAAAGTAAACCGCAATAATCCCGTGTCATCACAAATCATTTATTATGTTATGTTTTATGGTACGCTTTAAAAAGCGTAATCATACCCTTACTTGTAAATCACCGGCGCTTCTTACAGTTGTAAGAATAACATCACAAATGTCGCGGCTCTCTCTGATTACCGCGAACCAATATTTATCATATTCTTCTTTTCGTCCTCACTACTTACCATGCAGAAAGGAATTGGAAGTAGCGATGAAATGATTTTCAGTACTTGATACAGGAATTTAAAAATATCGAGTGCAGCTACGACGATATTTTGCGGATTATTTATAGAGGCGTTATGTCTTAAATAAACGCTAAATTAACACATATTTAATTAACTAATAGGTATTGCTATGTCAACTCCACTTCAAGGAATTAAAGTTCTCGATTTCACCGGTGTGCAATCTGGCCCATCTTGTACTCAAATGCTGGCCTGGTTTGGCGCTGACGTCATTAAAATTGAACGTCCCGGCGTTGGTGACGTAACGCGTCACCAGCTGCGAGATATTCCTGATATCGATGCGCTTTACTTCACCATGCTTAACAGTAACAAACGTTCTATTGAATTAAATACCAAAACAGCGGAAGGCAAAGAGGTAATGGAAAAGCTGATCCGCGAAGCTGATATCTTAGTCGAGAACTTTCATCCAGGGGCCATTGATCACATGGGCTTCACCTGGGAGCATATTCAAGAAATCAATCCACGTCTGATTTTTGGTTCGATCAAAGGGTTTGATGAGTGTTCGCCTTATGTGAATGTAAAAGCCTATGAAAACGTTGCTCAGGCAGCGGGTGGTGCGGCATCCACTACGGGTTTTTGGGACGGTCCGCCGCTGGTAAGCGCTGCAGCGTTGGGTGACAGCAACACCGGAATGCATTTACTGATCGGTTTACTTGCTGCTTTGCTGCATCGCGAAAAAACGGGGCGTGGGCAACGAGTCACCATGTCAATGCAGGATGCCGTATTGAACCTTTGCCGCGTGAAATTACGCGACCAGCAGCGTCTCGATAAATTGGGTTATCTGGAAGAATACCCGCAGTATCCGAATGGCACATTTGGTGATGCAGTTCCCCGCGGAGGTAATGCGGGTGGTGGCGGTCAGCCTGGCTGGATCCTGAAATGTAAAGGTTGGGAAACCGATCCTAACGCCTATATTTATTTCACTATTCAGGAGCAAAACTGGGAAAACACCTGTAAAGCCATCGGCAAACCAGATTGGATTACCGATCCGGCATACAGTACAGCCCATGCCCGACAGCCACATATTTTCGATATTTTTGCTGAAATCGAAAAATACACTGTCACTATTGATAAACATGAAGCGGTGGCCTATTTGACTCAGTTTGATATTCCTTGTGCACCGGTTTTAAGTATGAAAGAAATTTCACTTGATCCCTCTTTGCGCCAAAGTGGCAGTGTTGTTGAAGTGGAACAACCATTGCGTGGAAAATATCTGACAGTTGGTTGTCCAATGAAATTCTCTGCCTTTACGCCGGATATTAAAGCTGCGCCGCTATTAGGTGAACATACCGCTGCTGTATTGCAGGAGCTGGGTTATAGCGACGATGAAATTGCTGCAATGAAGCAAAACCACGCCATCTGATATTAACGGGGGCTTCTGGCTCCCAATTTATAAAAATTTCGAGGTTATTAATCATGTCAGATCAACTTCAAATGACAGATGGTATGCATATCATCGTTGAAGCATTAAAACAGAATAATATTGACACTATTTATGGTGTTGTAGGTATTCCTGTGACGGATATGGCACGCCATGCCCAGGCGGAAGGCATTCGTTATATTGGTTTTCGTCATGAGCAGTCGGCAGGCTATGCCGCTGCTGCAAGCGGTTTTCTTACCCAAAAACCAGGGATCTGCCTGACAGTGTCTGCGCCAGGATTCCTCAATGGTTTGACCGCATTGGCCAACGCAACGGTAAATGGTTTTCCGATGATCATGATTAGCGGCTCCAGCGACCGCGCGATCGTCGACCTACAGCAAGGTGATTATGAAGAGCTGGACCAAATGAATGCGGCAAAACCGTATGCCAAAGCAGCATTTCGCGTTAATCAGCCGCAGGATCTTGGCATTGCATTGGCACGCGCTATCCGGGTCTCAGTATCGGGTCGCCCTGGCGGAGTTTATCTTGATTTGCCTGCAAATGTCCTGGCCGCGACGATGGAAAAAGACGAAGCGTTAACCACGATTGTAAAAGTTGAAAATCCGTCGCCAGCATTATTGCCATGCCCGAAGTCAGTCGCTAGCGCAATTTCGCTTTTAGCAAAAGCTGAACGACCATTAGTTATCCTTGGCAAAGGCGCGGCGTATTCACAAGCGGATGAACAGCTTCGTGAATTTATTGAAAGTGCCCAGATTCCATTCCTGCCAATGTCTATGGCGAAAGGGATCCTCGAAGATACACATCCACTTTCTGCGGCAACTGCGCGTTCGTTTGCCCTGGCAAATGCTGACGTTGTCATGCTTGTTGGTGCACGACTGAATTGGTTACTGGCACACGGTAAAAAAGGATGGGCGGCAGATACACAGTTTATTCAACTGGATATTGAACCGCAGGAAATTGACAGCAACCGCCCCATTGCTGTGCCAGTCGTTGGCGATATTGCATCCAGTATGCAAGGTATGCTGGCAGAACTGAAACAAAACACATTTACGACTCCACTGGTATGGCGCGATATTTTAAATATCCACAAGCAGCAAAATGCACAAAAAATGCATGAAAAATTAAGTACAGATACTCAACCATTAAATTACTTTAATGCATTAAGTGCTGTGCGCGATGTATTGCGCGAGAACCAGGATATTTATTTAGTTAATGAAGGTGCAAATACCCTGGATAATGCACGAAATATTATTGATATGTATAAACCACGTCGCCGTCTGGATTGTGGAACCTGGGGTGTCATGGGCATCGGTATGGGCTATGCCATCGGTGCTAGCGTGACCTCTGGTTCTCCGGTTGTCGCCATTGAAGGTGATAGTGCTTTTGGTTTCAGTGGGATGGAGATTGAAACGATTTGTCGATATAACCTGCCGGTGACGATCGTTATTTTTAATAATGGCGGCATCTACAGAGGAGACGGTGTTGATCTCAGTGGCGCTGGTGCACCATCACCAACAGATCTATTGCACCATGCAAGGTATGACAAATTAATGGATGCGTTTCGTGGCGTTGGCTATAACGTCACTACGACAGATGAACTTCGTCATGCTTTAACCACCGGTATTCAGTCGCGCAAACCGACCATTATTAATGTGGTCATCGACCCTGCAGCAGGAACTGAAAGTGGCCATATTACCAAACTTAACCCAAAACAAGTCGCTGGTAATTAAATACTGACATCGTCTCCTCTTGCCAACTCATTATCGATGGTGAGGGGACCCTTATCGGAAATACTATTATGCTAACATTTTTTATTGGCGATTTATTGCCTATTATCGTAATCATGCTGTTGGGTTATTTTAGCGGCAGACGAGAAACTTTTTCAGAAGATCAAGCCCGGGCATTTAATAAACTGGTATTAAACTACGCTCTTCCTGCGGCCCTATTTGTTTCTATTACCCGGGCAAACAGGGAAATGATTTTTGCGGACACTCGCCTGACCCTTGTATCACTTGTGGTTATTGTCGGATGTTTCTTTTTCTCCTGGTTTGGTTGCTACAAATTTTTTAAACGTACTCATGCAGAAGCAGCAGTATGTGCATTAATTGCAGGTTCACCTACCATCGGATTCCTGGGATTTGCAGTTCTCGATCCTATTTATGGTGATTCCGTATCAACAGGTTTAGTTGTAGCAATTATTTCTATTATTGTTAACGCAATTACTATTCCTATTGGTCTGTATTTGCTGAATCCTTCCTCAGGAGCAGATGGTAAGAAGAATAGTAATCTGAGCGCATTAATTTCTGCGGCAAAGGAGCCAGTAGTATGGGCACCTGTTCTGGCAACGATCCTGGTGTTGGTTGGGGTAAAAATTCCGGCAGCATGGGACCCAACCTTTAATCTGATTGCGAAGGCTAACTCAGGGGTGGCGGTATTCGCTGCGGGGTTGACTCTGGCTGCACATAAATTCGAGTTCAGTGCCGAAATTGCTTATAACACCTTCCTGAAGCTGATTCTGATGCCACTGGCGCTGCTTCTCGTGGGTATGGCATGTCATTTGAACAGCGAACATCTGCAGATGATGGTACTGGCAGGCGCATTACCGCCGGCATTCTCCGGAATCATTATTGCCAGTCGGTTTAATGTCTACACCCGCACTGGTACAGCGTCATTGGCTGTGAGCGTACTGGGTTTTGTCGTCACGGCTCCCTTGTGGATTTATGTCAGTCGACTGGTTTCATAATTAATCATGTTATTGATTTTACATAAATGCCGAAGTGTCTTTTCACCTTCGGCTTTTTTCAAGGTATAAGCAAATGACCAATAATGAATGCAAAGGGCCGTTTGAAGGCTTATTAGTTATCGATATGACGCATGTCCTTAATGGGCCTTTCGGAACTCAACTTCTTTGTAATATGGGCGCAAGGGTAATTAAAGTTGAGCCGCCAGGTCATGGTGATGATACCCGCACATTTGGTCCCTATGTGGATGGACAGTCACTCTATTACAGTTTTATTAATCATGGCAAAGAGAGTGTGGTTCTTGATTTAAAGAATGATCACGATAAAAGCATATTTATAAATATGCTTAAACAAGCGGATGTATTAGCTGAGAATTTTCGCCCAGGTACAATGGAAAAACTGGGGTTTTCATGGGAAACGCTACAAGAAATCAACCCGCGTCTCATATATGCTTCATCGTCAGGTTTTGGGCATACCGGCCCGCTAAAAGATGCTCCTGCCTACGATACCATCATTCAGGCAATGAGCGGGATAATGATGGAAACAGGGTACCCTGATGCTCCGCCAGTGCGCGTGGGTACCTCTCTTGCGGATTTATGTGGCGGTGTCTATTTATTCAGCGGAATAGTGAGTGCACTTTATGGCCGCGAAAAGAGCCAGAGAGGGGCGCATGTCGATATAGCGATGTTTGATGCCACGCTGAGTTTTCTGGAGCATGGTCTGATGGCATATATTGCGACAGGGAAGTCACCACAACGCCTGGGAAATCGCCATCCCTACATGGCACCTTTTGATGTTTTTGATACTCAGGATAAGCCGATTACTATTTGTTGTGGTAATGACAAGCTTTTTTCTGCGTTATGCCAGGCACTGGAGCTTACGGAACTGGTTAATGATCCCCGATTTAGCAGCAATATTTTACGCGTACAAAACCAGGCTATTCTTAAACAATATATTGAGCGAACGTTAAAAACGCAGGCAGCTGAAGTTTGGTTAGCCAAAATACATGAAGTTGGTGTGCCCGTCGCGCCGTTATTAAGTGTGGCTGAGGCCATTAATTTGCCACAAACTCAGGCGAGAAATATGTTGATTGAAGCCGGGGGAATAATGATGCCAGGTAATCCGATAAAAATCAGCGGCTGCGCGGACCCGCATGTTATGCCGGGAGCGGCAACGCTCGACCAGCATGGGGAACAAATTCGCCAGGAGTTCTCATCATAAATGTAAGATGTGCTGGTAAATAGCTCCCACATTTGAATATTGTGGGAGCCGCTATTTAGTCATTTTGTTGACAGAAAACAGCTATCTCCTGGTCCAGCTCTGCAATGTGTTCTTTAACAGAGTTCAGCAACTTAAGAATTTCAGGCTTGCTGTCATCTGAAACGGGCGTTATTTCTAACTGATGGCTAAGATTAATCAACTTTTGCAAATTCAGGATGTTAGCCGCACCGTGGATGCGATGAATACACTGATGGAAAGTTCTGTTATCGCCAGCTTCTAACGCATGAAACGCAGCGGGTAGATCTTTATGCGTTTCATGCTGGAAAGTCATGAGAATCTCCTGCATCAGTTGTAGATCTTTCGCCGTATTATTTTTCAGGGCCTCGATATCAAGGTGGCGATACTGAGGTGCAATATGCGCAACCTGGTGTAACTGACTTAAATGTGTTTTCAGTACATTCAGGGTCAACGGTTTGAACAAACATAAGTTCATGCCGCAATTTAACCCTTTTTCACGTTCGTTAGCCTGTGCGTTGGCTGTAAGCCCCCAGATGGGTAAGGAAGAATTTTGCTCACGGAGTTTGCGAGTCAACTCAAAACCATCCATATTCGGCATATTAACGTCAGTAATAAGCAGATCATAATGTTGCATACTGACTTTGTGTAGCGCTTGCACACCATCAGTGGCTTCATCAACATCATATCCTAATAGGTTTAGCTGGCGTTTGAGTAATAGCCTGTTGGTTGGATGATCATCCGCGATTAATATACTCAACTTTTCAGGGAGTGTCATAGGTTGTTCTGCTTTTGCCTCGACAGTCGCCACTTGTTGGGTAATTTCTACCGGGATTGTGATCGTAAATGTCGTTCCTATGCCGGGATGACTTTCTAATGACAAATCACCCAGCATGTTTTTAATTAATTCTTTGCAGATCATTAAGCCTAAACCAGAACCTGTTTGCTGACGACCTGCACTTGTTTGGCTATAGCGTTTAAACAGTTGTTGTTGTTCTTCCTGCGATAATCCACTTCCAGAATCCATAATCGTCATTTTGATAACAGCGTGGTTGTCATCAATGTCACCCAGGGAGGTCGTAATTTTTACTGCCCCCTCGGTGGTAAATTTGAGAGCATTGCTCAGTAAATTAGATAAGACCTGCTTAAACGCCTGAGGGTCGATCTTAACCAGGTAATGTTCAGGAAACGTACTGCTGCAACTTAATGCGATCGATTTGCTTGCAGCAATCGCACCGAAAGAGTGACAAGTGTTCTGGACTAAAGTAGGGATATCGACCCATTGTGGTTGAAGTTGATAGTTACCCGATTCAATTTTGTCGACATCAAGGATTTCACCAATTAAGCCGAGGAGTGATTGTCCGGTGGCGTAGGCAAGTGAAATCGCCTCCACCCGTTGCTCCTTGCTAAGACCAGAACCCGACAGAAGTTCCAGGAAGCCCATAATGGAGCTTATTGGTGTTCTTATTTCGTGACTCATTGTTGCCAGAAACTGGCTTTTTGCGACAGTTGCATTGATCGCTTTATTTCTCTCTACCTCGAGTGCATGAATTAAATCACGCGTCTCGGTAATATCTTGCCAACCACAAATATAAACAGCATGATCGCTGGCTGGCAGATTGCATAATGTATGCCAGTGATTAATGCATCTTTTCTCGATGCCATTATCAATTTCAAATACCTGTGTGTATATTGTTCGATTTTCTTTCGTTTCTGCTGTAACTTCATGCGCATTAGAAAAAACATCTTTAAAGGGTGAGTCACTGTTTTCTAATGGTAACATTGCATTTTTGTAGTAATCCGCAGTGAAATAATGTTCAAAAGCACTATTATGACTAATGACATTACCTTGCCAGTTTACAACATAAGTTGGATTCGGTAAGGAATCCGAGAGTGCTTTTCGGAATGATATTTGGTTTTCTAAATCACCCTGAATGACTTTACGACGACGAACTGAGCGTAACAGGTAGAATCCCCATAAAAGGCTACTGCCAACTAATAAAACGGATAATGTCGTGACAATATAAAATTGCTCGCTATAGAGGTCCCATGTGTCAATGGTCACATTGGGCATTTTAATCCATTTTTCCGTCAGGCGCAGAACTTCGCTTGGGGGAATTGCATTCAGTGCTTTATTAATAATATCCTTAAGTTCCGGTTCTCCGCGAGGAAAAGCGAACGAAAGCGATGCATTCGGAACGCCGGGAATAAGAAAATGATAAAGTTCATTAGGATAGTAATGGTCGATCATGTAACGTGAATTTAACTGTGTCGCGACCAGAGCATCAAGTTCGCCTTCCTTGACCTTGTGAAATGCAGCGCTGGCGTTATCGACTTTTATCCACTCTACCTCCGGATACATCTCTTTTAATTGCGAATGAAGCTCATAATAATAGGGAATGGCAACTTTCATTCCTTTTTTTAATGTTTGTTCACTGTCAGGCGCTTTTTGCATGACAAAAACGTAAGGCGTTGTTATGAAGGCTTCAGCAAATAAAACATTATTTTCTCTATCTTCACTATAAATAGCGGCGGGCAATATATCCCATCCACCGGGGTTAAGCTGTGTCCCCGCATGAATATTGTGTGAAACGGTGATCGGAGAAAAATTTAAACCTGTTTGCAAGGTAATAATATTAAGAATATCACCCATCACGCCCCGAACTGAGCCAGTTTCATCTGTCATAGAATAGGGTGGCGAGTAAGGATTTTCCAGCACCTTTAAATCGGGATGCTGCTTAATCCACTGTTTTTCATGTTCAGTGAGTTCTAATGGTTTGTTCAGAAAGGCCAGGTTTCCTGTATCAAGCCAATTTTGTGATACTTCATAGCGAACTTCATTTGTTAAAGCATCAACAAATCGATTGAGTACTTCATTAAGAACGACTGAATCTTTTCTGGTTAAGAAAAAGTTATATTGACGCGGCGAGTTATAATATTTCACTACATTTAAGGAGTGAGTGAAATAGCGGGAAATCATACTGCTGGTAATAATGTTACTACCAATAAAGTAATCATTCTGTCCGGCTGAGACGGATGCTAATGCCTGATATAAATTTGTAAAAGAGATAATTGTTGCTTTTGGAAATGATTGATGAATTACCTCATCTGGAGGGTAATTTGCTACCCGAGCAATATTTACTGGTTTTGATGAGGTAAGCGGTCTCATTGAATCGTGAAGGGTGGTGACCAGCGCCGGAAAGGTAATTATCAGCGGTTTGGTTGCAGCAATGTCATCATTAAGAGGCGGCGAAGCAACTAAATGTGATAACACTATATCGACTTCCCCTTCTGTAAGCGCGTCCATTGCTTTTTGATGATCTGCGTATTCCCGGAGTGTTAATTTAATATTTAACGCTCTTTTTAAAAGATTTAAATAATCAGCATTAATACCACGAACCCGTTGCTGCGAATCGGTATGCAACAAAGTAGCCGTTTGGGACTTGTGTACTGCAATCACAAGATTTTTTTTGCTCGCTAACCAACGTAATTCCTTGTTGCTCAGACGTAGTGGATCAAGCGTGACACGGTTGTTACTACTGATGCCACGATATTCGATGTAATCTTCGTCTGCGAAACTTATGGTCGACCAAAGACCACAACAGAGAAGAAAAATATAGGGTAAAAACTTCATGTGGTTAGCCGATTTTGTTACGTTGTGCGAATGTGTAAAGATCCATCAGTGATTTACATTCTAATTTTTCCATCAGGCGACTTTTATAAGTGCTGACAGTTTTGTTGCTGATGAACATTTTTTCAGCAATGTCATTATTATCCTTGCCATCAAGAATATATCGCATGACACTAATTTCTTGTTTCGATAAGGAGTCGAGTTTTTGCTGGTCGGACGTTAAACTTCCAACAAACCGGTTGAGAGAGAAGGGGAAATAGCAGTAGCCATTTTTTGCAGCTTCAATAGCCGCAATGATATTGTTCATGCCTTCTTTTTTACTCACGAATCCATTAGCGCCAGCATCAGCACAATGTTTCCCGTAAAAATGGTCATTTTTAGCGGAGACGATAATAATAATTCCGCTATATTGGCGCTTCCTCAGCGTTTCTAACACCTGGATACCGTTAACTCCGGGGATATCGACATCAATGATGACGATATCAGGTTTAAGTGTTTCCACCCGCTGAACGGCACTTCCCCCTTCAGTCAACTCCGCTAAGATTTCAATATCGTTTTTGATCAATAAATTACGAATTGCTGCGATAGCAAGAGGATGGTCATCAATAATTATTGCGTTCATAGATTATTCCCTTTGCAATGAAGCATCTCCCTTCTCCCTGTAGTAATACAGACATAAGGCATCATCTCATTTTCTCAATAAAAATAAGAAAATTTGAGCTTCCTTTAAGATAATTCGACAAGTATACCATATAAATAGTCGGCATATATGAAATGTCAACAATAAAATCAGGGATTGTACCGATGATTTATAGTTTCACATTAGTACTATAAGTCTTCTCACTAATCCTACATGCGTAAGAATTGTATTGCAAAAGCCACGGTTTAGTCCTCTGTTGTTTTTTTTGCACCTCATTTAAATTAGGCCTCCAACGTTCCTGGGACAATGTGCAACACATGCACTGTGTTTGATATGAAGAATGAATACTCTTTTCATTCAATTCATAAATTTCATCTATGCGAAATGAGAGATAATAGTGGAACAGATTAATTCAAATAAAAAACATTCTAACAGAAGAAAATACTTTTCTTTATTGGCGGTAGTTTTATTTATTGCGTTTTCAGGTGCCTATGCCTATTGGTCAATGGAATTAGAAGACATGATTAGTACAGATGATGCCTATGTCACGGGGAATGCAGATCCAATTTCTGCACAAGTTTCAGGCAGCGTCACTGTCGTTAATCATAAAGATACGAACTACGTTCGACAGGGTGACATTTTAGTCTCACTGGATAAGACTGATGCCACTATCGCACTCAATAAAGCTAAAAATAATCTGGCCAATATTGTTCGGCAAACGAATAAACTGTACTTACAGGATAAACAATACAGTGCCGAAGTCGCTTCAGCACGTATTCAGTATCAACAATCTTTAGAAGATTATAACCGTCGTGTACCTTTAGCGAAGCAGGGGGTTATTTCAAAAGAAACGCTGGAGCATACCAAAGATACGTTAATAAGTAGCAAAGCGGCATTGAATGCCGCTATCCAGGCTTATAAAGCGAATAAAGCTTTAGTAATGAACACACCATTAAACCGTCAGCCACAAGTCGTTGAAGCGGCGGATGCAACCAAAGAAGCCTGGTTAGCGCTTAAACGTACGGATATTAAGAGTCCTGTTACCGGCTATATTGCCCAGAGAAGCGTTCAGGTCGGCGAAACAGTGAGTCCCGGACAATCGTTAATGGCTGTCGTACCGGCACGTCAAATGTGGGTTAATGCCAACTTTAAAGAAACACAACTCACGGATGTACGGATTGGTCAATCGGTCAATATTATCAGCGATCTTTATGGTGAAAATGTTGTGTTTCATGGTCGGGTGACAGGGATCAATATGGGAACCGGCAATGCGTTCTCCTTATTACCTGCACAAAATGCGACAGGGAACTGGATCAAAATCGTTCAGCGTGTACCGGTTGAAGTTTCTCTTGATCCAAAAGAACTCATGGAACATCCCTTACGTATTGGTTTATCGATGACAGCAACTATTGATACGAAGAACGAAGACATTGCCGAGATGCCTGAGCTGGCTTCAACCGTGACGTCCATGCCTGCTTATACCAGTAAGGCTTTAGTTATCGATACCAGTCCGATAGAAAAAGAAATTAGCAACATTATTTCGCATAATGGACAACTTTAATGGCAATCACTAAATCAACTCCGGCACCATTAACCGGTGGGACGTTATGGTGCGTCACTATTGCATTGTCATTAGCGACGTTTATGCAAATGTTGGATTCCACTATTTCTAACGTCGCAATACCGACAATATCTGGCTTTCTGGGAGCATCAACAGACGAAGGCACCTGGGTTATCACTTCGTTTGGTGTAGCAAATGCCATTGCGATCCCTGTTACCGGCAGGTTGGCACAAAGAATAGGCGAATTAAGATTATTTTTACTTTCAGTAACCTTTTTTTCGCTATCTTCATTAATGTGTAGCCTATCGACCAATCTTGATGTGCTGATATTTTTTAGAGTCGTTCAGGGGTTAATGGCGGGGCCGTTAATTCCACTGTCACAGAGTTTATTATTAAGGAATTATCCACCAGAAAAAAGAACATTTGCTCTGGCATTATGGTCTATGACCGTGATTATCGCGCCGATATGTGGGCCGATATTGGGCGGTTATATTTGTGATAACTTTAGCTGGGGTTGGATATTTTTAATCAATGTCCCTATGGGGATTATCGTTCTGACATTATGCTTAACCTTACTTAAAGGAAGAGAAACTGAGACTTCACCGGTCAAAATGAATCTACCAGGACTGACCCTGTTAGTGCTCGGTGTTGGTGGCTTGCAGATAATGCTTGATAAAGGGCGCGACCTGGATTGGTTCAACTCGAGTACAATAATAATACTAACAGTAGTGTCAGTTATTTCTCTGATTTCTTTAGTCATTTGGGAGTCGACCTCAGAGAACCCGATTCTTGATCTCAGTTTGTTTAAGTCCCGTAATTTCACCATTGGTATTGTGAGTATCACATGCGCGTATTTATTTTACTCTGGGGCGATAGTCCTTATGCCGCAGTTACTCCAGGAAACGATGGGGTATAATGCGATATGGGCCGGACTTGCCTATGCGCCCATCGGCATCATGCCGCTATTAATATCACCTTTGATAGGACGTTATGGCAACAAAATTGATATGCGGTTGTTGGTGACATTTAGTTTTTTAATGTATGCGGTTTGCTATTACTGGCGTTCTGTGACATTTATGCCAACGATTGATTTTACAGGCATCATTTTGCCACAGTTTTTCCAGGGATTCGCCGTTGCCTGTTTCTTTTTACCCTTAACAACGATTTCGTTTTCAGGGTTGCCAGATAATAAATTTGCCAATGCCTCGAGTATGAGTAATTTTTTTCGCACCTTGTCAGGATCAGTTGGTACGTCGTTGACAATGACGCTGTGGGGACGACGCGAATCGTTACACCATAGTCAGTTGACAGCAACCATCGATCAATTTAACCCCGTGTTTAATTCATCGTCACAAATTATGGATAAATACTATGGTTCGCTTTCAGGGGTTCTTAATGAAATTAATAATGAAATAACTCAGCAGTCACTTTCAATTTCTGCAAATGAGATTTTCCGTATGGCGGCTATTGCTTTTATCTTACTTACAGTTTTGGTTTGGTTTGCGAAACCGCCGTTTACAGCGAAAGGCGTTGGGTGATGATAAAAGGAGGGGGTTATAGCAGGTAAGACCAGGGACCTTAAGTCTGCGCCATCGGCAGCATCGCTCACCCAGGGAAAGGATGGCGATGCTGAATTGAAAAGTAATTAGCGGCCTTTTGCCAGATATTGCTCCATCTCTTCTTCCGGCACCATTCCACCTCCCGTCGCCCACACCAGATGAGTGGCATTACGCAGTTGTTCTGCGCTGAAACCGTGCATCTGTTGGTAACTTACTGATGCGCACACGCGCTGAGGCCCGGCCATACCCGCCAGTGCCGAAGGTTCAAGACGAATGCCTTCTTCCTGCGCCAGCCAGCCAAGCATGTCATACATGGTTTGATCGCTAAGGGTATAGAAGCCATCCAGTAGACGCTCCATTGCCCGCCCGACAAAGCCTGATGCGCGACCAACTGCAAGGCCATCCGCTGCGGTAAGGTTGTCGATACCAATATCCTGAACAGAAATCTGATCGTGTAATCCTGTATGGACGCCTAACAGCATACAAGGGGAGTGCGTTGGTTCGGCAAAAAAGCAGTGAACATGATCGCCAAATGCCAGTTTAAGCCCGAATGCGACGCCACCAGGACCACCGCCAACACCACACGGCAGATAGACAAACAGAGGGTTATCAGCATCGACAATACGACTTTGCTCGGCAAATTGCGCTTTAAGACGCTGGCCAGCGACGGAATACCCAAGGAACAACGTGCGGGAATTCTCGTCATCAATAAAGAAACAGTTCGGGTCAGACTGCGCTGCTTTACGTCCTTCCTCGACTGCAACACCATAATCTTGCTCATATTCCACGACCGTAACGCCATGGCTGCGCAGTTTCGCTTTTTTCCATGCCCGGGCATCAGCAGACATATGTACTGTCACCTTAAAGCCAATGCGGGCGCTCATAATGCCGATTGATAACCCCAGATTTCCGGTTGAGCCCACAGCAATGCTGTATTGGCTAAAGAACTGTTTAAACTCCGGAGAAAGCAGTTTGCTGTAGTCATCTTCAAGCGTCAGCAACCCCGCTTCCAGAGCCAGTTTTTCTGCATGTGCCAGGACTTCATAAATCCCGCCGCGTGCTTTTATGGAGCCGGAAATGGGCAAATGGCTATCTTTTTTCAGTAGCAGTTGCCCGCTGATCGGTTGTTGATATTCCTTTTCCAGCCGTTTTTGCATAGCCGGAATGGCAACCAGTTCTGATTCAATAATCCCCCCAGTAGCAGCAGTTTCAGGAAATGCTTTTGCCAGATAGGGTGCAAAACGGGATAAGCGCGCATGGGCGTCCTGAACATCCTGTTCGGTCAGGCCAACATAAGGTAAACCTTCAGCCAATGAGGTCGTGCCAGGATTAAACCAGGTGGTTTCTTGAAGAGCAACCAGATCCTTTACCAACGGATACTGGGCGATGAGCGAGTTCATTTTAGCGTTTTCCATAGTACGTCTCTTTGCGCTTAGATGATAAATGACAGCAGGAATGTGCCCGCCAGAGCGACGACTGAAGCGATAAATGTCGCGGTCGTATAGTATTTAAATGTTTCATTGAGCGTAGCGCCGCAATATTGCTTCACCAGCCAGAAAAGCGAGTCCGTAACGATCGTGCAGCCAATCGCACCTGAACCGATAGCAATCGCAATAATTTCCGGGCTGATGTCGGGATACAGCGGCAGCACAATGATCCATATTTATATTTTCTTCTCCAGGTTGGCGATGCCAGTTGGCATGTTTTACCTACTTGCCTACATGGTTACTCGTTGGCGAGAACAGAGGCGGAATTGGGTACAATTGTCCGGGAATTATTGTTATTTTTTATTGTATTGCCGTGTCGGGTGATAGGGCGTCGAGAATATCGTTGGATCTCGCCAGTGACGTCTGTTTCTGCTACAGTGCCCGTTTTACGGCAAACGGCTTGGGTATGGCTTCATTAAAGGATGTCGCACGCCTGGCGGGAGTGTCGATGATGACAGTCTCCCGGGTGATGCATAATGCAGAATCTGTGCGTCCTGCAACGCGTGACCGCGTATTGCAGGCAATCCAGACCCTGAATTATGTTCCTGATCTTTCCGCCCGTAAGATGCGCGCTCAAGGACGTAAGCCGTCGACTCTCGCCGTGCTGGCGCAGGACACTGCTACCACTCCTTTCTCTGTTGATATTCTGCTTGCCATTGAGCAAACCGCCAGCGAGTTCGGCTGGAATAGTTTTTTAATCAATATTTTTTCTGAAGATGACGCTGCCCGTGCTGCTCGTCAGCTGCTTGCCCACCGTCCGGATGGCATTATCTATACTACAATGGGGCTGCGACATATCACGCTGCCTGAGTCTCTGTATGGTGAAAATATTGTATTGGCGAACTGTGTGGCGGATGACCCAGCGTTACCCAGTTATATCCCTGATGATTACACTGCACAATATGAATCAACACAGCATTTGCTCGCGGCGGGCTATCGTCAACCGTTATGCTTCTGGCTACCGGAAAGTGCGTTGGCAACAGGGTATCGTCGGCAGGGATTTGAGCAGGCCTGGCGTGATGCTGGACGAGATCTGGCTGAGGTGAAACAATTTCACATGGCAACAGGTGATGATCACTACACCGATCTCGCAAGTTTACTCAATGCCCACTTCAAATCTGGCAAACCAGATTTTGATGTTCTGATATGTGGTAACGATCGCGCAGCCTTTGTCGCTTATCAGGTTCTCCTGGCGAAGGGGGTACGTATCCCGCAGGATGTCGCCGTAATGGGCTTTGATAATCTGGTTGGCGTCGGGCATCTGTTTTTACCGCCGCTGACCACAATTCAGCTTCCACATGACATTATCGGGCGGGAAGCTGCATTGCATATTATTGAAGATCGTGAAGGGGGAAGAGTGACGCGGATCCCTTGCCCGCTGTTGATCCGTTGTTCCACCTGATATTATGTTAACCCAGTTGCCAGAGTGCTCCATGTTGCAGCACAGCCACTCCGTGGGAGGCATAGAGCGACAGTTCCCGTTCTTCTGGCTGCGGATATATTCGGCTACTCATCACCGCCTCCCCGTCGTTAATAAATACTTCCACGGATGATGTATCGATAAATATCCTTAGGGCGAGCATGTCACCCTGCGGGAGGGGAATACTACGGTAGCCATCTAAATTCTCGTGTGGGTAATACCGCCACAAAACAAGTCGCTCAGATTGGTTATCAATATACAGCCGCATTCCAGTGCCGAGCTGTAATCCGTAATGTTCGGCATCACTGTTCTTCAGCGCCCACTGCAACTGAATCTCAACTGCTTGCGCGTTTTCCTGCAAAACATATTTATTGCTGATTGTGCGGGGAGAGATAGATTGATGCTGCTGGCGTAACGACTCAGCTTCGTGTACCGGGCGTTGTAGAAGTTTGCCATTGCTCTCTGATAGCTCGCGCGCCAGCGTCATGCAGCCTGCCCAGCCTTCACGTTTTGAGGGCATTGGCGATTCCCACATATCCATCCAGCCGATAACAATACGCCGACCATCCTTCGCTAAAAAGCTTTGTGGTGCATAAAAGTCATGCCCGTTATCAAGTTCAGTAAAATGCCCGGATTGTGCAAAAAGTCGTCCTGGCGACCACATTCCGGGTATTACGCCACTTTGAAAGCGATTTCGGTAACTGTATCCCTCGGCATTCATTCCCTGCGGGGAAAACATCAGATAATGCTGATCGCCAAGGCTGAAAAAGTCCGGACATTCCCACATATAGCTTTCACCCGCATCAGCGTGGGCCAGTACGCGATCGAAGGTCCATTCACGCAATGAACTGCCGCGATAAAGCAGGATCTGCCCCGTGTTGCCTGGATCTTTCGCCCCGACAACCATCCACCATGTGTCGGCTTCACGCCACACTTTAGGATCGCGGAAGTGCATGATTCCTTCTGGTGGAGTGAGGATCACACCCTGTTTCTCGAAATGAATACCATCCCGACTGGTAGCCAGACATTGTACTTCGCGAATTGCATCGTCATTACCTGCACCATCGAGCCAGACGTGTCCGGTGTAGATAAGTGAGAGGACACCATTGTCATCGACAGCACTACCTGAAAAACACCCGTCTTTGTCATTCTCGTCTCCTGGCGCTAGCGCAATAGGCTTATGCTGCCAGTGGATCATATCGTCGCTGGTGGCATGTCCCCAGTGCATTGGCCCCCAGTGTTCGCTCATCGGGTGATGTTGATAAAACGCGTGATAACGATCGTTAAACCAGATCAGGCCGTTTGGATCGTTCATCCACCCGGCAGGAGGCGCGAGGTGAAAATGGGGATAGAAAGTGTTACCTCGGCGCTCGTGAAGTTTTGCTAGTGCGTTTTG
This sequence comes from Escherichia sp. WS547, assembly GCF_046486065.1. NCBI lineage: Bacteria > Pseudomonadati > Pseudomonadota > Gammaproteobacteria > Enterobacterales > Enterobacteriaceae > Escherichia > Escherichia sp. WS547. The sequence continues at coordinate 263,006 of NZ_JBJQMA010000001.1, read as the reverse complement.
CGCCGCATGTAATCGAGATTGCGTCATTTTTATCATCCTGGTTAAGCAAATTTGGTGAATTGTTAACGTTAACTTTTATAAAAATAAAGTCCATTACTTTCATAAATGCGATGAATATCACAAATGTTAACGTTAACTATGACGTTTTGTGATCGAATATGCATGTTTTAGTAAATCCATGACGATTTTGCGAAAAAGAGGTTTATCACTATGCGTAAGTCAGATGAATTTAAGGGAAAAAAATGTCAGCCAAAGTATGGGTTTTAGGGGATGCGGTCGTAGATCTCTTGCCAGAATCAGACGGGCGGCTACTGCCTTGTCCTGGCGGCGCGCCAGCTAACGTTGCGGTGGGAATCGCCAGATTAGGCGGAACAAGTGGGTTTATAGGTCGGGTCGGTGATGATCCTTTTGGTGCGTTAATGCAAAGAACGCTGCTAACTGAGGGTGTCGATATCACGTATCTGAAGCAAGATGAATGGCACCGGACATCCACGGTGCTTGTCGATCTGAACGATCAAGGAGAACGTTCATTTACGTTTATGGTCCGCCCCAGTGCCGATCTTTTTTTAGAGACGACAGACTTGCCCTGCTGGCGACATGGCGAATGGTTACATCTCTGTTCAATTGCGTTGTCTGCCGAGCCTTCGCGTACCAGCGCATTTACTGCGATGACGGCGATCCGGCATGCCGGAGGTTTTGTCAGCTTCGATCCCAATATTCGTGAAGATCTATGGCAAGACGAGCATTTGTTCCGCTTGTGTTTGCGGCAGGCGCTACAACTGGCGGATGTCGTCAAGCTCTCGGAAGAAGAATGGCGACTTATCAGTGGAAAAACACAGAACGATCGGGATATATGCGCGCTGGCAAAAGAGTATGAGATCGCCATGCTGTTGGTGACTAAAGGTGCAGAAGGGGTGGTGGTCTGTTATCGAGGACAAGTTCACCATTTTGCTGGAATGTCTGTGAATTGTGTCGATAGCACTGGGGCGGGAGATGCGTTCGTTGCCGGGTTACTCACAGGTCTGTCCTCTACGGGATTATCTACAGATGAGAGAGAAATGCGACGAATTATCAATCTCGCTCAACGTTGCGGAGCGCTTGCAGTAACAGCGAAAGGGGCAATGACAGCGCTGCCATGTCGACAAGAACTGGAAGGTGAGAAGTAAACGGCGAGGCCGCTCTTATCTCTAAATAGGACATGAATTTTTTAACGACAGGCAGGTAATTATGGCACTGAATATTCCATTCAGAAATGCGTACTATCGTTTTGCATCCAGTTACTCATTTCTCTTTTTTATTTCCTGGTCGCTGTGGTGGTCGTTATACGCTATTTGGCTGAAAGGACATCTAGGATTAACAGGGACGGAATTAGGTACACTTTATTCGGTCAACCAGTTTACCAGCATTCTATTTATGATGTTCTACGGCATCGTTCAGGATAAACTCGGTCTGAAGAAACCGCTCATCTGGTGTATGAGTTTCATTCTGGTCTTGACCGGACCGTTTATGATTTACGTTTATGAACCGTTACTGCAAAGCAATTTTTCTGTAGGTCTAATTCTGGGGGCGCTCTTTTTTGGCCTGGGGTATCTGGCGGGATGCGGTTTGCTTGACAGCTTCACCGAAAAAATGGCGCGAAATTTTCATTTCGAATATGGAACAGCGCGCGCCTGGGGATCTTTTGGCTATGCTATTGGCGCGTTCTTTGCCGGTATATTTTTTAGTATCAGTCCCCATATCAACTTCTGGTTGGTCTCGCTATTTGGCGCTGTATTTATGATGATCAACATGCGTTTTAAAGATAAGGATCACCAGTGCATAGCGGCGGATGCGGGAGGGGTAAAAAAAGAGGATTTTATCGCAGTTTTCAAGGATCGAAACTTCTGGGTTTTCGTCATATTTATTGTGGGGACGTGGTCTTTCTATAACATTTTTGATCAACAACTCTTTCCTGTCTTTTATGCAGGTTTATTCGAATCACACGATGTAGGAACGCGCCTGTATGGTTATCTCAACTCATTCCAGGTGGTACTCGAAGCGCTGTGCATGGCGATTATTCCTTTCTTTGTGAATCGGGTAGGGCCAAAAAATGCATTACTTATCGGTGTTGTGATTATGGCGTTGCGTATCCTTTCCTGCGCGTTGTTCGTTAACCCCTGGATTATTTCATTAGTGAAGCTGTTACATGCCATTGAGGTTCCACTTTGTGTCATATCCGTCTTCAAATACAGCGTGGCAAACTTTGATAAGCGCCTGTCGTCGACGATCTTTCTGATTGGTTTTCAAATTGCCAGTTCGCTTGGGATTGTGCTGCTTTCAACGCCGACTGGGATACTCTTTGACCACGCAGGCTACCAGACAGTTTTCTTCGCAATTTCGGGTATTGTCTGCCTGATGTTGCTATTTGGCATTTTCTTCCTGAGTAAAAAACGCGAGCAAATAGTTATGGAAACGCCTGTACCTTCAGCAATATAGACGTAAACTTTTTCCGGTTGTTGTCGATATCTCCATATCCCTCAACCGGAAAATAATAATACAAAAATGCTTAGCCCAACTAATAATCACCTAATCCAAACGCCTCATTCATGTTCTGGTACAGTCGCTCAAATGTACTCCGGATACGCGGTTCGCTGATTTCCAGGACATTGTCGTCATTCAGCGACCTGTCCCGAGTATCACGGGCCTGCGAATTCATCAAGGAATGCATTGCAGAGTGAAGTATCGAGTCACGCCATATTTCGCTATCAGGATTCTGTATGATGGTTACATCGCCCGGCCCAGGGCTGTTTAGTCATCAGCGCTTTCTGACAGTGCTGAGATTTCAACCTGTTGCAGTAAAAATGAGTAGATATAGGGCTAGTGTGCTGCCAAACCCATCTTTTACGGGGTGAAGGTAGATTTGGTTTGAAGGGTATCTGGTGTCCCCTGCAGGAATCGAACCTGCAATTAGCCCTTAGGAGGGGCTCGTTATATCCATTTAACTAAGAGGACAATGCGGCATGAGTATACCCGCTAATGGACTGCGGGGTAAGTACGCTGCCGCTCGATTGCTTAAACCCTCGCCATTTATGCCGGGTTTTTATCATTTTTCTTAATGTTTTCCGCACGTTCTGCTTTTTGGCGTGCTTCTGCTTTGCGCTTGTTGCTCATGTCGTTGCGGATCTGTGCATGACTCATTAACGCGAAGATAAAGGTGCCGCCGCAGATGTTCCCCGCTAAAGTAGGTAGTGCGAAGGGCCAGATGAAATCGCTCCAGTGCAGCGTACCGTTAAACACCAGATAGAGGATTTCAACAGAACCGACAACGATGTGAGTGGTGTCACCCAGGGCAATAAGCCAGGTCATCAATATAATCACCACAATCTTTGCCGCACCCGCTGCAGGAAACATCCATACCATAGTGGCGATCAGCCAGCCGGAAATGATCGCGTTGGCAAACATCTCGCTGGGGGTGTTCTTCATCACATCCATGCCGATTTTGACAAATGCATCGCGAGTTTCTTCATTGAAGATTGGCATATATTCAAATGCCCACGCCGCAATACCTGTCCCGAGAATATTACCCAGCAGCACGACGCCCCATAACCGCATAAGTAAGCCAACGTTGCTCATTGTCGGTTTTTGCATGACGGGTAGTACCGCAGTCACGGTGTTTTCGGTAAATAATTGCTGGCGGGCCATAATGACGATAATAAAACCAAAGGTATAACCGAGATTCTCCAGCAAGAAGCTGCCCGGCACGCCTTCCAGTTCGACATGAAATATCCCTTTTGCCAGTAGCGAAGCGCCCATCGACAGACCCGCCGCAATGGCTGACCACAGTAGTGCCATTGCGTCGCGTTCCAGCTCTTTTTCACCATCCTGGCGGATATGCTCATGAATTGCCATCGCCCGGGAGGGGAGTCGGTCTTCATCTATTTCTATTTTTTTGCCGCGCTCTTTTTCTTCGCTCTCAACTTCAATTTCGTCGCTGTGTTGATCAATTTTGTCGTTGTCCATGGTCTCTTCTCTTGAATTAGCACGTATAGCTAAAGCGTAGCGGCTTTTTTGCTCGCAACTGGCGGGAGTTACTCTGAAAATGTAGAAAAGGCCGCGTTTGCCTTTTTCTGTTTCTATAGAATCAAGTAGCCTACAGGGCGGCGATTACCAGGCTATGATCAAATCAGCAAATCAGGGCGTCTGGACATCAGTTGACGTGCTGTTACAATCGCCCACACCTAAACAGGCGGATACGGTATCGTTCCGTCATGGATGGCAAACTGCATAAGCCATAAAAAAACAGGGAGACATTTATGAAGCTTCGCCTGTCGGCGCTTGCTCTGGGAACTACGCTTCTGGTGGGGTGTGCGAGTTCCGGTACAGATCAGCAAGGGCGTTCTGACCCGTTAGAAGGGTTCAACCGCACCATGTACAACTTCAACTTCAATGTATTAGACCCGTATATTGTTCGACCGGTCGCTGTCGCCTGGCGTGATTATGTTCCGCAACCGGCGCGTAACGGTTTGAGCAACTTTACTGGCAACCTTGAAGAACCTGCGGTGATGGTTAACTACTTCTTGCAGGGCGACCCTTATCAGGGGATGGTCCACTTTACCCGCTTTTTCCTGAACACCATTTTGGGGATGGGCGGCTTTATTGATGTTGCAGGGATGGCGAACCCGAAACTGCAACGGACTGAACCTCACCGCTTCGGTAGTACGCTTGGTCATTATGGTGTGGGTTATGGGCCATACGTTCAGTTACCGTTCTACGGTAGCTTCACGCTGCGTGATGACGGTGGTGATATGGCGGATGGTCTTTACCCGGTTCTTTCCTGGCTGACCTGGCCGATGTCTGTGGGTAAATGGACGCTTGAAGGGATAGAAACTCGTGCGCAGTTGTTGGATTCCGATGGTCTGCTGCGTCAGTCGTCCGATCCTTATATTATGGTGCGCGAAGCGTACTTCCAGCGTCATGATTTCATCGCTAATGGCGGCGAACTCAAACCGCAGGAAAATCCGAACGCGCAAGCGATTCAGGATGATTTAAAAGATATCGATTCTGAATAAGAAACAAATAAAAAAGGTGAGTCACAAAACTCACCTTTTTTGTTGTTATCCCTCAATTACCCCAAGTAAAAGAAGATAAACCGACAATGACCTGGACATAATTATGTAAAAATACTGATGTTCGTCATTGTCTGTTTCCGATATTCAGACGTTGAAAAATCAAAAAAACTGGACAATTTTAATTATCATCAAAATTAACACCCAATGCAGATAGTTGATTAATTTCATTTTGATATTTAGCCTGGCGATTTTGAAGCCTTTTTTCAACTTTATCTTCGATTTCCTTAAAGTGGTCATATTTATTTTGAGAACGGTCAACTTCGTTATCGACTAAAGTAGAAATTATTTCTTTTACATTATCGCGTCTAAATTTTGCATCGTCCACTTGAAAATTATATCTTATTGCTCGACCTAAACGTTTAAAAACTTCGTTTGGCTCTCTCAGTCTTTCCCCGTTGAGCTCGTTTACAACCTGATGATCGGAACCTGTTGCAAATGATTCTGCCATGATAGCTTTACTGCTTTCAAACCACGCTGAAGCATTCCTGGCTTTTTCACTACAATATTGGGTGAGACTATCACCATTAATACGAATTCCTCTTTGAATGTGGTAGTCGTCCTGATCATAGTAACCGAGAGATAAGTAATCATTTCCGTTTTTATTTTTAATTACAATAGCGAGAGAATCGCCTTTTTTATCTTTACCGTACCAGGTAAATAAGTCCGTTGGTTCGCTTTTCCCATTCTCATCAAATTCCGTTATCGTATGTCTGAGTTTTTGTGATATCTTATCGAAGATAAAACCAGGATCTCCATCATATATTTCTTTTAATGCGCTGAAGATCATTTCCTTGTTATTGATATCATGAGTATTCTCTACTACATTTTCATGGATGATGGTTTGGCCGACTTTTTTGTTTTCATCGTTCGTAGGTGATTTTATTGGTTCTTGATTATAGATACCACTAGTAATATCGGCTGTATCATTGGAGTCAATAGCACCCTCATTACCACTAACAACGATACTACCATCAGTAAATTCAGCATTATTTATATCATCATGAGTCTTCTCAACTATGTTGTCATTAATGATAGTACGGGCGAGTTCTTTGTCTTTATAGCTCGCAAGTAATTTTATTGGTTCTTGGTTATCGATACCAATAGTAATATAGTCTGTATCATTGGAATCAATATTAATATAAGTAACTGAGGAATTATTAATATTAAATCTATCAGGATTGTCGTTTACTCGCATGGCGTTTTTTATAAGCTCAAGCAAATGTTTAATACAGGTGCTTATTCCTTCCTTACCATTAAAAAGGTTTTTGAACTCTTGTACTAATCCATTAACTTCATCATTGTTATTTTCATTGATGGATTCTGGGTAAGCTGCGCTGGTATTGTTGATTGAAATAGATGGTAGCATGATTTTATTCCATGTTGATTGATTTGTTACAAATATATATTACCTAATAAAATAGACTATCAAAAAACGCTCATTTATTTAGAGCCTATCTTTAATTTGAGTGTATGAGCGCACAATAGCCAGGGAGGTTGAGTATCCTGGAAATGCAGAAAAGTAAACTCTTTGAGAAGGACGAGCAGAACGCCTGAAAATATGCGTTTCCCTTCAGGTTTGTCTGTGGATACCACTTACTGATTTGAAAGGGCAAGCTGCCATCAGGCTGTTTGCAAAACTCAGGAGGCAAGCAATGAGGAAACTACTTTCGGTGAAGTGGGGGAGTTAAAGTCACCTGCATAGCTGGTGACTTTATCCAGGCGAACGCGTTATCAGAACGCGTAGTTAAAGTTAGTACCGAACAGCCAGGCTTTACCTTCAGACTCGAACTGGTATGGGCCTTCGTTAATTTTCACGCTCTGACCGTGCATATAAGAAACACCAACATCGACTGAAGCATCTTTATTAAATGCGTAAGTCGTACCTGCACTCAGCCAGAAACGGTCCTGGTCCGGAATGGAGATAGAACGATTCTGTGCCGGAACTGGGCTGTCATCAAAGGCGATACCGGTACGGAAGGTCCAGTTATCATCGTAGTAATAAGTGGTTCCCAACGCGATGCGGTAAGCATCTTTAAAGCCTTCATGTTTCTGGAACAGCGTGTCGCCACTCGTTGAGGTCGCTTTCAGCTGCTGGAACTGACTCCAGCTGGTGTAAGCCAGGCTATAGTGAATCGCCCACTGCGGATCAACACGGTTATAACCCGACACTTCCCACATTTCAGGCAGGTTCAGCGTCAGATAACCCGATTGCGTTGCGCCACCTGTCGCGGTAGGTATTGGTAAACCGTAGTTATTAAACGCACGATTAAGATCGCTGCTGTAGTTACCTTTGAAGTCAATTTTCACTTCAGAACGGTAGGTCAGTGCATAGCGGTTATTTTTATCCAGTTCATACAGGATACCGGCGTTCCAGCCAAAGCCCCACTGGTTACCGTTCAGATGAGCGATTTTGGTATTACTGTCGATACCGTTGGCGGTAGCTGCCAATGCTTGCCCTTGAGGAGTCTTCCCGGCAGGAGATTGCATGATCTGACCGGCAACCAGCTGCCCCAGATCGCCTGCGAAACGTTCAATCTTCGCGCGAGCGTAGACGGCGTTGAAACCAAGACCAAAGCTCCATGCATTATTTAAGCGATACGCACCGCTTAAGTTCAGGTTCATGGTTTCAAGGTCGGTTGTACCCCCGACAGAGCCGCCTGCATAAGTATCGTTAAACTCTGTTGCCAGGCCATAGTTAGAGGTAATAGAAGCGCCCCAACCAAATTGGTCGTTAATCGGTGCAACAAAGTGCATGTTCGGAACCCATGCCGTAGGCGCGATGTTATCGGCTTTCAGGCTACGATCAGATGGAGACGTTCCGCTGATATTTACATCCGGATCAATATAAACCGCACCCGCAGAAAATGTCGGGCGGTCAAACATGGTAATCAATGCGGGGTTACGGCTAACGTTACCTGCATCATCGGCAATTGCACCTTCCCCTGAATAAGCCCGGCCCAGGCCAGAGGAAGAAAATTCGTTTAACTGAAAGCCTGCCGACCAGGCCTGGGTGGAGATAAGTGCCACTGCGACTGCGAGAGCAGACTTTGTAAACAGGGTTTTCTGGCTCATGACCATAACCTCAATGATTTATTTTTATACAAACTATGTTACGTGCTGTAACAGGAGCGCGAAGTGTAGGGTCTGAGGTACATCTTAGAAATCAGACCAGTGGCGAGAGTATAGGTCGGACCAGCTGGAATGTTGCAAGTATGTTTCTATCTTTTTTCAAATATGATCTAAGAAACGCGATCCAGCTGGCAAAATTTGGAGGTGGCGCACTCATGGATTCGGGTGAATTTTGTTTTAGATCATTTTTAAGTGTGATTTCGGTCACTTATCCGATTTTGCAGAATTAACAACTGGAGCAGCACTTTCCGGAAGCGTAAAATATCCACAACGTTTATCTGGCACCTTGGGTGCACATACAGAGGAAATCAACGATGAGTAAATGTAGTGCTGATGAAACCCCGGTTTGCTGCTGTATGGATGTTGGCACCATTATGGACAACTCCGACTGCACCGCGTCTTACAGCCGCGTGTTTGCAAACCGCGCAGAAGCAGAACAAACGCTGGCGGCGCTGACTGAAAAAGCCCGTAGCGTGGAATCCGAACCGTGCAAAATCACCCCGACTTTCACTGAAGAGTCTGACGGTGTGCGCCTGGATATCGATTTCACTTTTGCCTGCGAAGCTGAAATGCTGATCTTCCAGCTGGGTCTGCGTTAATTCCTCTCGGGTACGTACGCCCCTGTCAGTTGTTGGCAGGGGCGTTTTATTTTCTCTTCTACTTTTCTCTCTGTGTCATAGCTCCCACTTTCCCTTTTCTCCACTTGGCTAAATGTAAAAAAATAGTTAAGACTATGATCAGGTCAGACCACTTTATTTATTATTTTACAGGGGAGTGTTATGGGTCAGGTTTTACCGCTGGTTACCCGCCAGGGCGATCGTATCGCCATTGTTAGCGGTTTACGTACGCCTTTTGCCCGCCAGGCGACGGCTTTTCATGGCATTCCCGCGGTTGATTTAGGGAAGATGGTGGTAGGCGAACTGCTGGCACGCAGCGAGATCCCCGCCGAAGTGATTGAACAACTGGTTTTTGGTCAGGTCGTACAAATGCCGGAAGCCCCCAACATTGCGCGTGAAATTGTTCTCGGCACCGGAATGAATGTGCATACCGATGCTTACAGCGTCAGCCGCGCTTGCGCTACCAGTTTCCAGGCGATTGCAAACGTCGCAGAAAGCCTGATGGCGGGAACTATTCGCGCGGGGATTGCCGGTGGGGCCGATTCCTCTTCCGTATTGCCAATTGGCGTCAGTAAAAAACTGGCGCGCGTGCTGGTTGATGTCAACAAAGCTCGAACCATGAGCCAGCGCCTGAAACTCTTCTCTCGCCTGCGTTTGCGCGACTTAATGCCGGTGCCTCCGGCAGTGGCGGAATACTCTACTGGCTTACGGATGGGCGACACCGCTGAACAAATGGCGAAAACCTACGGTATTACTCGCGAACAGCAAGATGCATTAGCGCACCGTTCGCATCAGCGAGCCGCTCAGGCGTGGTCAGACGGTAAACTCAAAGAAGAGGTGATGACTGCCTTTATCCCTCCTTATAAACAACCGCTTGTCGAAGACAACAATATTCGCGGTAATTCCTCGCTTGCCGATTACGCAAAGCTGCGCCCGGCGTTTGATCGCAAACACGGAACGGTAACGGCGGCAAACAGTACGCCGCTGACCGATGGCGCGGCAGCGGTGATCCTGATGACTGAATCCCGGGCGAAAGAATTAGGGCTGGTACCGCTGGGGTATCTGCGCAGTTACGCATTTACTGCGATAGATGTCTGGCAGGACATGTTGCTCGGTCCGGCCTGGTCAACGCCGCTGGCGCTGGAACGTGCCGGTTTGACAATGAGCGATCTGACATTGATCGATATGCACGAAGCCTTTGCAGCTCAGACACTGGCGAATATTCAGTTGCTGGGTAGCGAACGTTTTGCTCGTGATGTACTGGGGCGTGCACATGCCACTGGCGAAGTGGACGATAGCAAATTTAACGTGCTTGGCGGTTCGATTGCTTACGGGCATCCCTTCGCGGCGACCGGCGCGCGGATGATTACCCAGACATTGCATGAACTTCGGCGTCGCGGCGGTGGATTTGGATTAGTGACCGCCTGTGCTGCGGGTGGGCTTGGCGCGGCAATGGTTGTGGAGGCGGAATAATGGAAATGGCATCAGCGTTTACCCTTAATGTCCGTCTGGACAACATTGCTGTTATCACCATCGACGTACCGGGTGAGAAAATGAATACCCTGAAGGCGGAGTTTGCCTCGCAGGTGCGCGCCATTATTAAGCAACTCCGTGAAAACAAAGAGTTGCGCGGCGTGGTGTTTATCTCCGCGAAACCAGACAACTTCATTGCTGGCGCAGACATCAACATGATCGCCAACTGCAAAACGGCGCAAGAAGCGGAAGCACTGGCGCGGCAGGGTCAACAGTTAATGGCGGAGATTCATGCTTTGCCCGTTCCGGTTATCGCGGCTATTCATGGCGCTTGCCTGGGCGGTGGGCTGGAGTTGGCGCTGGCGTGCCACGGTCGCATGTGTACTGACGATCCTAAAACGGTGCTCGGTTTGCCTGAAGTACAACTTGGATTATTACCCGGTTCAGGCGGCACCCAGCGTTTACCGCGTCTGATAGGCGTCAGCACAGCATTAGAGATGATCCTCACCGGAAAACAACTTCGGGCGAAACAGGCATTAAAGCTGGGGCTGGTGGATGACGTCGTTCCGCAATCCATTTTACTGGAAGCCGCTGTTGAGCTGGCAAAGCAGGATCGTCCATCTTCACGCCCTCTACCTGTACGCGAGCGTATTCTGGCGGGGCCGTTAGGTCGTGCGCTGCTGTTCAAAATGGTCGGCAAGAAAACAGAACACAAAACTCAGGGTAACTATCCGGCGACAGAACGCATCCTGGAGGTTGTCGAAACGGGATTAGCGCAAGGCACCAGTAGCGGCTATGACGCTGAAGCCCGTGCTTTTGGCGAACTGGCGATGACGCCGCAATCGCAGGCGCTGCGTAGTATCTTTTTTGCCAGTACGGAAGTGAAGAAAGATCCTGGCAGTGATGCGCCGCCTGCGCCATTAAACAGCGTGGGAATTTTAGGTGGTGGCTTGATGGGCGGCGGTATTGCTTACGTCACTGCTTGTAAAGCGGGGCTTCCGGTCAGAATTAAAGATATCAACCCGCAGGGCATAAATCATGCGCTGAAGTACAGTTGGGATCAGCTGGAGGGCAAAGTTCGCCGTCGTCATCTCAAAGCCAGCGAACGTGACAGACAGCTGGCATTAATCTCCGGAACGACGGACTATCGCGGCTTTGCCCATCGCGATCTGATTATTGAAGCGGTGTTTGAAAATCTCGAATTAAAACAACAAATGGTGGCGGAAGTTGAGCAAAATTGCGCCGCTCATACCATCTTTGCTTCGAATACGTCATCTTTACCGATTGGTGATATCGCCGCTCACGCTACGCGACCTGAGCAAGTTATTGGCCTGCATTTCTTCAGTCCGGTGGAAAAAATGCCGCTGGTGGAGATTATTCCTCATGCGGGGACATCGGCGCAAACCATCGCTACCACAGTAAAACTGGCGAAAAAACAGGGTAAAACGCCCATTGTCGTGCGTGACAAAGCCGGGTTTTACGTCAATCGCATTTTAGCGCCTTACATTAATGAAGCTATCCGCATGTTGACCGAAGGTGAACGGGTAGAGCACATTGATGCCGCGCTGGTGAAATTTGGTTTTCCGGTAGGCCCAATCCAACTTTTGGATGAGGTAGGAATCGACACCGGGACTAAAATTATTCCTGTACTGGAAGCCGCTTATGGAGAACGTTTTAGCGCGCCTGCAAATGTTGTTTCTTCAATTTTGAACGACGATCGCAAAGGCAGAAAAAATGGTCGGGGTTTCTATCTTTATGGTCAGAAAGGGCGTAAAAGCAAAAAACAGGTCGATCCCGCCATTTACCCGCTGATTGGCACACAAGGGCAGGGGCGACTCTCCGCACCGCAGGTAGCTGAACGGTGTGTGATGTTGATGCTGAATGAAGCAGTACGTTGTCTGGACGAGCAGGTTATCCGTAGCGTGCGTGACGGAGATATTGGCGCGGTATTTGGCATTGGTTTTCCGCCATTTCTCGGTGGTCCGTTCCGCTACATCGATTCTCTCGGTGCGGGTGAAGTGGTTGCAATAATGCAACGACTGGCCACGCAGTATGGTTCCCGTTTTACCCCTTGCGAGCGTTTAGTCGAGATGAGCAAGCGTGGGGAAAGTTTTTGGAAAACAACTGCAACTGACCTGCAATAAGAAGGTCAAAGCTATATGAATCCGCGCTGAATGGCGGAGTGTTGCTCAAAATGTAAACGCATATTGACTATACTTACGCCATTGAGGTAAAAAACAGCGTTTCATTCGGTGAATGGATAAGGCACAATGCCGGCCACCGTTTTCTTTCTCTGGTTTCAGATGAAAGAAAACGGGCGAATCTGGTTAACAAAAGCGGTGCAATATGCAAGTTTTTATCATGCGTCACGGCGACGCAGCCCTCGATGCCGCCAGTGATTCGGTTCGTCCTCTGACTACTAACGGTTGTGACGAATCTCGCCTGATGGCGAACTGGCTGAAAGGTCAAAAAGTGGAAATCGAACGCGTTCTGGTGAGCCCGTTCCTGCGAGCCGAGCAAACACTGGAAGAAGTAGGGGATTGTCTGAACCTGCCTTCCAGTGCAGAAGTTCTGCCGGAGTTAACGCCCTGCGGCGATGTTGGTCTGGTCAGTGCCTATTTACAGGCGTTGACCAATGAAGGTGTTGCTTCGGTACTGGTGATCTCCCACTTACCCTTAGTCGGGTATCTGGTTGCTGAGTTATGTCCGGGCGAAACGCCGCCTATGTTTACCACCTCGGCCATTGCCAGCGTAACGCTTGATGAAAGCGGAAACGGCACATTCAACTGGCAGATGAGCCCGTGTAATCTGAAGATGGCAAAAGCGATTTAATACGCATGCACAAGGCCCGCTGGTGTAATCTATCGGGCCTTTATTTTTTTCTGGCAATGTTGAATTTATGCAATCTTATTGTACTAACAATGATCCGCTTGTGATCGAATGGTCTTTATTTTATACGGCATGACGCTTTTATTTGTAAAAATTTACATATTGAAAGAGAATTTACTTTTATTCATAAATTATTTTTCTGGAAGCATTTTTAGGTAAATAATGACTAAAGTGAAAAATATTATTGGGTCTTGATTTTATATTAATTATAGTGTTTTAATATTATATCGTTGCGAAATTAATATCACAAGATAGTCATTGCCATGTGATTGTTTTTGACTTTGATTTATTCACTGAGTTTTTGCATTTGCCGTTTTTTTGAACTCATTCTTCATAACTGAGATGAAAAATTTCAGTAATTATTATCCCCGTCCATTAATTAAGTATTTCTAACTTTGAATGTTAGAAAATTTAAATTGCATCAGTCATATTAAAATATCAACATGTTCGGCACGCCAAAGAATATTATATCAAGGAACCTGTTTTTTCAGGAGCTGAAAATCTGTTCATTGGCTGCTTAAAAGTCGCTGTAAAAATTGAAGAAGCTCTACGTCAATATTTCAGTTGGCTTATATTCTAATTATTTATGATTTAAGGACAAATAATGAGTAAGTTTGTAAAAGCAGCAGTTGCCACGGCAATGCTCATGGGGGCGCTGACTTCAGCATCAGTCGTTGCCGCAGGGAACAACGGTACAGTGAGATTTTACGGCACAATTGAAGACTCCCCGTGCTCAATTGTTCCTGACGATCATAAACTGGAAGTGGATATGGGCAGCATCGGTACGGGTTCTTTAACCGGCGGCAAAACAACCACACCAAAAGATTTCCAGATTCGTTTACAGGACTGTAATTTCAATACAGAAACGACAATGGCTACCACATTCACCGGTAATCCGTACTCCACTAACGCAGATAACTATTCTCTGTCTAACATGGATAATGGAACTGAAATTCCAAACGTTAGCCTGGTTATCGGTGACCAGCACGGTACAGGTTATGCACTGGGAGCAGAGATTAAGCAACCTATCGTGAAGGACAGTTCAACGGGAAAAGGCAAGCCTAAACAAACTCTGAACTTTAAAGCATGGTTAGTGGGTGAAACGGATGCTGTAACACCAACACCGGCACCGTTTGAAACGCTGACGACGTTCCAGATCACGTATCTCTAATGTATTTCCCCCATAGCTGCAAAGTTATGGGGTTTATAACTACCAAATAACTAAATTATAAAAAATCATGGATGGATACGCCGATGCCAGAACATTCTTTTCTCCGTTTACGGGGGCTTTCGTGGTGGATTGCTCTGGCAATTTCTGGAAGTCCATTTAATGCCCTGGCAGACGATACCATTCAGTTTGATGGCCGATTTCTTGATTTAAAAGGCAATACCAAAATTGATTTGGGCCGTTTTTCGCAAAAAGGCTATGTAGAACCGGGAAAATATAACTTACGCGTTCATGTAAATAATCAGCCGTTACCTGACGACTACGATATCTACTGGTACGCAACTGAAAACGATCCGAATAAATCATATGCCTGCTTATCGCCAGAGCTGGTTGCCCAGTTTGGTCTGAAGGAAGATATTGCAAAGAATTTGCAATGGATCCGCGATGGTCAGTGTCTGAATACGGCACTTTTAGCAGGTACAGAAATTAGCGGCGATTTAGGCCAGTCTGCACTCCTTGTTTCTGTACCGCAGGCTTATCTGGAATATACCGACAGCGAGTGGGATCCGCCTTCGCGCTGGGATGACGGTATCCCTGGGCTTATTGCCGATTACAGTATCAACGCGCAAACCCGGCATGAAAATGGGGGTGATGACACTAACGACATCAGCGGTAATGGTACGGTCGGCGTTAACGTTGGGCCGTGGCGCTTACGAGCTGACTGGCAGAGCGATTATCAGCATACCCGCAGTAACGATGACGGCGACACTGACGATAGCGGTACGCAAAAAAACTGGGAGTGGAGTCGTTACTACGCCTGGCGCGCCTTGTCGTCATTAAAAGCCAAACTTTCGCTGGGCGAAGATTATCTCAACTCCGATATTTTTGATGGCTTCAGTTACATTGGCGGCAGCATCAGTACCGATGATCAAATGTTACCGCCAAACCTGCGCGGCTACGCCCCCGATATTTCAGGTGTTGCACACACTACCGCTAAAGTGACCGTAACCCAAATGGGCCGTGTCATTTACGAAACCCAGGTACCCGCAGGTCCATTCCGCATCCAGGATATTGGCGATTCCGTCTCTGGCACGCTGCATGTCCGCATTGAAGAACAAAACGGCCAGGTACAGGAATACGACGTCAGCACGGCGTCCATGCCGTTCCTGACTCGCCCCGGCCAGGTGCGTTACAAAGTGACAATGGGGCGTCCACAAAACTGGGACCATCAGGTTGCAGGTAGCTTCTTCTCGGGCGGCGAGGCATCCTGGGGGATTGCCAATGGCTGGTCGCTCTACGGCGGTGCGTTAGCCGATGAAAACTACCAGTCGGCGGCGCTGGGCCTCGGTCGTGACCTGGCGCTGCTAGGCGCGTTAGCGTTTGATGTCACTCACTCTCGTGTTCAACTCGACGATAACAGCGTGTATGGCAACAAAACGCTGGACGGCAACTCTTATCGCGTCAGCTATGCCAAAGATTTTGATGAACTCAACAGTCGGGTGACGTTTGCTGGATACCGCTTCTCTGAAAAAAACTACATGACCATGAGCGAGTATCTGGATGCGAACGACGACGACCGGGCGCGCACCGGTAACGACAAAGAGATGTATACGGTCACCTATAACCAGAACTTCACGGATGCGCGCGTTTCGGTCTATCTCAACTATTCCCACCATACCTACTGGGATCGCCAGGATCAGACCAACTACAACATGATGCTTTCTCATTATTTTAATTTAGGAAGCCTTCGCAACCTGAGCGTTTCTCTGACCGGTTATCGCTACGAATACGATAAAAGTGCTGACAAGGGTGTTTATCTGTCCTTAAGTTTGCCGTGGGGCGACAACAGCACCATCAGTTACAACGGCAACTATGGCAGCGGTGCCGACAGCAATCAGGTGAGTCTGTATCACCGCATTGATGACGCCAGCCACTACACGTTAAGCGCCGGAACCAGCGAAAACCACAGCAGCGTGGATGGCTACTACAGCCACGATGGTACTCTGGCAAAAGTGGATCTCAGTGCCAACTACCATGAAGGGCAATACACCTCAGCAGGGATCTCTTTACAGGGCGGGGCAACGCTGACCGCTCATGGCGGGGCACTGCATCGTACACAAAACATGGGCGGTACACGTCTGTTAATCGACGCTGATGGCGTTGCTAATGTGCCGGTTGAAGGTAATGGTTCCGCCGTTTATACCAACATGTTCGGCAAAGCGGTGGTGGCAGATGTTAATGATTACTACCGCAACCAGGCTTATATCGATTTGAACAAACTGCCGGAAAACGCTGAAGCTACAAAATCAGTGGTTCAGGCAACGCTGACGGAAGGCGCTATTGGCTACCGTAAATTTGCGGTAATCAGCGGTGAGAAGGCGATGGCAGTGCTGCGCTTGCAGGATGGCAGCCATCCGCCATTTGGGGCGGAAGTGAAAAACGATAATCAACAACAAGTAGGGTTGGTTGATGACGAAGGTAATGTTTATCTGGCAGGCGTTAAACCGGGTGAACATATGACCGTTTTCTGGGAGGGTGAATCTCACTGCGATATCAGCCTGCCAGACCCGTTACCGAATGACCTGTTCAATGGCTTGTTGTTGCCATGCCAGCAAAAGGGGGGAAGTTCTCCCGTCATACCGCATGATATTCAACCCGTCATTCAGGAGCAGACACAACAGGTGACACCAATGGAACCGCCGATGTCTGTTTCATCGAACCAATAACGTGATTAAGGAATGATCCATGACTAAATATCTCTCTGCCAAAACATTGACAACGGTACTGTCGTTACTGGCAGCAACGGTAAGTTTTTCTACCCAGGCGTCAGTAACGCCCGATCGTACTCGCCTGATTTTTAATGAAAGCGATAAATCTATCAGTGTGACGCTGCGTAATAACGACCCCAAACTGCCTTATCTGGCGCAAAGCTGGATTGAAGATGAAAAGGGCGTCAAGATCAGCTCGCCGCTGGCGGTATTGCCGCCTGTACAGCGCATTGAAGCAATGATGAATGGCCAGGTTAAAATTCAGGGCCTGCCGGATATTCATAAATTACCTGCCGATCGGGAATCGATGTTCTATTTCAACGTGCGCGAAATTCCGCCGAAATCGAACAAATCCAACACGCTACAAATCGCTCTTCAGACGCGTATCAAACTTTTCTGGCGACCGAAAGCTCTGGAAAAAAACACCACGCAAAACCCGTGGCAGCATAAAGTGACCTTAACCCGCAACGGTCAGGAATTTACTGTCAATAACCCGACGCCGTATTACGTCATTTTCAGTAATGCCAGCGCACAGAAAAATGGCAATCCGGCAGCCGGTTTCTCGCCAATAGTGATGTCGCCGAAAACCTCTGCACCGCTGAATGTGAAGATGGGGAGTGTGCCGGTACTGACCTATGTCAACGACTATGGCGCTCGGATGCCGCTCTTTTTCACCTGCAACGGTAACAGTTGCCAGGTTGATGAAGAGCAGAGCCGCAAAGGCTGAGGCCGGGAGTGTGAGATGAAACGACTACTTTTGGCCGGGCTGGGAGGAGTGCTGCTTACGGGCAGTGCTCTTGCCGGTGAAACGAAAAGTGTGCCATTGACATTGCGCGTACTGGTAGACCCACCACCTCCTTGTACCGTAAAAGGCAGTAACGTCGATTTTGGTGATGTGATCATCAAAAAAATCAATGGTACTGAATATCGCAAAGATGCAGGTTATACCCTGAACTGTGCCAATAGCCTGAGCGATGACCTTCAGATGCAGTTTAAGGGCACAACCACCACGATCAATGGCGAAACGGTGTTAAGCACGGGAATTACCGGGTTTGGCATTCGTATTGAAAATGCAGCAGATAACTCTCTGTTTGCGATTGGCGACAATACCTGGACTCCATTTAGCGTCAGTAGCCAGCCACAACTAAAAGCAGTGCCAGTCAAACAGAATGGCGTGACGCTGACAGGCGCACAGTTTAACGCCAGCATGACAATGGTGGTGGATTACCAATGAAACGACTCTCGTTAATTTTATTATCCGCTTTTTGCACCATAACGCATGCCGCACCGGAAGATATCACCTTCACGGGTACGCTGATCGAACCTCCGGTCTGCACCGTCAGCAATGGTGATGATATTGAGATCCAGTTTATCGACGTCATTATCGACAATATTGACGGGGTTAATTACCGCAAAGATGTTCCGTACCAGATAACGTGTGACCCTGATATTACCGATGACGCCTGGGTAATGACGCTAACCTGGACCGGTACACAGACCAACTATAACGATGCGGCGATTCAGACGGATGTCACGGGATTAGGGATTGAACTCCAGCAAAACGGTCAGCCCTTTAAGCTGAATACCCCGCTTAACGTGACACCCGCCAACCTGCCGAAGTTGAAGGCCGCACCTGTAAAAGCTTCCGATGCCACGCTGACTGACGGTAACTTTTCCGCTTACGCCACATTGCAGGTGGATTATCAATGAACAAACTGAAGAAATATCAATGTATCAGGGTGCAAACCTTTCTGTTGGGCGGTGTGCTGGTGCTGGCGAGTCATTCAGCACTGGCAGCTAATAATTTGCATTTTTACGGCAACCTGATGAGCAAAACCTGTACTCCGGTGGAACAGGCTGGAACGTTGGCAGAGGTACAGTTTGCGAATATTAGCCACAAAGATTTGATGGTGCGCGGTCAGTCCGATCGTGTACCGGTGGTTTTTCGCCTGAAAGATTGCCGTGGGCCAGCGCAGTACAGCGTAAAAGTTACTCTGACCGGAACAGAAGACAGTGGGCAACCGGGATTTCTGGCTCTGGATGATACCTCTGGTGCACAGGGCGTAGGCATTGGTATGGAAACTACTGATGGTACTGCTGTTGCTATTAATAACACGACGGGAGTGACCTTTGTGCTGAATGATGGCAATAACAGTCTTAATTTCAGAGCATGGTTACAGGCAAAAGAGGGGCGTGATGTAACACCTGGTAATTTTACCGCCCAGTTAACCGCAACGTTTGAGTATATTTAAGATGAAAATAATGCGCTGGATTTTGGGCCTGCTGATATCACTTTTCTTCAGTACAGCAGTTCAGGCGAATGTCATTGTTGCAACAATGTATACACCGATAGGGTATGCAAGCTATTCTACGAAGATAACTTATTATCTTGATGTTCTTACCCCCGATAGCGTCAATCACGGTGTTTATGAGACACCAAATAACACCGGTTTAATCACTGGATGGATACCTTTGAAAAGCTGGACGGGACCTGGCCCTGCACCATCATTAAAAGTCATATCGATGACAGCGATATCACAATCATCTTGTCCGGGGCTTGCAGAGTATGACAGCCGTGCGCAAAGGACGATGTGGACTTGTTATGAAATACGAATGGAAGTCTGGAAGGAAGACTCCAGCGTTCATGGCTGCCCGTGGCTGGTATCGACACATGCAGATAGCATTGATCTTATTGATCCTGCTCCGGGAACCTATTCCGGACGCACAGTCAGTAACTCTTCTTGTCCACCTATACCGTTAGGGCCTTATGATGTCTCCTGGAATGAAAGTCGGGTTGTGCATGATAAGACGTTAGCGCTCCAGTCTACCGGCGGGATAATTGAAAAAACGCTCTCCACCTACCTGATGAAAGACGGCAAACTGTGTGACGGCAGCAAATTTGGTGATACTGACGATCGTGGTGCTTATTGTCGTTGGGTGTCGCAGATGCTCACCTTCACCTCATCGGGCTGTGACAATGCCAAAGTGACGGTAACACCAAATCGTCACCCCATTACCGACAAAGAGCTTCATGATATGGTGCTTCGCGTGGATACCACCTCGCGGCAACCTATTGATTCTACCTGTCGATTCCAGTACGTACTGAATATGCTGTAGTAGCTCGTCGTTGTGCACTGATGCCTGATGCGACGCTGAAGCGTCTTATCAGGCATTCGATGCCAGCATTCACGGTAATTCCGGCGGCAACCACTCATCCACTTCAATCAACACCAGCAATGCCGCATCACCACCGTACTCTTTTGGTGCCTGGTGAAATGCCATCACATGCGGATGTTGCGCCAGCCACAGCGGCGTTTGCTGCTTCAAAATATGCTTCCCATGACCATGCATCACGCAGGCACAAAACACATGTTCGCGGCGACAGGCGGCAATCAATGCGCCTAACTCCTGCTTGGCTTGCAGCTGCGTCAAACCGTGCAAATCCAAAAACAGCTCCGGTGAATAATCGCCACGGCGTAACTTCTTCGCCTCAAAATGGCTTACATCCGGGCGAACATATTTCACCGGACCTTCGGTATTCAATAACGGCTGAAATTCATCGGAAAAATAATGGCTGGCATCGGCCTGCTCCTGAATCAACCGTTTCACCGGCACTTCGCTGATTTTCTTACGCTGCGGTCGGTGGACAATCGTGTCCTGCTTAATCTTGCGAGTCCCCGCCATCAACTGGCGAAACAGAGCCTGGTCCTCCTCGCTAAGTGTTGTTTTCTTTTTCATTTATCTGTCTCTATTTCTAATTTTCCTACAGTTTACCCGACTCGTAGCGCAATCGATCGTTTTAAACGTATTTTTCCTCACTCACCGCGCGTGAATGCTGATTTATCGTCATCTTCATGGCAAACTAGCCGCCGAAATTATTGCGATCATGCCCTGGAGGAATACGTGGATAAAATTTTCGTTGATGAAGCAGTAAATGAGCTGCAAACCATTCAGGACATGTTGCGCTGGTCGGTGAGCCGCTTCAGCGCGGCGAATATCTGGTACGGCCACGGCACTGACAACCCGTGGGATGAAGCCGTGCAACTGGTGTTGCCTTCACTCTACCTGCCGCTGGATATCCCGGAAGATATGCGCACCGCGCGTCTGACCTCCAGCGAAAAACACCGTATTGTTGAGCGCGTGATCCGCCGCGTCAATGAACGCATTCCGGTGGCTTACCTGACTAACAAAGCGTGGTTCTGCGGTCATGAATTTTACGTCGATGAACGTGTGCTGGTGCCGCGCTCGCCGATTGGTGAATTGATCAACAATAAATTTGCCGGACTTATCAGCAAGCAACCGCAGCATATTTTAGATATGTGTACCGGTAGCGGCTGCATCGCCATTGCCTGTGCTTATGCCTTCCCGGATGCGGAAGTTGACGCGGTGGATATCTCTCCCGACGCGCTGGCGGTTGCTGAACAGAACATCGAAGAACACGGTCTGATCCACAACGTCATTCCGATTCGCTCTGATCTGTTCCGTGATTTACCGAAAGTGCAGTACGACCTGATTGTCACTAACCCGCCGTATGTCGATGCGGAAGATATGTCCGACCTGCCAAACGAATACCGTCACGAGCCGGAACTGGGCCTAGCATCTGGCACCGACGGCCTGAAACTGACGCGTCGCATTCTCGGAAACGCGGCAGATTACCTCGCTGATGATGGCGTGCTGATTTGTGAAGTGGGCAACAGCATGGTACATCTTATGGAACAATATCCGGATGTTCCGTTCACCTGGCTGGAGTTTGATAACGGCGGCGATGGTGTGTTTATGCTCACCAAAGAGCAGCTGCTGGCGGCCCGTGAACATTTCGCGATTTATAAAGATTAAGTAAACACGCAAACACAACAATAACGGAGCCGTGATGGCTGGAAACACAATTGGACAACTCTTTCGCGTAACCACCTTCGGCGAATCGCACGGGCTGGCGCTCGGCTGCATCGTCGATGGTGTTCCGCCAGGCATTCCGCTGACGGAAGCGGACCTGCAACATGACCTTGATCGTCGTCGCCCTGGGACATCGCGCTACACCACCCAGCGTCGTGAGCCGGATCAGGTCAAAATTCTCTCCGGTGTTTTTGAAGGCGTTACTACCGGCACCAGCATTGGCTTGTTGATCGAAAATACCGACCAGCGTTCTCAGGATTACAGCGCCATTAAAGACGTTTTCCGTCCAGGCCATGCCGATTACACCTACGAACAAAAATACGGTCTGCGCGATTATCGCGGCGGCGGGCGCTCTTCCGCTCGTGAAACCGCCATGCGCGTGGCGGCAGGGGCGATTGCAAAAAAATATCTCGCCGAGAAATTTGGCATTGAGATTCGCGGCTGCCTGACCCAGATGGGTGACATTCCGCTGGAAATCAAAGACTGGTCGCAGGTCGAGCAAAATCCGTTTTTCTGCCCGGACCCGGACAAAATCGACGCGTTAGATGAACTGATGCGCGCGCTGAAAAAAGAGGGCGACTCCATCGGCGCGAAAGTCACCGTTGTTGCCAGTGGCGTCCCCGCCGGACTTGGCGAGCCGGTCTTTGACCGCCTGGATGCCGACATCGCCCATGCGCTGATGAGCATCAATGCGGTGAAAGGCGTAGAAATTGGTGATGGTTTTGACGTGGTGGCGCTGCGTGGCAGCCAGAACCGCGACGAAATCACTAAAGACGGTTTCCAGAGCAACCATGCAGGCGGCATTCTTGGCGGCATCAGCAGCGGGCAGCAAATCATTGCCCATATGGCGCTGAAGCCAACCTCCAGCATTACCGTGCCAGGGCGTACCATTAACCGCTTTGGCGAAGAAGTTGAGATGATCACCAAAGGCCGTCACGATCCTTGTGTTGGGATCCGTGCGGTGCCGATCGCAGAAGCGATGCTGGCGATCGTTTTGATGGATCACCTGTTACGGCAACGGGCGCAAAATGCCGATGTGAAGACTGATATTCCACGCTGGTAAAAAATGAACAAAACCGCGATTGCGCTGCTGGCCCTGCTTGCCAGTAGCGCCAGCCTGGCAGCGACGCCGTGGCAAAAAATAACCCAACCTGTGCCGGGTAGCGCACAATCGATAGGCAGTTTTTCTAATGGTTGTATCGTCGGCGCTGACACGCTGCCGATACAGTCCGAACATTATCAGGTCATGCGTACCGATCAGCGTCGCTATTTCGGACATCCGGATCTGGTGATGTTTATCCAGCGTCTGAGTAGCCAGGTGAGCAATCTGAGCTTGGGCACGGTGCTGATTGGCGATATGGGGATGCCTGCTGGTGGTCGTTTCAACGGCGGTCACGCCAGCCACCAGACCGGACTGGATGTGGACATCTTCCTGCAACTGCCAAAAACACGCTGGACCTCCGCGCAGCTCTTGCGCCCGCAAGCGTTAGATTTAGTTTCCCGCGACGGTAAACACGTTGTCCCGACGCTGTGGAAGCCGGAAATTTTCAGCTTGATCAAACTCGCCGCCCAGGACAAAGACGTCACACGCATTTTTGTTAATCCGGCGATTAAACAACAACTTTGCCTTGATGCGGGCACCGATCGCGACTGGTTGCGCAAAGTGCGACCCTGGTTCCAGCATCGCGCGCATATGCATGTACGATTACGTTGTCCTGCCGATAGTCTGGAGTGTGAAGATCAACCTTTACCGCCACCGGGCGATGGTTGCGGGGCAGAACTGCAAAGCTGGTTTGAACCTCCAAAACCGGGAACAACAAAGCCTGAGAAGAAGACACCGCCTCCGTTGCCGCCTTCCTGCCAGGCGCTACTGGATGAGCACGTGATCTAATGGAAACGTTTAATAGCCTGTTTATGGTTTCCCCGCTGTTGCTGGGAGTTCTCTTTTTTGTCGCCATGCTGGCGGGATTTATCGACTCGATTGCCGGTGGCGGTGGGTTACTCACTATTCCGGCATTGATGGCGGCGGGGATGTCTCCCGCTAACGCGCTGGCAACCAATAAACTGCAAGCCTGCGGCGGCTCTATTTCCGCCACTATCTACTTTATTCGCCGCAAAGTGGTTAGTTTAAGCGATCAGAAACTCAATATCGCCATGACCTTTGTCGGCTCAATGAGCGGCGCATTGCTGGTGCAGTATGTTCAGGCTGATGTCTTACGGCAGATTTTGCCCATTCTGGTGATTTGTATCGGCCTCTATTTCTTGCTGATGCCAAAGCTGGGTGAAGAAGATCGCCAGCGCCGGATGTACGGTTTACCCTTCGCGTTAATTGCCGGTGGCTGCGTCGGTTTTTATGACGGCTTCTTTGGTCCGGCAGCGGGATCGTTTTACGCGCTGGCCTTTGTTACGCTGTGCGGATTCAACCTCGCCAAAGCCACGGCTCACGCCAAATTACTCAACGCAACGTCAAATATCGGCGGTTTACTGCTGTTTATTCTCGGTGGCAAAGTGATTTGGGCGACAGGATTCGTGATGCTGGTGGGGCAGTTCCTCGGCGCGCGCATGGGTTCACGACTGGTGTTGAGCAAAGGACAAAAGCTGATCCGCCCGATGATTGTTATTGTCTCAGCGGTGATGAGTGCCAAATTACTTTACGATAGCCACGGACAGGAGATCCTCCACTGGTTGGGGATTAACTAATGAACAGTACACACCACTATGAGCAGTTGATTGAAATTTTTAATAGCTGCTTTGCCGATGATTTTAATACCCGTCTGATTAAAGGCGACGACGAACCGATCTATCTTCCTGCTGATGCGGAAGTACCGTATAACCGAATCGTCTTTGCTCATGGCTTTTATGCCAGCGCAATTCATGAGATTTCGCACTGGTGTATTGCCGGGAAAGCGCGCCGTGAGCTGGTTGATTTCGGCTACTGGTATTGCCCGGACGGACGCGATGCCCAAACGCAAAGCCAGTTTGAAGATGTTGAAGTGAAGCCGCAGGCGTTCGACTGGTTGTTCTGTGTGGCGGCGGGATATCCGTTTAATGTTAGCTGCGACAATCTGGAAGGGGATTTCGAACCGGACCGCGTGGTATTTCAACGGCGGGTACATGCACAGGTGATGGATTATCTGGAAAACGGCATTCCTGAACGCCCGGCACGCTTCATTAAAGCATTACAAAATTATTATCACACGCCGGAACTTACGGCGGAACAGTTCCCGTGGCCGGAAGCGCTCAACTAAAGCCAGCGCCACGTTTTACAATGAGGAAAGAAGATGATCGCGGAGTTTGAATCACGCATTCTGGCATTAATCGACGGTATGGTTGACCATGCCAGTGATGATGAGTTGTTTGCCAGTGGGTATTTGCGTGGCCACCTGACATTAGCCATCGCAGAACTGGAAAGTGGTGATGACCACTCCGCCCAGGCGGTACATACAACCGTTAGCCAGAGTCTGGAAAAAGCCATTGGTGCCGGTGAGTTGTCGCCGCGTGACCAGGCGCTGGTGACTGATATGTGGGAAAACCTGTTTCAGCAGGCGTCACAGCAGTAAGTAATGTGCCGGATAAGGCGTTCACGCCGCATCCGGCAAACACTGCCAAAGGAGATTACCCCGCCTTAACCGCTTTACCCTTCAACAATTTCCGCACCCATAACCGATTCGGATTTAACGCCGCCAGCGTACTGGCATCCATCGGAATCGGTTCGTTGCTCATCTGCGCCGCCAGAATCTCGGCACACAGCGGGGCAGAGCACAAACCGCGCGAACCTAAAGCAGCAAACATAAAGAGATCGTCATAAACCGGCGCGCTTACCGCTTCATCTTTCTTCTCCGCCAGCGACGCATATTCCACGAGTGTTGCCTCATAATCGGGAACATTGCCTACCATTGGCAGATGATCGCGAGTGGCACAACGCACACCGCAGCGCGCCTCTTTATCACTGACATCAACCTCTTTTGCCCACTGTGCCTGCGGGAAACAATCAATCAACCGCTGGCGATTCTGCTGCTGATCGTCCTCACTGTACGCCGTATCTTCGCTGCCGCGATGATAACTGGCACCAATACAATGGTGCTGATTCGCCGGATTTTGTGGCGTGAGATAACCGTCATAGCACAGCACCTGTTTCAGTTTTGCCAGTTCCGGCGTTGTCGGAATATGGCTGACCTGTCCGGCAACCGAATACACTGGCAGAGTCGATGTTTGGCTGAAACCGCTGATTTGATGCCCGTTCGCCAGTACCACTACATTGTGTGTTGCTTGCTGATCTCCTGCAAAATTCAGCAACCAACAGTCATCCTTACGGGATAAATCCTGCAACTGATATTGATAATGAATCTGTAAACCTTGCTGTTGCGCTAGTTCCAGCACATTACGGGTTAGTTCTGCCGGACACAGCCAGCCACCTTCCGGATAAGTAATACCGCTGCAATTTGTCGTAACGCCCGTAATTTGTTCAACCGCATTTGCCTCAACGGCTACAGCCAGTTCTTCGGGTAAATCCATCGACAGCATCTGTGCGATTTTATGCTGGCTTTTCTCATCCCAGCCTAACTGCGTGACGCCGCACCAGTCATGATCAAATTTAACGGGTAATTGGTCGTAAAACTGACGAGCAAAAGTAAACGCATTAGAGAAAAAGCGGTTCAGCGCCTCATCGTGTTTACTTAAGAGCGGATACAGCGCCCCCTGGCGATTGCCGGAAGCACCCAGTGCGGGGGCCTCATCCGCGCAATAAAGTGTTACCTGCCAGCCGCGACGCAATAGCGCCAGCGACAACAACGCGCTGGCAATACCACCGCCGATAATCGCCGCTTCCCGTTTGCTGCTGCCCGTACGGTTAAACCACGGCGCGGAGCAGGGGAGCGGTAATGTCTGTTCCATCACCCCACATAGCATTTCCCGTTTACGCCCAAAGCCCTTACGTTTTTGCATCGTGAATCCGGCGTCCTGCAAACCGCGGCGGACAAAACCGGCAGACGTAAATGTCGCCAGCGTACCGCCCGGACGCGCCAGCCGGGCCATGGCGTTAAACAGATTTTGCGTCCACATATCCGGGTTTTTCGCTGGCGCAAAGCCGTCCAGAAACCAGGCATCTACTTTTTGATTTAGCGAATCGTCCAGTTTGCTGGTCAGTTCATTAATATCGCCAAACCATAAATCCAGCGTCACGCGGCCTTCATCGAGTAATAAACGATGGCAACCGGGCAAGGGCATTGGCCACTGCGCCTGAAGTTGTTCTGCCCACGGAGCCAGTTCCGGCCAGTGTTGATGCGCTAAGGCTAAATCCGCACGGGTGAGGGGAAATTTCTCAAAACTAATGAAATGTAAGCGTTGTAATTGCGCTTGCGGATGTGCTTCGCGAAACTGATCAAATGCCTGCCATAGCGTCAGGAAGTTTAATCCGGTGCCGAAGCCGCTCTCTGCTACCACAAACAGAGGATGTGGATGCTCAGGAAAGCGTGCCTCTAATTGGTTACCTCCGAGAAAAACATAGCGTGTCTCTTCCAGTCCGTTATCGTTGGAAAAATAGACATCGTCAAAATCTCGGGAAACAGGTGTACCCTCAGCATTAAATTCGAGGTTGGCAGGTTGTATGGAGTAGTGTTTCACGTAAGTTACTCGTCTTACAGGCGGTGGCTCGATCTTAGCGATGTGTGTCAGGCTGCGCAAATTTCTCTATTAATTGGCTGATCGGACTTGTTCGGCGTACAAGTGTACGCTATTGTGCATTCGAAACTTACTCTATGTGCGACTTACAGAGGTATTGAATGAAACGTGCAGTGATTACTGGCCTGGGCATTGTTTCCAGCATCGGTAATAACCAGCAGGAAGTCCTGGCATCTCTGCGTGAAGGACGTTCAGGGATCACTTTCTCTCAGGAGCTGAAGGATTCCGGCATGCGTAGCCACGTCTGGGGCAACGTAAAACTGGATACCACTGGCCTCATTGACCGCAAAGTTGTGCGCTTTATGAGCGACGCATCCATTTATGCATTCCTTTCTATGGAGCAGGCAATTGCAGATGCTGGCCTCTCCCCGGAAGCTTACCAGAATAACCCGCGCGTTGGCCTGATTGCAGGTTCCGGCGGCGGTTCCCCGCGTTTTCAGGTGTTCGGCGCTGACGCAATGCGCGGCCCGCGCGGCCTGAAAGCGGTAGGCCCGTATGTGGTCACCAAAGCGATGGCATCCGGCGTTTCTGCCTGCCTCGCCACGCCGTTTAAGATTCACGGCGTTAACTACTCCATCAGCTCCGCGTGTGCGACTTCCGCACACTGTATCGGTAACGCAGTAGAGCAGATCCAACTGGGCAAACAGGACATCGTGTTTGCTGGCGGCGGCGAAGAGCTGTGCTGGGAAATGGCTTGCGAATTCGACGCGATGGGTGCGCTGTCTACCAAATACAACGACACCCCGGAAAAAGCCTCCCGTACTTATGACGCTCACCGTGACGGTTTTGTTATCGCTGGCGGCGGCGGTATGGTGGTGGTCGAAGAACTGGAACACGCGTTGGCACGTGGTGCTCATATCTACGCTGAAATCGTTGGCTACGGCGCAACGTCTGATGGCGCAGACATGGTTGCTCCGTCTGGCGAAGGCGCAGTGCGCTGCATGAAGATGGCGATGCACGGTGTTGATACCCCAATCGACTACCTGAACTCTCACGGTACTTCGACTCCGGTTGGCGACGTGAAAGAGCTGGCGGCTATCCGTGAAGTATTCGGCGATAAGAGCCCGGCGATTTCTGCAACCAAAGCAATGACCGGTCACTCTCTGGGCGCTGCTGGCGTACAGGAAGCTATCTACTCTCTGCTGATGCTGGAACACGGCTTTATCGCCCCGAGCATCAACATTGAAGAGCTGGACGAGCAGGCTGCGGGTCTGAACATCGTGACCGAAACGACCGATCGCGAACTGACCACCGTTATGTCTAACAGCTTCGGCTTCGGCGGCACCAACGCCACGCTGGTAATGCGCAAGCTGAAAGATTAATTCGCAGTAGGCCGGAGTAGGTCGGATAAGACGCGCCAGCGTCGCATCCAACATTACGCGCCAATGCGGCATCCGACACTAACGCAAAAGGGAACCTGATGGTTCCCTTTTTCACATTATTGACAATCGCCGCCTGTTCCAGGCAAACTTCCCGCTTTGTCGATTTCCTTCTGAAAAGACGTACGCGTTAAATCCTGCCAACGCACCGTAACCCTGAAAACCAGAGAGATGAGACGGGGAGACTCCTCGCCTTGCGCTGCATTCTGGAGTAATGCATGACTGCTGTAAGCCAAACCGAAACACGATCTTCTGCCAATTTTTCGCTCTTCCGCATCGCTTTTGCGGTTTTTCTCACCTACATGACCGTAGGGCTGCCGTTGCCGGTTATCCCGCTGTTTGTTCATCATGAACTGGGCTATGGCAACACCATGGTCGGGATTGCCGTCGGCATTCAGTTTCTGGCTACGGTGCTGACGCGTGGCTATGCCGGGCGACTGGCCGATCAATATGGCGCAAAACGTTCGGCGCTTCAGGGGATGTTAGCTTGTGGTCTGGCTGGCGGCGCGCTGCTGTTGGCGGCGATTTTGCCCGTCTCCGCACCGTTCAAATTTGCCCTGTTGGTCGTCGGGCGTTTGATTCTTGGCTTTGGTGAAAGCCAGTTACTGACGGGCGCTCTGACCTGGGGATTAGGCATCGTTGGGCCAAAACATTCCGGCAAAGTGATGTCATGGAACGGAATGGCGATTTACGGTGCCCTCGCTGTTGGTGCGCCGCTTGGCCTGTTGATTCATAGCCATTACGGTTTTGCCGCACTGGCGCTCACCACAATGGCATTACCCTTACTGGCGTGGGCCTGTAACGGCACAGTGCGCAAAGTACCGGCCCTGGCGGGAGAACGTCCATCGCTGTGGAGTGTTGTCGGGCTTATCTGGAAACCTGGGTTAGGTCTGGCACTACAAGGCGTTGGTTTTGCGGTTATCGGGACTTTCGTTTCGCTCTACTTTGCCAGCAAAGGATGGGCGATGGCGGGCTTTACTCTTACCGCGTTTGGCGGCGCATTTGTCGTGATGCGTGTCATGTTTGGCTGGATGCCGGACCGTTTTGGCGGCGTGAAAGTGGCGATTGTCTCTCTGCTTGTAGAAACGGTGGGCTTGTTGCTGCTCTGGCAAGCCCCTGGTGCGTGGGTCGCATTAGCGGGCGCGGCGTTAACCGGAGCCGGATGTTCGCTTATCTTTCCTGCGCTGGGCGTGGAGGTGGTTAAACGCGTCCCCTCACAAGTTCGCGGCACCGCATTGGGCGGTTACGCCGCGTTTCAGGATATCGCCCTCGGCGTCTCCGGGCCGCTGGCGGGAATGCTGGCGACCACGTTTGGTTACTCTTCGGTATTTCTTGCCGGGGCGATCTCTGCGGTGCTGGGAATTATTGTCACGATACTGTCGTTTCGTCGGGGTTAACGAACCAGCCAGACCAGCATCAGGATAATCGCGACTAACAGTATCCACAGCGCGGGACGCGTTGCCATATTTTGCAACGTGTCCATCATCGGTGGAAAAGGATTAAGCAGCGGTTGCATATCACGCGGATCAATCCCTTTAACCCGCCGTTGATAAAGCTGATTAAGAATATCCTCGGCCTGGGCTGAAGAAAGCGATGATTGCGCAGAAAGACCATATTTTTGCTGGATATATGCCGATAACGCCGCCAGTTCACTGGCATCTAAAGGTTGTTTCAGCGCCATCTGTAGTGATTCCAGCGTCGGCGTATTTTGCTGGCTTAGCGTCTGACGCGCCTGCAGCCAGGTCACCAGATGGTTAAACAGTTTCGCTGGAATTAACTCACCATCTTTCACCCCGGAAAGTTCCAGCATCGATTGCCAGATCTGCTTGCTGGGTTCTCCCGTTGCCGCCGCAAGTTTGGTCACCAGCTGTTTGAGCGCATTGTGCTCCGCCGGTAATAACGGACGGTCGGTCGCCTCGCGCTGCTGAGGTTGCGGAATAACCATCTTCCCTTCCTGCAACAGGGTGAGAATGGTCTTTAATTGCTCCGGTGAGAGCTGATTCAGCGGCGTCTGACCAAAGTTATGACGGATATAATCCGTGACCGCCTGACGATTATTCCCCAGACGTAAATACTCCCCTAATTGCGCTAAAAGCTGGCGGGCAGAATGGCTTTTTTGCGCGGCCAGCAGACGTTGCGCCAGATTGTGCTCAGCGGCAGGGAAGTGACGCGAAAGCAGCGGTGAATCTCCCGACAGACCAATATCGTGCCTGATACCCGCCCACAGTTCTGCTCTTTGCTGTTGCGTCAGTGAGGTCACTTTCGTCATTAAGCTTTCCAGCGAAGTACGTTGCTGACTGGATAAAGACTGATTGCCCGCGCCAGACGGCAGGTTATCTCCCTGACCTGGTGGTTGCCCAGGAGGAGGGCCGGAAATAGGTTGTATCATTACGTATCCTTATACCTGAAATCTTCGCAAGTATGCCTGGCCGCGAGATTATGGCACACTTGTCCGGTTAACTCTCGTCTCATACAGGTAACACAAACGTGAAAATCCTTGTTGATGAAAATATGCCTTATGCCCGCGACTTATTTAGCCGTTTGGGTGAGGTGACCGCGGTTCCCGGGCGTCCAATCCCCGTCGCTCAACTGGCAGACGCGGATGCGCTGATGGTGCGTTCGGTCACGAAAGTGAATGAATCTTTGCTGGCAGGAAAACCCATTAAATTTGTTGGCACTGCCACCGCGGGGACCGACCATGTCGATGAAGCGTGGTTAAAGCAGGCGGGAATTGGTTTTTCCGCGGCACCTGGCTGTAATGCGATTGCGGTGGTGGAATATGTTTTCTCCTCCCTGCTGATGCTTGCCGAACGCGATGGATTTTCACTGCGCGAGCGTACCGTGGGGATCGTGGGCGTTGGTAACGTTGGTCGGCGTTTACAGGCACGACTGGAAGCGTTAGGGATTAAAACCTTACTTTGCGATCCGCCTCGCGCCGACCGTGGGGATGAGGGTGATTTCCGCTCGCTGGATGAATTAGTTCAGCATGCGGATATTCTGACTTTCCATACGCCACTCTTTAAAGATGGTCCGTACAAAACGCTACATCTGGCGGATGAAAAACTGATCCGTAGCCTGAAGCCCGGAGCGATTCTGATTAACGCCTGCCGTGGCGCAGTCGTCGATAATACTGCCCTATTGACCTGTCTGAACGAAGGCCAGAAGTTAAGCGTAGTGCTGGATGTCTGGGAAGGCGAACCGGAACTCAACGTGGAATTGCTGAAAAAAGTGGATATCGGCACGCCGCATATCGCAGGCTATACCCTGGAAGGTAAAGCACGCGGTACTACGCAAGTGTTTGAAGCTTATAGCAAGTTTATTGGGCATGAACAACACGTTGCGCTGGATACGTTGCTGCCCGCGCCAGAGTTTGGCCGCATTACGCTGCATGGCCCGCTCGATCAACCGACGCTGAAAAGGCTGGTGCATTTGGTGTATGATGTGCGCCGCGATGACGCACCGCTGCGTAAAGTCGCCGGAATACCGGGTGAGTTCGATAAGCTGCGCAAAAACTATCTTGAGCGCCGTGAATGGTCATCTCTGTATGTAATTTGTGATGACGCCAGCGCGGCATCATTGCTGTGTAAACTGGGTTTTAACGCCGTTCATCATCCGGCACGTTAATCTCTTCTTCATGCTCTCTGCTGTAATATTGGCAGGGAGCTTTGCTATTTCTGGAGTAAACCACCATGTCTGAAGGCTGGAACATTGCCGTCCTGGGCGCAACTGGCGCTGTGGGCGAAGCCCTGCTTGAAACGCTGGCTGAACGTCAGTTCCCGGTTGGGGAAATTTATGCACTGGCACGTAACGAAAGCGCAGGCGAACAACTGCGCTTTGGTGGTAAGACAATCACCGTGCAGGATGCCGCTGAATTCGACTGGACGCAGGCGCAGCTGGCGTTTTTTGTCGCAGGCAAAGAAGCTACCGCTGCCTGGGTTGAAGAAGCGACCAACTCAGGTTGCCTGGTGATCGACAGCAGCGGATTGTTTGCTCTCGAACCCGACGTACCGCTGGTGGTGCCGGAAGTAAACCCGTTTGTACTGACCGATTACCGCAACCGGAATGTCATCGCCGTACCAGACAGTCTGACCAGTCAGCTGCTGGCGGCACTGAAACCGTTAATCGATCAGGGCGGTTTGTCGCGTATCAGCGTTACCAGCCTGATTTCAGCCTCCGCCCAGGGCAAAAAAGCGGTCGATGCGTTAGCGGGGCAGAGTGCTAAATTGCTCAACGGCATTCCGATTGATGAAGAAGATTTCTTCGGGCGTCAGCTGGCGTTCAACATGCTGCCGTTACTGCCGGATAGCGAAGGTAGCGTGCGTGAAGAACGTCGTATCGTTGACGAAGTACGCAAAATCCTGCAGGACGAAGGGCTGATGATTTCGGCAAGCGTCGTCCAGGCACCGGTATTCTACGGTCATGCCCAGATGGTCAACTTTGAAGCTCTGCGTCCGCTGGCGGCAGAAGAAGCGCGTGATGCGTTTGCTCAGGGCGAAGATATTGTGCTCTCTGAAGAGAACGAATTCCCGACTCAGGTGGGGGATGCTTCTGGTACGCCGCATCTTTCCGTTGGCTGCGTACGTAATGACTACGGTATGCCGGAGCAAGTTCAGTTCTGGTCGGTGGCCGATAACGTTCGCTTTGGCGGCGCGCTGATGGCAGTAAAAATCGCCGAGAAACTGGTGCAGGAGTATCTGTACTAATGTCCGACCAGCAACAACCGCCAGTTTATAAAATTGCGCTGGGCATTGAGTACGACGGCAGTAAGTATTACGGCTGGCAACGGCAGAACGAAGTCCGCAGTGTGCAGGAGAAGCTGGAAAAGGCGCTCTCCCAGGTGGCGAACGAACCGATCACCGTCTTCTGCGCCGGGCGTACTGACGCAGGTGTACACGGCACCGGGCAGGTTGTGCATTTCGAAACGACCGCGCAGCGCAAAGACGCTGCGTGGACGTTGGGCGTAAATGCGAATTTACCTGGTGACATCGCCGTGCGTTGGGTTAAAGCTGTACCTGATGATTTTCATGCCCGATTTAGCGCCACGGCTCGCCGTTATCGCTACATCATCTACAATCATCGGCTGCGCCCGGCGGTACTGAGTAAAGGGGTAACCCATTTTTACGAACCGCTGGACGCTGAACGGATGCATCGGGCCGCGCAATGCTTGCTGGGCGAGAATGATTTCACCTCGTTCCGTGCGGTGCAGTGCCAATCCCGAACCCCGTGGCGCAACGTTATGCATATTAATGTCACGCGTCACGGTCCTTATGTGGTGGTAGATATCAAAGCGAATGCCTTTGTACATCATATGGTCAGGAATATTGTCGGCAGCCTGATGGAAGTCGGTGCCCACAACCAGCCGGAGAGCTGGATAGCAGAGTTGCTGGCGGCAAAGGACAGAACGCTGGCGGCAGCAACGGCAAAAGCGGAAGGGCTGTATCTGGTCGCGGTGGATTACCCTGACCGGTATGATCTTCCAAAACCGCCAATGGGCCCGCTATTTCTGGCGGACTAACAAGAATAATGCTCGGAACATTTCAGGCTGTAGCCAACGTAGTTACAGCCTGAAAGATGACGAGTACAAGGCATAGGCTAATATGGACCTGATTTATTTCCTCATCGATTTTATCCTGCACATTGACGTGCATCTGGCAGAACTGGTCGCGGAGTATGGCGTCTGGGTTTATGCCATTTTGTTCTTAATTTTGTTCTGTGAAACCGGTTTGGTGGTAACGCCGTTTTTACCGGGTGATTCATTGCTGTTTGTTGCCGGTGCGTTGGCATCACTGGAAACCAACGATCTCAACGTCCATATGATGGTGGTGCTGATGCTGATCGCCGCGATTGTGGGTGACGCGGTGAACTACACCATTGGACGGTTATTTGGTGACAAACTGTTCAGTAATCCGGATTCGAAAATCTTTCGTCGCAGTTATCTTGATAAGACTCATCAGTTTTATGAGAAACATGGCGGCAAAACGATTATTCTCGCCCGTTTTGTGCCGATCGTCAGAACGTTCGCCCCGTTTGTTGCGGGAATGGGCCACATGTCGTACCGTCATTTCGCCGCTTATAACGTGATCGGCGCACTGTTGTGGGTACTGCTTTTTACCTACGCAGGCTATTTCTTCGGAACGCTCCCCTTCATTCAGAGCAACCTTAAACTGATGATTGTTGGCATTATTTTTGTTTCAATATTGCCAGGTGTTTTCGAATTTATTCGCCACAAACGCGCTGCGGCACGCGCCGCAAAATAAAAAGTAACTCCGCGGTTCGACCACTTTTTTATCCAAAGTTTCGGGCTGTTATGTTTTAATGTGCAACATTCATGGTCTGTTGGGGGCAAAAATGGCATTATGCGTCCCCAAAGATAAAACTGGCATCGAACCAGGTTCAGACAGAAAGGTCCCTAATGAGCTGGATTGAACGAATTAAAAGCAACATTACTCCCACCCGCAAGGCGAGCATTCCTGAAGGGGTGTGGACTAAGTGTGATAGCTGCGGTCAGGTTTTATACCGCGCTGAGCTGGAACGTAATCTTGAGGTCTGTCCGAAGTGTGACCATCACATGCGTATGACAGCGCGTAATCGCCTGCATAGCCTGTTAGATGAAGGAAGCCTTGTGGAGTTGGGTAGCGAGCTTGAGCCGAAAGATGTGCTGAAGTTTCGTGACTCCAAGAAGTATAAAGACCGTCTGGCATCTGCGCAGAAAGAAACCGGCGAAAAAGATGCGCTGGTGGTGATGAAAGGCACCCTGTATGGAATGCCGGTTGTCGCTGCGGCATTCGAGTTCGCCTTTATGGGCGGTTCCATGGGGTCTGTGGT
The DNA here is from genome assembly GCF_046486065.1 of Escherichia sp. WS547. Classification (NCBI taxonomy): domain Bacteria; kingdom Pseudomonadati; phylum Pseudomonadota; class Gammaproteobacteria; order Enterobacterales; family Enterobacteriaceae; genus Escherichia; species Escherichia sp. WS547. The sequence continues at coordinate 227,078 of NZ_JBJQMA010000001.1, read as the reverse complement.
AGGTGCACGTTTCGTGCGTGCCGTTGAGCAGGCGCTGGAAGATAACTGCCCACTGATCTGCTTCTCCGCCTCTGGTGGCGCACGTATGCAGGAAGCACTGATGTCGCTGATGCAGATGGCGAAAACCTCTGCGGCACTGGCAAAAATGCAGGAGCGCGGCTTGCCGTACATCTCCGTGCTGACCGACCCGACCATGGGCGGTGTTTCTGCAAGTTTCGCCATGCTGGGCGATCTCAACATCGCTGAACCGAAAGCGTTAATCGGCTTTGCCGGTCCGCGTGTTATCGAACAGACCGTTCGCGAAAAACTGCCGCCAGGATTCCAGCGCAGTGAATTCCTGATCGAGAAAGGCGCGATCGACATGATCGTCCGTCGTCCGGAAATGCGCCTGAAACTGGCGAGTATTCTGGCGAAGTTGATGAATCTGCCAGCGCCGAATCCTGAAGCGCCGCGTGAAGGCGTAGTGGTGCCACCGGTACCAGATCAGGAACCTGAGGCCTGATAACTGATAAGGGCAGGGCCACTGGCTCTGCCCTTTTGCTATTCTCACCGTAACGAATCAGCGGATACCATGATTATCAAACGCACTCCTCAAGCCGCGTCGCCTCTGGCTTCGTGGCTTTCTTATCTGGAAAACCTGCACAGTAAAACTATCGATCTCGGCCTTGAGCGCGTGAGCCAGGTCGCGGCGCGTCTTGGCGTTCTGAAACCAGCGCCATTTGTGTTTACCGTTGCGGGTACGAATGGCAAAGGCACCACCTGCCGTACGCTGGAGTCGATTCTGATGGCGGCAGGGTACAAAGTGGGCGTCTACAGTTCACCGCATCTGGTGCGTTATACCGAGCGCGTACGTGTGCAGGGGCAGGAATTGCCGGAATCGGCCCACACCGCCTCTTTTGCGGAGATTGAATCGGCACGCGGTGATATTTCCCTGACCTATTTCGAGTACGGTACGCTGTCGGCGTTGTGGCTGTTCAAACAGGCACAACTTGACGTGGTGATTCTGGAAGTAGGGCTGGGCGGTCGTCTGGACGCAACCAATATTGTCGATGCCGATGTTGCGGTAGTAACCAGCATTGCGCTGGATCATACCGACTGGCTGGGGCCAGATCGCGAAAGCATTGGTCGCGAGAAAGCAGGCATCTTCCGCAGCGAAAAACCGGCAATTGTCGGTGAGCCGGAAATGCCTTCTACCATTGCTGATGTGGCGCAGGAAAAAAGTGCACTGTTACAACGTCGGGGCGTTGAGTGGAACTATTCCGTCACCGATCATGACTGGGCGTTTAGCGATGCTCACGGCACGCTGGAAAATCTGCCGTTGCCGCTTGTCCCGCAACCGAATGCCGCAACGGCGCTGGCGGCACTGCGTGCCAGCGGGCTGGAGGTCAGTGAAAATGCCATTCGCGACGGGATTGCCAACGCAATTTTGCCGGGACGTTTCCAGATTGTGAGCGAGTCACCACGCGTTATTTTTGATGTCGCGCATAATCCACATGCGGCGGAATATCTCACCGGGCGTATGAAAGCGCTACCGAAAAACGGGCGCGTGCTGGCGGTTATCGGTATGCTACATGATAAAGATATTGCCGGAACTCTGGCCTGGTTGAAAAGCGTGGTTGATGACTGGTATTGTGCGCCACTGGAAGGGCCGCGCGGTGCCACGGCAGAACAACTGCTTGAGCATTTGGGTAACGGCAAATCATTTGATAGCGTGGCGCAGGCATGGGATGCCGCAATGGCGGACGCTAAAGCGGAAGATACCGTGCTGGTGTGTGGTTCGTTCCACACGGTCGCACATGTCATGGAAGTGATTGACGCGAGGAGAAGCGGTGGCAAGTAAGTTTCAGAATCGGTTAGTGGGCACGATCGTGCTGGTGGCGCTGGGGGTGATTGTACTTCCAGGGCTGCTGGACGGGCAGAAAAAACATTATCAGGATGAGTTCGCGGCTATCCCGCTGGTGCCAAAAGCGGGCGATCGCGATGAGCCTGATATGATGCCAGCCGCCACCCAGGCGCTGCCGACGCAGCCGCCGGAAGGCGCAGCGGAAGAGGTGCGGGCAGGTGATGCCGCAGCACCGTCGCTCGATCCGGCCACTATTGCAGCCAATAACACCGAGTTTGAACCGGAACCTGCACCGGTCGTCCCACCGAAGCCGAAACCGGTAGAGCCGCCGAAACCGAAGGTTGAAGCACCACCTGCGCCGAAGCCGGTCGTGGAAGAAAAAGCAGCGCCAACGGGTAAAGCCTATGTTGTACAACTGGGCGCACTGAAAAATGCCGATAAAGTGAATGAGATTGTCGGTAAGCTGCGCGGTGCCGGTTATCGGGTTTATACGTCGCCATCCACGCCAGTGCAGGGTAAAATTACTCGTATTCTGGTTGGGCCAGATGCCTCGAAAGATAAGCTGAAAGGTTCGCTGGGTGAGTTGAAGCAACTTTCTGGCTTAAGTGGCGTGGTAATGGGTTATACGCCGAATTAATACGGTCTTATCTGATGCGACGCTGGCGCGTCTTATCAGTCCTACGCAGGAGTAGAAACGTAGGTCGGATAAGGCGTTTACGCCGCATCCGACACGCATTGCCCGATGCCGCAAAGGCATAAAAAGTCGATGGCGTTGAATATTTTTTCAGCGCCATTTTTATTGATGCGTGGGAAGGAAATCCCTACGCAAACGTTTTCTTTTTCTGTTAGAATGCGCCCCGAACAGGATGACAGGGCGTAAAATCGTGGGACACATATGGTCTGGATTGATTACGCCATAATCGCGGTGATTGCTTTTTCCTCTCTGGTTAGCCTGATCCGCGGCTTTGTTCGTGAAGCGTTATCGCTGGTGACATGGGGTTGTGCTTTCTTTGTTGCCAGTCATTACTACACTTACCTGTCAGTCTGGTTTACGGGCTTTGAAGACGAACTGGTTCGAAATGGGATTGCCATCGCGGTACTGTTTATCGCTACCCTGATCGTTGGTGCTATCGTGAACTTCGTGATAGGCCAGTTGGTGGAGAAAACGGGGTTGTCAGGCACCGATCGGGTGCTGGGCGTCTGTTTCGGTGCGTTGCGCGGTGTGTTGATTGTTGCCGCCATTCTCTTCTTTCTCGACTCCTTTACCGGGGTGTCGAAAAGCGAAGACTGGAGCAAATCACAGCTGATCCCGCAGTTCAGTTTTATCATCAGATGGTTTTTTGATTATCTGCAAAGCTCGTCAAGTTTCTTGCCCAGAGCGTAAGTGCTCTGAGATGTGGCTTAACGAGGAAAAAGACGTATGTGCGGTATTGTCGGTATCGCCGGTGTTATGCCGGTTAACCAGTCGATTTATGATGCCTTAACGGTGCTTCAGCATCGCGGTCAGGATGCCGCCGGCATCATCACCATAGATGCCAATAACTGCTTCCGTTTGCGTAAAGCGAACGGGCTGGTGAGCGATGTATTTGAAGCTCGCCATATGCAGCGTTTGCAGGGCAATATGGGCATTGGTCATGTGCGTTACCCTACGGCTGGCAGCTCCAGCGCCTCTGAAGCGCAGCCGTTTTACGTTAACTCTCCGTATGGCATTACGCTTGCCCACAACGGCAATCTGACCAACGCTCACGAGTTGCGTAAAAAACTGTTTGAAGAAAAACGCCGCCACATCAATACCACTTCCGACTCGGAGATTCTGCTTAATATCTTCGCCAGCGAGCTGGACAACTTCCGCCACTACCCGCTGGAAGCCGACAATATTTTCGCTGCCATTGCTGCCACAAACCGCTTAATCCGCGGCGCGTATGCCTGTGTGGCGATGATTATCGGCCACGGTATGGTTGCTTTCCGCGATCCTAACGGTATTCGTCCGCTGGTACTGGGAAAACGTGATATTGACGAGAACCGCACAGAATATATGGTCGCTTCCGAAAGCGTTGCGCTCGATACACTAGGCTTTGATTTCCTGCGTGACGTCGCGCCGGGCGAAGCGATTTACATCACTGAAGAAGGGCAGTTGTTTACCCGTCAATGTGCTGACAATCCGGTCAGCAATCCGTGCCTGTTTGAGTATGTATACTTTGCTCGCCCGGACTCGTTCATCGACAAAATTTCCGTTTACAGCGCGCGTGTGAATATGGGCACGAAGCTGGGCGAGAAAATTGCCCGCGAATGGGAAGATCTGGATATCGACGTGGTGATCCCGATCCCGGAAACCTCGTGTGATATCGCGCTGGAAATTGCTCGTATTCTGGGCAAACCGTACCGTCAGGGCTTCGTTAAAAACCGCTATGTAGGCCGTACCTTCATCATGCCGGGTCAGCAACTGCGTCGTAAGTCCGTGCGCCGTAAACTGAACGCCAACCGCGCCGAGTTCCGCGATAAAAACGTCCTGCTGGTCGACGACTCCATCGTCCGTGGCACCACTTCTGAGCAGATTATCGAGATGGCACGCGAAGCCGGAGCGAAGAAAGTGTACCTCGCTTCTGCGGCACCGGAGATTCGCTTCCCGAACGTTTACGGTATCGATATGCCGAGCGCTACGGAGCTTATCGCTCACGGTCGCGAAGTAGATGAAATTCGCCAGATCATCGGTGCTGACGGGTTGATTTTCCAGGATCTGAACGATCTGATCGAAGCCGTTCGCGCTGAAAACCCGGATATTCAGCAGTTTGAGTGTTCGGTGTTCAACGGCGTCTACGTCACCAAAGATGTTGATCAGGGCTACCTCGATTTCCTCGATACGTTACGTAATGATGACGCCAAAGCAGTGCAACGTCAGAACGAAGTGGAAAATCTCGAAATGCATAACGAAGGATGATGCCTTCGCTCAGGGTGCCGGTCTGGCACCCTGACTTGCAACTCCCGCCGAAATCCTGCAAAGTCTGCCTGCAAGTCTGACAGGGCAACTATTTATGAAACGACTCATTGTAGGCATCAGCGGTGCCAGCGGCGCGATTTATGGCGTGCGCTTATTACAGGTTCTGCGCGATGTCGCAGATGTTGAAACGCATTTGGTGATGAGCCAGGCCGCGCGCCAGACCTTATCCCTCGAAACGGATTTTTCCCTGCGCGAAGTGCAGGCATCAGCCGATGTGACGCACGATGCGCGCGATATTGCTGCCAGCATTTCTTCCGGTTCTTTCCAGACACTGGGGATGGTGATTTTACCCTGTTCAATCAAAACCCTGTCCGGCATTGTCCATAGCTATACTGATGGCTTACTGACCCGTGCGGCAGATGTGGTGCTGAAAGAGCGTCGCCCGTTGGTGCTCTGCGTACGTGAAACACCATTGCACTTAGGCCATCTGCGTTTAATGACTCAGGCAGCAGAAATCGGTGCGGTGATTATGCCTCCCGTTCCGGCGTTTTATCATCGCCCGCAATCCCTTGATGATGTGATAAATCAGACGGTTAACCGTGTACTCGATCAATTCGCCATAACGCTTCCTGAAGATCTCTTTGCCCGCTGGCAGGGCGCATAACTCCGCTGTTGCCCTGTTTCAGGGCAATTTTGCAACCGCGATCAAATCCTCGACATTTTGTTCCTTTCGATGAATCGAAACGCTGCGATTCAACCGCCATACCTGCTATCTTCAACTTCAGGACAATAATGCAACGTCTTATTAACATGTTTAACGTTGAATGTTACTGCTGTCGTAAAGATGGCATAAGACCTGCATGAAAGAGCCTGCAAACACACAACACAATACACAACATAAAAAAGCCATTTTCACTTGAGGGTTATGTATGAAGAAGTCGATTCTCGCTCTGTCTTTGTTAGTCGGTCTCTCCGCAGCGGCTTCCAGCTATGCGGCGCTACCGGAGACAGTACGTATCGGAACTGATACCACCTATGCGCCGTTCTCATCGAAAGATGCCAAAGGTGACTTTGTTGGCTTTGATATCGATCTCGGTAACGAGATGTGCAAACGGATGCAGGTGAAATGTACCTGGGTTGCCAGTGACTTTGACGCGCTGATCCCCTCACTGAAAGCGAAAAAAATCGACGCCATTATTTCGTCGCTTTCCATTACCGATAAACGTCAGCAGGAGATTGCTTTCTCCGACAAGCTGTACGCCGCAGATTCTCGTTTGATTGCCGCCAAAGGTTCGCCGATTCAGCCAACGCTGGATTCACTGAAAGGTAAACATGTTGGTGTGCTGCAGGGATCAACCCAGGAAGCTTACGCTAACGAGACCTGGCGTAGCAAAGGTGTGGATGTGGTGGCCTATGCCAACCAGGATTTGGTCTATTCCGATCTGGCTGCAGGACGTCTGGATGCTGCGTTACAAGATGAAGTTGCTGCCAGCGAAGGATTCCTCAAGCAACCTGCTGGTAAAGACTTCGCCTTTGCTGGCTCATCAGTGAAAGACAAAAAATACTTCGGTGACGGCACCGGTGTAGGGCTACGTAAAGATGATGCGGAACTGACGGCGGCGTTTAATAAGGCGCTTGGCGAGCTGCGTCAGGACGGCACCTACGACAAGATGGCGAAAAAGTATTTTGACTTTAATGTCTACGGTGACTGATACGTCGCAGGGAAGCTGTACCTGATGGAATGATCATCATGGTGCACGGCAGGTTTGTTGCACTATCGTGGTGCATTGAAATGCATACTTAAGCATTTTTAATGAAAAATAATACGTCTAACGGGGCGGGATATTTTGCCTTGATGGTCAATTTTATGGCACGATAAGTGTAACAAACCTGTAAATATTCCCTATAAAAAGACTGTCAGTTGAGGACATTATGAAAAAACTGGTGCTATCGCTCTCTCTGGTTCTGGCCTTCTCCAGCGCAACTGTGGCGTTTGCTGCGATTCCGCAAAACATCCGCATCGGTACCGATCCGACCTATGCGCCATTTGAATCAAAAAATTCACAAGGTGAACTGGTTGGCTTCGATATCGATCTGGCAAAGGAGTTGTGCAAACGCATCAATACGCAATGTACGTTTGTCGAAAACCCACTGGATGCGTTAATCCCGTCCTTAAAAGCGAAGAAGATTGACGCCATCATGTCATCGCTTTCCATTACGGAAAAACGTCAGCAAGAAATAGCATTCACCGACAAACTATACGCAGCCGGTTCTCGTCTGGTGGTGGCGAAAAATTCCGACATTCAGCCGACAGTCGAATCGCTGAAAGGCAAACGGGTAGGCGTATTGCAGGGCACCACCCAGGAGACGTTCGGTAACGAACACTGGGCACCAAAAGGCATTGAAATCGTTTCTTATCAGGGGCAGGACAATATTTATTCTGACCTGACTGCCGGACGTATTGATGCCGCGTTCCAGGATGAGGTCGCAGCCAGCGAAGGTTTCCTCAAACAACCCGTCGGTAAAGATTACAAATTCGGTGGTCCGTCTGTTAAAGATGAAAAACTGTTTGGCGTAGGGACCGGCATGGGCCTGCGTAAAGAAGATAACGAACTGCGCGAGGCACTGAACAAAGCCTTTGCCGAAATGCGCGCTGACGGTACTTACGAGAAATTAGCGAAAAAGTACTTCGATTTTGATGTTTATGGTGGTTAATCGCCATCGGTGAAAGAAAGTCCGCTCCCTTCGGGTAACCGGAGGGAGACAAGAGGCGGTAATTCACCACACACGACAGGACAGGCAGCATGTTGTATGGGTTTTCAGGTGTTATTTTACAGGGTGCGCTCGTCACGCTGGAGCTGGCTATCAGCTCTGTAGTGCTCGCTGTAATCATCGGTTTAATTGGCGCTGGCGGTAAGCTCTCGCAAAATCGGCTTTCGGGGCTGATTTTCGAAGGGTACACCACGCTGATTCGAGGCGTGCCGGACTTGGTGTTGATGCTGCTAATTTTCTACGGTTTGCAGATTGCACTAAACACGGTGACGGAGGCGATGGGCGTCGGGCAGATTGATATCGATCCGATGGTCGCTGGTATTATTACTCTCGGTTTTATCTACGGTGCTTATTTTACCGAAACGTTCCGTGGCGCTTTTATGGCAGTGCCGAAAGGACATATAGAGGCGGCGACGGCGTTCGGTTTCACTCGTGGGCAAGTGTTTCGGCGGATCATGTTTCCGGCGATGATGCGTTACGCCCTGCCAGGCATTGGCAACAACTGGCAGGTGATCCTCAAATCTACCGCTCTGGTTTCGTTACTTGGCCTGGAAGATGTGGTCAAAGCCACGCAGCTGGCAGGCAAAAGTACCTGGGAACCGTTCTATTTCGCCATCGTCTGTGGCGTGATTTACCTGGTTTTCACCACTGTTTCCAATGGTGTGCTGCTGGTCCTTGAGCGCCGCTACTCCGTGGGTGTGAAGAGGGCTGACCTGTGATCGAAATCTTACATGAATACTGGAAACCGTTGTTGTGGACCGACGGTTATCGCTTTACTGGCGTGGCGATCACCCTGTGGCTGCTGATTTTGTCGGTAGTGATAGGCGGAGTTCTGGCGCTGTTTCTGGCGATTGGTCGTGTCTCCAGTAATAAATACATCCAGTTTCCAATCTGGTTATTTACCTATATTTTTCGCGGTACGCCGCTGTATGTTCAGTTGCTGGTGTTCTATTCCGGCATGTATACGCTGGAGATTGTTAAGGGGACCGAGTTTCTTAACGCCTTTTTTCGCAGTGGCCTGAACTGTACCGTGCTGGCGCTGACGCTTAACACCTGTGCTTACACCACCGAGATTTTTGCCGGAGCGATCCGTTCAGTGCCGCATGGGGAAATCGAAGCCGCCAGAGCCTATGGCTTCTCGACCTTTAAAATGTATCGCTGCATTATTTTGCCATCGGCGCTGCGTATTGCGTTACCGGCCTACAGCAACGAAGTGATCCTGATGCTGCACTCTACTGCGCTGGCTTTCACCGCTACTGTGCCGGATCTGCTGAAAATAGCCCGCGATATTAACGCCGCCACGTATCAACCTTTTACCGCCTTCGGCATTGCCGCGGTGCTCTATTTAATCATCTCTTATGTCCTGATCAGCCTCTTTCGCAGAGCGGAAAAACGCTGGTTGCAGCATGTGAAACCTTCTTCAACGCACTGAGAATACGATGTCCGAGAATAAATTAAACGTTATCGATTTGCACAAACGCTACGGCGAACACGAAGTGCTGAAAGGGGTCTCACTGCAAGCGAATGCCGGAGATGTCATAAGCATCATCGGATCGTCGGGATCGGGGAAAAGTACCTTTCTGCGCTGCATTAACTTCCTCGAAAAACCGAGCGAAGGATCGATCGTGGTTAACGGCCAGACGATCAATCTGGTGCGCGACAAAGACGGTCAACTCAAAGTCGCCGATAAAAATCAGCTGCGCTTACTGCGCACACGCCTGACGATGGTATTCCAGCACTTCAATCTCTGGAGCCATATGACGGTGCTGGAAAACGTCATGGAAGCGCCGATTCAGGTGTTGGGCCTGAGCAAGCAGGAAGCGCGCGAGCGGGCGGTGAAGTATCTGGCGAAAGTCGGGATAGACGAACGTGCGCAGGGGAAATACCCGGTGCACCTGTCCGGTGGTCAGCAACAGCGTGTTTCTATCGCGCGGGCGCTGGCGATGGAACCGGAAGTTTTACTGTTTGATGAACCTACCTCGGCGCTCGATCCTGAACTGGTAGGCGAAGTGTTACGTATTATGCAGCAATTGGCAGAAGAGGGGAAAACCATGGTGGTAGTGACTCACGAAATGGGCTTTGCTCGCCATGTTTCTACTCACGTCATTTTCCTCCATCAGGGGAAAATAGAAGAAGAGGGCGCGCCAGAACAGTTATTTGGTAACCCGCAAAGCCCTCGTCTGCAACAGTTCCTTAAGGGATCGCTGAAATAATTCCCCCTCCGGTGGCTAACGCTACCGGAGTATTTTCAAGGGGAATTTGCGAGTCCGCTTCCGCTGAAATGTAAAAGTTGCAGTCCGCTAAAAATAGTTCTGAATTCGCTGTCCAAAGATAAAAACTGCCTGCTGCATTGGGTGTAAATCGTGGTTATTGTCGCGTCATCTTAAATTTGAGGGGTGACGGAACGCCATGACAATATCGACAACTTCCACGCCGCATGATGCGGTATTTAAATCTTTTTTACGCCATCCAGACACCGCGCGGGATTTTATTGATATTCATCTTCCCGCGCCGCTGCGCAAACTGTGTGATTTAACAACACTTAAACTGGAACCAAACAGTTTTATTGATGAAGACCTGCGGCAATATTATTCCGACCTCTTGTGGTCTGTGAAAACGCAGGAGGGAGCGGGTTATATTTATGTGGTGATAGAGCACCAAAGTAAGCCAGAGGAATTAATGGCTTTTCGCATGATGCGCTATTCCATTGCGGCGATGCAAAACCATCTTGATGCGGGCTATAAAGAGCTTCCATTAGTGATCCCGATGCTGTTTTATCATGGTTGCAGAAGTCCTTATCCATATTCACTCTGCTGGCTTGATGAATTTGCCGAGCCTGCGATTGCCCGCCAAATTTATTCATCGGCTTTTCCGCTGGTGGATATTACCGTGGTGCCGGATGACGAGATTATGCAACATCGCAAAATGGCGCTGTTGGAGTTAATTCAGAAACATATTCGTCAGCGCGATCTGTTGGGATTAGTCGACCAAATTGTTTCGCTGCTAGTTACAGGGAACACTAATGACAGACAGCTAAAAGCCCTGTTTAATTACGTATTACAAACGGGGGATGCCCAGCGTTTCCGTGCATTTATTGGTGAGATAGCGGAACGCGCACCACAAGAAAAGGAGAAACTGATGACTATTGCTGACAGATTACGTGAAGAAGGGCGGAATGATGGATTAATTCTTGGCAAACGCGAAGAAGCCCTGCGTATTGCTCAGGAGATGCTGGATAGAGGTTTAGACCGAGAGTTAGTTCTGATGGTGACCCGACTTTCACCAGACGATCTTATCGCGCAAAGCCACTAACCCTGTAACACCGGGAGTTAACTGGCGGATGTTTGCAGTAAACCACATCAGCGAACAACATCCGCCAGCGCCTCTTCTAAATCGTACCAGCGAAACGCAAAACCCGCTTCTTCCAGCCGTTTAGGCAGCGCGCGTTGTCCACCTAATACCAGTACTGAAGATTCGCCCATTAACAGTCGAATGGCGGTCGCGGGGACGCGCAAAATGGCCGGGCGATGCAGCGCATGACCGAGCGCATGGGCAAATTGTTCATTGCGTACCGGGTAGGGCGAAACCATATTAAATGGCCCGCGCAGCTCGTTATCCAGCAGCCAGAGAATGCCGTTGACCATATCATCAATATGAATCCAGGCCAGATACTGCCGACCGGAGCCAATCGGCCCGCCCAGACCAAGACGAAACGGCGGCAGCATTTTACCGAGAATACCACCGTCTGGTGCCAGCACTACGCCGGTACGCAGCAGGCACACTCGCGTTTTGTCACTTTGCGCCCGACAGGCAATCTCTTCCCAGCGGGCGCAGAGTTTATGGGTAAATTCGTTATGCGGCGGTTCCTCTTCGGTAACCACCACTTCACCTAAGTCGCCATAATAGCCTGTTGCCGAGCCGGAAATGAGTACCGACGGTGGCGTGTCGCTGGCATTAATCAAATCGACCAGTTTTTGCGTGATATTCCAGCGGCTTTGGCAGAGACGCTCTTTTTGCTCGTGAGTCCAGCGTTTATCAGCAATCGGCTCTCCGGCCAGGTTGATTACCGCATCAACGCCGTTGAGGTTACTATGATCGGCAAGCCCTTGCCATAGTGTCACCCGAGGGCCGAGAACGGAACTGGCTTTCTGCGGGTTACGCGTCACTACCGTGATTTGATGGCCCAGATCCAGCAAACGCGGAATCAAATGGCGACCAATTAATCCCGTCCCTCCGGTGATCACTATCTTCATGCAGCCTCCCGATATGGCGGTTAACGCTGCCAGCTTAAGGTCATGGATACCGAATCGGCGTAGCGCAGCGCGTGCAGTTTATCGATCTCCACTTCAGCATACGTCACCCAGTGATGTTCACGTGCGATATCGAGCACATCCTGAGTTAATTTTTCCAGCAAAGAGAAACGGTTATTCTCTACATGCTGAATAATGTTTTTCGTTACGGTGCGATAATTCAGCGCATCGTTGATATCTTCGCTGGTGCGCGCTTTATCGGCGGGGTAGTGGATCGTCACATTGATAACAATATCCTGACGGTTGTTAATTTCTTCTTCCTTAATTCCGATAAACGTACGTAAACGAAGGTTCTTTATACGAATAATAGCGGCAGGTTGTGCCATTGCAGGTTCTCCGTTGTTTTACTTAGAATGAAATAATACACGAGAACCTGTTTCTGTTAACTATCCGAACGCTCATCACCGAGTTGTGCTTTTAGCAGTGCCTGCCCGGTGGCAGGGCGCGAACGGATCCGCTCATGCCAGTTCTTGACTGCCGGATACATTGCGAGGTCAATTCGCTGGCGACTCCAGGCATTAACCCACGGCCAGCAGGCAATATCCGCAATGCTGTAGTTCTCGCCACCCAGCCAGGGCGAGTTTTCCAGCCGCTTGTTCAGTACATGGTACAGACGCTGAGTTTCAACCTGATAACGTTCAATAGCGTAAGGAATGGTTTGGGGGGCTGCGTGATTAAAATGATGATTTTGCCCAAGCATCGGCCCCAGTCCGCCTACCTGCCAGAATAACCACTGTAATGTGGCGGCGCGCTCACGCGTTTCATGACTCAAAAAGAGTCCTGTTTTCTCAGCCAGATACAACAAAATGGCACCAGACTCAAAGAGGCTTAGCGGTTCGCCGCCATCGGCTGGAGAATGATCAACAATTGCCGGAATTTTGTTGTTAGGCGAAATGCGCAAAAATTCCGGGCGAAACTGACCGCCTTTCCCCAGGTCTACCTTTATCAAGCGATAATCCAGCTCTGCTTCTTCGAGAAACAGCGTAATTTTGTGACCATTTGGTGTCGGGGCGAAATAGAGATCGATCATTGCAGCTCCGGTTGTCTAATCATCTGAACACCACAAGTATAGAAAGCGCGGCGACTTGCGTGAGTATTCGTCACGTGACAGTGACAAAAAGGCTCTATAGTTTGATAGCTAGCCCCCCCCCTTTATTGCCGAGGACATAATGAGTAAACCCGCTATCACGCTTTGGTCAGATGCCCATTTTTTCTCCCCTTATGTGTTATCCGCCTGGGTGGCGTTGCAGGAAAAAGGCCTGTCGTTTCATATCAAGACCATCGACCTCGACAGCGGTGAGCATTTGCAGCCGACGTGGCAAGGTTACGGTCAGACACGCCGTGTGCCGTTATTACAAATCGATGATTTTGAGTTGAGTGAATCTTCTGCCATTGCGGAGTATCTGGAAGATCGATTTGCGCCACCGACCTGGGAACGCATTTATCCGCTTGATTTAGAAAATCGTGCGCGTGCACGACAGATTCAGGCCTGGCTGCGTAGCGATCTGATGCCCATCCGCGAAGAACGTCCAACGGATGTTGTCTTTGCGGGTGCGAAAAAAGCGCCATTAACGGCGGAGGGAAAAGCCAGTGCAGAGAAACTGTTCGCGATGGCAGAACATTTGTTAGCACTGGGGCGGCCGAATTTATTTGGTGAATGGTGCATTGCTGATACTGATCTGGCGCTAATGATTAACCGCCTGGTACTACATGGCGATGAGGTGCCAGAACGCCTGGTGGATTATGCGACATTCCAGTGGCAGCGAGCGTCTGTCCAGCGTTTTATTGCTCTTTCGGCGAAGCAATCTGGCTGATAGCAACGACAGAATCCAGTATCATAGCTTACGTTTTTTCGACGAGGAGTGAGTGATGAAACTGATGTTTGCATCGGACATTCATGGGTCGTTACCGGCGACGGAACGTGTTCTGGAGTTGTTTGCCCAAAGCGGTGCCCAGTGGCTGGTGATCCTTGGCGACGTGTTGAATCACGGCCCGCGTAATGCTTTACCGGAGGGTTACGCGCCAGCCAAAGTCGCTGAACGGCTTAATGAAGTGGCACATAAGGTTATCGCTGTGCGCGGCAACTGCGACAGCGAAGTGGATCAAATGCTTTTGCATTTCCCGATAACCGCGCCGTGGCAACAGGTATTACTGGAAAAACAACGTCTGTTTTTGACGCATGGTCATCTGTTTGGGCCGGAAAATCTGCCTGCTTTAAACCAGAACGATGTGCTGGTGTACGGTCATACCCATCTGCCAGTGGCAGAACAGCGGGGGGAGATTTTCCACTTTAACCCCGGCTCGGTGAGTATTCCGAAAGGCGGTAATCCGGCGAGTTATGGCATGCTGGATAATGACGTACTTAGTGTAATCGCACTCAATGATCAAAGTATCATTGCGCAGGTCGCGATTAATCCGTAATTTACCCACAACTCAAAATGCGCCGTAAGAGCGCCAGAAAAAGAAGGTTTCCTGATAATGGAACAGCGTCGTTTGGCAAGTACTGAATGGGTGGATATTGTCAATGAAGAGAACGAAGTCATTGCACAAGCCAGCCGGGAACAAATGCGGGCACAGTGTCTGCGTCATCGTGCAACTTACATCGTCGTGCATGATGGCATGGGCAAAATTCTGGTCCAGCGTCGTACCGAGACAAAAGACTTTTTACCCGGCATGTTAGATGCGACCGCAGGCGGTGTAGTCCAGGCCGATGAGCAACTGCTGGAATCCGCGCGTCGCGAAGCGGAAGAAGAGTTGGGCATTGCCGGTGTCCCCTTTGCCGAGCACGGGCAGTTCTATTTCGAAGATAAAAATTGCCGTGTCTGGGGCGCGTTGTTCAGTTGCGTCTCTCACGGTCCCTTCGCCCTACAGGAAGATGAAGTCAGTGAAGTTTGCTGGCTGACACCGGAAGAAATCACCGCACGCTGCGATGAGTTCACTCCAGACTCGCTGAAAGCGCTGGCGTTGTGGATGAAGCGCAATGCCAAAAATGAAGCCGTAGAGACTGAAACGGCAGAATGAAAAAAGAGCCGCAATTGCGGCTCTTAACATTTTTAGTGGTAGCCCATCAACTGAGCGCCGATCACCACGACGCTGGACATAATAAACAGCAGTCCAAGCAGTGTCGCGCCCACCTTCAGCCAGTTACGGAAGTCCACCCGGCAAACACCTAGCGTTGCCATTAACGAAGCTGAGGTCGGGTAAATGATGTGGCTGAAGCCATCACCAAACTGGAACGCCAGCACGGTAACCTGACGGTTAACACCGACCAGATCGCCAAGCGGTGCCAGTAACGGCATGGTTAACGCCGCCTGACCAGAACCGGACGTCACGAAGAAATTAAATACCGCCTGGAAGAGCAACATAAACCAGGCCGCGACCGCGTTATCCAGACCGCTAATGGCATTGGCAATGCTGTTGAGGATGGTATTTAACACGCTGGCATCACCCGCTTCACCATTACCGACCAGCAGCAAAATCCCTTTGGCGAAACCTACCAGCAGGGCAGGGGCGATCATCATTCGCGCCCCTTCGGTGAAGGATGAAGCCATGGTATTAACCGTCATGCCGTTAAGGCGGAAAACAACGCCGATGATGCCAATCACCAGACCCATGGTGAAGAACTGGCTGGCAATTTCTGGAATAAACCAGGCATTAACGATCACGCCCCAAATCACCCAGACCATTACGGCGGTCAGGACAATCAATACCAGCCAGTCACCAAAGGTAAACGGACGTTGTTCAACATCCGCCTGCTTTTCACGAAAGAAGCGGTCGGACTCATGCACGCGTGACAGAAGAGGATTCTTTTTCACTCGTGAGGCGTACACCATGGTAAAGATCAGGCCAATCAGAGTGGCGATAACCCACACCACGATGCGCAACCCGGAGCCAGAAAGCACCGGAACGCCGGCAATCCCCTGAGCAACAACCACACAAAACGGGTTCATCCACGAACTGGCAAAACCGATTTGCGTGGCGATATAGGTCACCAGGACGGTGGTAATACTGTCATAGCCTAGCCGGACCATTAGCGGTGCGATGATAATGGCAAAGGCGACGGCCTCTTCTCCCATACCAAATACCGCGCCGCCAAGTGAAAACAGAATAAAGAGCGCAGGAATAAAGAGAATTTCATTTCCGCGGGTATGGCGAATAAGCGCCAGGATACCGTTATCAATGGTTCCTGTACGCATCACAATGCCAAACGCGCCGCCAATCACCAGCATAAACATGATGATGCCAACGGCTGTCCCGTATTTCGATCCTGAGGTTAACCCTTCAAACGGGAAGTTCATCAGACCCGGGCGTTCATCGCCCGTCGTGAACAGCTGTACGCGGTGATACTCAGGTTCGCCTGCTTCGTTAGTCAGAATGCGAAAAGAGTGTGGATCTACGACTTTGCGAGTTTTTGTTTGACCATCAACCTGATACTGCACTTCCTGACTGTCAAACATCCCCACCGGAACTACCCAGGTGGCAAGGCTGGTTAAAATAGCAACAAAAAAGATAATCACCAACGTATCGGGCATTGCCCATCTTCTTGTTGGTTTAGATTCAGTGATTGCGGACATAGCGCAAATATTCCCTTGCACAAAACAAAGTGGTAAGTATGCAAAGTGAGATGGCGCAATTCATTGATGCAGCGCAGCTAAGCAAGATAATCAGAAAGGATTAATGCAAATTAAGAGAATAAAAAACCGGAAATAGTGACTATTTCCGGTTCAGATATCCGCAGCGCAAAGCTGCGGATGATGACGAGATTACTGCTGCTGTGCAGACTGAATCGCAGTCAGCGCGATGGTGTAGACGATATCGTCAACCAGTGCGCCACGGGACAGGTCGTTAACCGGCTTGCGCATACCCTGCAGCATCGGCCCGATGGAGATCAGATCGGCAGAACGCTGTACTGCTTTGTAGGTGGTGTTACCGGTGTTCAGATCCGGGAAGATGAACACGGTAGCGCGACCTGCAACCGGAGAGTTCGGCGCTTTGGATTTCGCAACGTCAGCCATTACCGCAGCGTCGTACTGCAGCGGACCGTCGATCATCAGGTCAGGACGTTTTTCCTGCGCCAGACGAGTTGCTTCGCGAACTTTTTCTACGTCGCTACCAGCACCAGAAGTCCCGGTGGAGTAGGAGAGCATAGCAACGCGCGGTTCGATACCGAAGGCCGCAGCGGAATCAGCGGACTGAATCGCGATTTCTGCCAGCTGTTCTGCAGTCGGATCCGGGTTGATCGCACAGTCACCGTAAACGTAAACCTGTTCCGGCAGCAGCATGAAGAACACGGAAGATACCAGGGAGCTGCCCGGTGCAGTTTTGATCAGCTGCAGCGGCGGACGGATGGTGTTTGCGGTAGTGTGAACAGCACCGGAAACCAGACCATCAACTTCATCCTGTTCCAGCATCAGCGTACCGAGAACTACGTTATCTTCCAGCTGTTCGCGGGCAACGGTTTCGGTCATGCCTTTGTTCTTACGCAGTTCGACCAGACGACCAACATAGCTTTCGCGAACCACTTCTGGATCAACGATTTCAATGCCTGCACCCAGTTCTACACCCTGAGACGCTGCAACACGGTTGATCTCTGCCGGATTACCCAGCAGTACGCAAGTTGCGATACCACGTTCAGCACAGATAGCGGCTGCCTTAACGGTACGCGGTTCGTCACCTTCCGGCAGAACGATACGTTTGCCCGCTTTGCGCGCAAGTTCAGTCAGCTGATAACGGAACGCTGGCGGAGACAGACGACGGCTGCGCTCAGAAGTGGCAGTCAGAGAATCGATCCAGTCAGCGTTGATGTAGTTAGCAACGTATTCCTGAACTTTCTCGATACGCTCGTGATCGTCAACCGGAACTTCCAGGTTGAAGCTCTGCAGGCTCAGAGAAGTCTGCCAGGTGTTGGTGTTCACCATAAATACCGGCAGGCCGGTAGCGAAAGCACGTTCGCACAGTTTAGAAATGCGCGCGTCCATTTCGTAGCCGCCAGTCAGCAGCAGGGCACCGATTTCTACGCCGTTCATGGCAGCCAGGCACGCGGCAACCAGCACGTCAGGACGGTCTGCGGAAGTCACCAGCAGAGAACCGGCACGGAAGTGCTCCAGCATGTGTGGAATGCTGCGTGCGCAGAAAGTGACGGATTTAACGCGGCGAGTATTGATGTCGCCTTCGTTGATGATGGTCGCATTCAGGTGGCGAGCCATATCGATCGCACGAGTCGCGATCAGGTCAAAGCTCCACGGCACAGCGCCGAGAACCGGCAGCGGGCTGGATTCTTGCAGCTTCGCCGGATCAACATTGTTTACTTTAGCTTTGGAAGAGTCGTCGAAAATCTCGGACAGATCCGGGCGAGTACGACCCTGTTCATCAACCGGTGCGTTCAGTTTGTTAACGATAACGCCGGTGATGTTGGTGTTTTTGGCACCGCCGAAGCTGTTGCGGGTCAGTTCGATACGCTCTTTCAGCTGTTCCGGGGTGTCAGTGCCCTGAGACATAACGAAGACGATTTCCGCATTCAGCGTTTTAGCGATTTCGTAGTTCAGAGACTGGGCAAACTGGTGCTTACGTGTCGGGACCAGACCTTCAACCAGAACGACTTCAGCGTCTTTGGTGTTAGCGTGGTAGTTTGCGACGATCTCTTCCATCAGCACATCTTTCTGATTGCTGGAAAGCAGACCTTCAACGTAGCTCATTTTCAGCGGTTCAGCGGCCGTCGTGGTGGAAGAGTTCGCACGCACGATAGTGGTAGTCTGATCGGGCGCATCGCCACCGGTACGCGGCTGAGCGATAGGTTTGAAAACGCTCAGACGAACGCCTTTGCGTTCCATTGCACGGATCACGCCAAGGCTGACGCTGGTCAGACCGACGCTGGTTCCGGTAGGGATCAGCATAATAATACGGGACACGGTTTATCCTCTTTCGTTACCGCCGATTTGGCGGGTTACAAAACAGCACCGCCAGCTTAGCTGGCGGTGTGAAATCAGGCAGTCAGGCGGCTCGCGTCTTGCGCGATAACCAGTTCTTCGTTGGTTGGGATAACCACCGCAGGACGGGTACCTTCTTTGTTGATGAAACCAGATTTGCCGAAACGTGCAGCCAGGTTGCGTTCATGATCAACTTCAAAGCCCAGCACGCCCAGTTTGCCCAGAGACAGCTCACGAACCATCGCGGCATTTTCACCGATACCACCGGTGAATACAACAGCGTCCAGACGACCATCCATCAGCGCAGTGTAGGCACCGATGTATTTCGCCAGGCGGTGGCAGTAAACGTCCATTGCGCGCTTCGCGTCTTCTTTCGTCGCGTAGTTGTCTTCAACATAGCGGCAGTCGCTGGTCACTTCGGTCAGACCCAGCAGGCCAGACTCTTTGGTCAGCAGTTTGTTGATTGCGTCAACGCTCATGCCCAGGGTGTCGTGCAGGTGGAAGATGATCGCCGGATCGATATCACCAGAACGGGTACCCATGACCAGACCTTCCAGCGGGGTCAGGCCCATAGAGGTGTCAACGCATTTACCGTTGCGGATAGCAGAAACGGAACCACCGTTGCCCAGGTGGCAGGTGATGATGTTCAGTTCTTCTACCGGTTTGTTCAGCATTTTTGCCGCTTCCTGGGTTACATAGAAGTGGCTGGTGCCGTGCGCGCCGTAACGACGGATGCCGTGCTCTTTGTACAGGTTGTACGGCAGGGCGTAGAGGTAAGACTCTTCCGGCATAGTCTGGTGGAACGCGGTGTCAAATACAGCAACGTTTTTGTCTTTCAGCTGTGGGAAAGATTTCAGAGCTTCTTCGATACCGATCAGGTGAGCCGGGTTGTGCAGCGGTGCAAAAGAAGCTGCATCTTTGATACCCTGAATAACAGACTCATCGATCACTACGGAGCTGGTATACTTTTCGCCGCCGTGTACGATACGGTGACCGATAGCAGTCAGCTGCGCAGACAGTTCTGGTTTTTGTGCCAGAATAGTATTAACGATAAAGTTGAGCGCTTCGCTGTGAGCGGCGCCTGCACCTAAAGCCGCTTCCTGTTTATTGCCGTCCATTTTCCATTTGATACGTGCTTCGGGCAGGTGGAAACATTCGGCTAAACCAGAAAGGTACTCTTCACCATTTACTGCATCGATGATGGCAAATTTCAGTGAAGAACTACCGCAGTTCAGAACCAGTACTAACTTACTCGACATGGAAGTACCTATAATTGATACGTGGCTAAAAAAACGTCAGGGAGCCATAGAGCGTAGCGCATGATGACACCGACATTTATGATTAACATCATGCACTGCAAATTTTTTTTGCATGATGGAAGAAATATCTTGAGTCTATGCCATTTTGCGTAATTTTCAGCCAATGGCATAATGTATATGAATTTGACGACTCAATGAATATGTACTACTTAGGCCTTCAGGCTGCTAAAGGATACCTGATAGTGGGTATGGAAGACAAAATGTTTTGAACGTTGTCCCGCTGAGTTGTGAATTTGCACAAATTTTTGAATCTTTATATGTGAAGTTGAGGTGAAGCATGTCAACGCCGGATAATCGTTCTGTTAATTTTTTTAGCTTGTTTCGCCGGGGACAGCATTACTCAAAGACGTGGCCGCTGGAAAAACGCCTTGCCCCGGTCTTTGTCGAAAATCGCGTTATCAAGATGACGCGTTATGCGATCCGTTTTATGCCGCCGATCGCCGTATTTACTCTCTGCTGGCAGATTGCCCTGGGCGGTCAGCTTGGGCCGGCAGTTGCCACTGCGCTGTTCGCCTTAAGTTTACCCATGCAGGGATTGTGGTGGCTGGGCAAGCGTTCTGTAACGCCATTACCCCCTGCTATCCTCAACTGGTTTTATGAAGTTCGCGGTAAATTGCAGGAGTCTGGACAGGTGTTGGCACCCGTTGAAGGCAAGCCTGATTACCAGGCATTAGCTGACACGCTTAAGCGCGCCTTCAAACAACTGGATAAAACTTTCCTTGATGATTTGTAATTGACCCCTGATTACGCATATAAAAGAAGGCATACTCAGCCTTCTTTTTTTTCACCGTAGTAGAGTGATACAGGAGTCAACAATGGAAATGACCAACGCGCAACGTCTTATTTTGTCTAACCAGTACAAGATGATGACTATGCTCGATCCGGCAAATGCTGAACGTTACCGTCGCCTGAAAACAATCATTGAGCGTGGTTATGGATTACAGATGCGTGAACTGGATCGCGAGTTTGGCGAGCTGAAAGAAGAAACCTGCCGCACTATCATCGACATTATGGAGATGTATCATGCGTTGCATGTTTCCTGGTCTAATTTGCAGGACCAGCAATCCATCGATGAACGTCGTGTTACCTTCCTCGGCTTTGACGCCGCCACTGAAGCACGTTACCTCGGTTATGTCCGCTTTATGGTTAATGTGGAAGGGCGCTATACCCATTTTGACGCCGGAACTCACGGTTTTAACGCCCAGACGCCAATGTGGGAAAAATATCAGCGCATGCTTAATGTGTGGCATGCCTGCCCGCGTCAGTACCATTTGAGCGCCAACGAAATTAATCAAATTATCAACGCCTGAGGAGGTCCGCGTGCGGTGCAAAGGTTTTCTGTTTGATCTTGATGGAACGCTGGTGGATTCCCTGCCTGCGGTAGAGCGGGCGTGGAGCAACTGGGCCAGACGTCATGGGTTAGCGCCGGAAGAGGTGCTGGCTTTCATTCACGGTAAACAGGCGATCACCTCTCTGCGCCATTTTATGGCGGGCAAATCCGAGGCTGATATTGCCGCCGAGTTTACGCGTCTGGAGCAAATCGAGGCCACGGAAACCGAGGGTATTACCGCGCTTCCGGGGGCAATCGCCTTACTCAATCATTTGAATAAAGCAGGTATTCCGTGGGCCATTGTGACTTCTGGCTCCATGCCGGTAGCGCGAGCGCGCCATAAAGTAGCTGGGCTTCCCGCACCAGAGGTGTTTGTAACCGCTGAGCGAGTGAAGCGCGGAAAACCAGAACCTGATGCGTATCTGTTAGGCGCGCAGCTGCTGGGGCTTGCGCCGCAGGAGTGTGTGGTGGTGGAAGATGCTCCCGCTGGCGTGCTTTCTGGCCTGGCGGCGGGTTGTCATGTCATTGCGGTTAACGCTCCGGCAGATACCCCGCGCCTGAATGAGGTCGATTTGGTCCTCCACAGTCTGGAGCAAATTACTGTGACCAAACAGCCAAATGGTGATGTTATTATTCAGTGAAACACCTGATCATGATTTAGCCCCGTCTCGTCGGGGCTTTTTTATGGCAGAATCAAGTCATCCCCCTCAATTAACAAGGATAAGTTGTGAACGGTGAATTGATTTGGGTTCTTTCATTACTGGCCGTTGCCATCGTCTTGTTTGCGACGGGCAGAGTGCGTATGGATGCGGTCGCTTTGTTTGTTATTGTCGCGTTTGCATTAAGCGGAACGCTGACGGTCCCCGAAGTATTTTCCGGCTTTTCCGATCCTAACGTTGTCCTGATTGCCGCCTTGTTTATTATTGGCGATGGTTTGGTCCGTACTGGTGTTGCCACTGTAATGGGGACATGGCTGGTCAAAGTGGCGGGCAACAGTGAAATCAAAATGTTGGTTTTGTTGATGCTGACCGTCGCGGGGCTTGGCGCGTTTATGAGTTCAACCGGCGTTGTCGCTATCTTTATTCCCGTGGTGTTAAGCGTTGCCATGCGTATGCAAACGTCGCCGTCGCGTCTGATGATGCCGTTAAGTTTTGCCGGGCTGATAAGCGGCATGATGACGCTGGTGGCGACGCCGCCGAACCTGGTAGTCAACAGTGAATTGCTGCGTGAAGGCTATCACGGCTTCAGTTTCTTTAGCGTAACACCTATTGGCCTGGTCGTGCTGGTGCTGGGTATTTTGTATATGTTAGTGATGCGTTTCATGCTGAAAGGGGATACCCAGACCCCGCAGCGCGAAGGCTGGACGCGTCGAACCTTTCGCGATCTTATCCGTGAATATCGACTGACCGGGCGTGCGCGACGTCTGGCTATTCGCCCCGGATCGCCAATGATTGGTCAACGGCTGGACGATCTCAAATTACGTGAGCGTTATGGCGCTAACGTCATCGGTGTTGAACGCTGGCGGCGTTTTCGTCGCGTTATCGTGAACGTTAATGGGGTTTCTGAATTTCGCGCGCGTGACGTTTTGCTTATTGATATGTCTGCGGCTGATGTCGATCTCCGGCAATTTTGTAGTGAGCAGTTGCTGGAGCCGATGGTACTACGCGGCGAGTATTTTTCTGACCAGGCACTTGATGTGGGCATGGCAGAGATTTCATTAATTCCTGAGTCTGAACTTATTGGTAAATCGGTGCGCGAAATTGGTTTTCGTACCCGCTACGGACTGAATGTGGTGGGGCTAAAGCGCAATGGCGAGGCGATGGAAGGTTCG
The DNA here is from genome assembly GCF_046486065.1 of Escherichia sp. WS547. Taxonomy (NCBI): domain Bacteria; kingdom Pseudomonadati; phylum Pseudomonadota; class Gammaproteobacteria; order Enterobacterales; family Enterobacteriaceae; genus Escherichia; species Escherichia sp. WS547. Next base: position 203,809 of record NZ_JBJQMA010000001.1, on the reverse strand, counting down.
CTGGCGGATGAGCCTCTGCTGCTGGGCGATATCATCCTGGTTGTGGGTAACTGGAAACTGATCGGTATGCTGGCAAAACAGGGGCGTGACTTTGTGGCGCTGAACTTACCAGAAGAAGTGAGTGAAGCATCGCCAGCACACAGTCAGGCACCTCATGCCATTTTTTGCCTGGTGTTGATGGTGGCGTTAATGCTGACCGATGAAATCCCTAATCCTGTTGCCGCTATCATCGCCTGCCTGCTGATGGGGAAATTCCGCTGTATCGATGCTGAAAGCGCCTATAAATCCATTCACTGGCCGAGCATTATTTTGATCGTTGGGATGATGCCATTTGCTGTGGCATTACAGAAAACGGGAGGTGTCGCGCTGGCGGTGAAAGGGCTGATGGACATTGGCGGCGGTTATGGGCCACATATGATGCTGGGTTGTTTGTTTGTCTTGTCGGCGGTTATTGGGCTATTTATCTCTAATACCGCAACGGCGGTGTTGATGGCTCCGATTGCGCTGGCTGCTGCCAAAACGATGGGTGTGTCGCCTTATCCATTTGCGATGGTCGTGGCGATGGCAGCATCCGCCGCCTTTATGACGCCGGTTTCTTCACCTGTTAACACACTGGTTTTAGGTCCGGGAAATTACAGCTTCAGTGACTTTGTGAAGTTGGGGGTACCGTTCACCATTATCGTGATGGCGGTTTGTGTGGTGATGATCCCGATGCTGTTTCCGTTTTGACAAGAGCCTGATGTCGCATCCGGCGCTTATTGCCTGATGCGACGCAGACTCCGGCCGCTTACAGCGGTGAATCCTGGCTAATCTCATCGAGCGAAAGATGGAAGCTGGGAACAAAGACTTCCATGAAGTAGTCCATCTCCTGGCTGCGGCGCGCTTCAAGCGTCGCTTCCAGTCGCGTTTTTGCCAGCAAGAATTCATTATTTCCCGCCGCGAGTTCTTCCAGACATTTCAGATATGCACACAGTGCATCTGCCTGTTTCACCAGCGATTTTTCTTCATCGCTATATGCATGCTCGTCAATTAACGGCGCAAAGATATCCCGCAGCTCTTCCGGAACCATATCGACCAGTTTTTGCTGAGCGATTTTTTCAATCGCCTTGTACTCCTGAGCGATTTGCGAATTGAAGTATTTCACCGGAGTAGGGAGATCGCCGGTGAGCACTTCTGAGGCATCGTGGTACATCGCCAGTAAAGCGATACGTTCGGCGTTGACATTACCGCCAAATTTCCGATTTTTGATAGCTGCCAGCGCATGGGCGACCATCGCTACCTGCAAACTGTGTTCGGACACATTTTCAGTCCGCACGTTACGCATCAGCGGCCAGCGGTTAATGAGTTTCAGGCGGGAGAGATGGGCAAAAAAATGGCTCTGTTTCATAGTGACCTTACGTATGATGACATCATCAGGTCATTGTGGCGGGATAACACTGCCGGATGCAATCTCCGGCAGTGAAATTAAGATTACAGCTGATGATAACTAGAAAGGAAACGCGCGAACTTGCTCAAAGACAGCTCGATATCATCGACACGCGGTAGCGTGACAATGCGGAAGTGATCCGGCCACGGCCAGTTGAATGCCGTCCCTTGCACCAACAGAACTTTTTCCTGCAACAGGAAATCCAGCACCATTTTCTGATCGTCGTGAATATTAAAGCGTTTGGCGTCGATTTTCGGGAACATGTACAGCGCACCGCGCGGTTTCACGCAGGAAACGCCCGGAATATCGTTGATCAATTCCCACGCGCGGTTACGCTGCTCATAAAGACGCCCGCCGGGAGTAATAAATTCACTGATGCTCTGATAACCGCCTAGTGCAGTCTGAATGGCGTGTTGCGCAGGAACGTTAGCACACAGGCGCATTGAGGCCAGCATTTCCAGACCTTCGATGTAACCTTTGGCGTGTTTTTTCGGCCCGTTCAACACCATCCACCCCTGACGGAAGCCAGCAACGCGGTACGTTTTCGACAGTCCGTTAAAGGTAATAGTCAGCAGATCAGGTGCCAGCGGCGCAATTGAGTGATGCTCAGCGTCGTCGTAGAGAATTTTGTCATAAATTTCATCGGCGAAGATAATGAGATTATGCTGACGTGCAATCTCCACTATCTCCATTAAAAGCTCTTTGGAATATACCGCGCCAGTTGGGTTATTTGGGTTGATAATAACGATCCCACGCGTACGAGGCGTAATTTTAGCGCGAATATCATCAAGGTCCGGGAACCAGTCAGAGGATTCATCGCAAAGATAATGCACCGCTTTACCGCTGGAGAGCGAAACCGCCGCGGTCCATAGTGGGTAATCAGGTGCAGGAACCAACATTTCGTCGCCGCTGTTCAGCAATGCCTGCATTGCCTGAACGATAAGCTCCGATACACCATTGCCGATGTAAATATCTTCCACGGTAACATCACGCATGCCACGAGCCTGGTAGTGCTGCATGATGGCTTTACGCGCGGAGTAAAGCCCTTTGGAATCGCAATACCCTTGAGCGGTAGGCAGGTTGCGAATCACGTCAACGAGGATTTCATCTGGCGCGTCAAAACCGAACGGGGCAGGGTTGCCGATGTTCAGTTTCAGTACCTTGTTACCTTCTTCTTCCAGGCGTTTTGCTTCTTTCAGCACCGGACCACGGATGTCGTAACAGACATTCTCTAATTTGCTGGATTTTTCAATGGGGGACATGAATCTTGACCTTTTTTGCTGTTATCGCCACTCCCTGCCGTGGAAGTCAGCTTAGAACAATGTACTCCCCCAGGACGGCGTTTTGAAGGTCTGCAGAATAAGATTTTGCCAGAGGGGAAGACTCGATTGTGCTGTTAATAACTTAATAATGGCAAAATAATGAGGTGTATATGCTTAGTAATTAATGTTATGTAGTGAATTGTTCTGAATCTTAATTGTGAGTGTGGTTTTTTTATCTGTAAGATAATTGTTTGAAAATGCCTCGTTTAAGAATTCACTAATGAATCGTGATGATGATATTTCCGCATTACGGAGAGTTTAACAGCGTGATGATTTCCGAGGTGTCGTAATGGGTGCAAGGTGTGAAACTATTGTTAAGCGGGATTAATGTATGAGGATGATGCTAATTAATTATTATTTAATATTCAAAAAGGTTTTGTTGTGCTTATTAATAATAGAAGATTACTTTGCCTAACATAACATAACTTTGCATCAGATAATTCGCAATGACCCTTATAAATAAAAGGTTTTTGGGGTAAAATGCTCGCATAAATGACGGATCCCTGCTCTTGATGCCGCCTCACCATTGCTGTTTGTACGTGTTCGCGTATGACCAGCGATGCTGCACGAGAGTGGAACAAGGACTCACATTTACATTTATACAAACACGCGCATGTCATAAATACAAAAGAGTGAGTAACTTAATAGATATGCGATTCCTGAAGATATATTCTGTGATCTACTTCAGGCATTATAACGGAACAATGTGAGTCGCTTTTTTAGTGCAACTCATATGCATTTTTACTTTCGTCCGGGTTCCGGATGAAACTGCCAGGGAGGCACATTACAAATGGAATTGCTTGTTTGTGTGTGCACAGCATTAACCAGCTCAGTATGAGCCGCCAGTAAGTGATAATATATGATAAGTGCAAATCGTCCGATAATTAACCTCGACCTCGATCTGCTGAGAACATTTGTTGCTGTTGCCGATCTGAACACTTTTGCTGCCGCAGCTGCCGCTGTGTGTCGTACTCAGTCCGCCGTAAGTCAGCAAATGCAGCGTCTGGAACAACTTGTTGGGAAAGAACTGTTCGCTCGTCACGGTCGCAACAAACTGTTAACTGAACATGGCATTCAACTTCTTGGTTACGCCAGAAAAATTCTGCGTTTTAATGATGAGGCCTGCTCATCATTAATGTTCAGTAATCTTCAGGGCGTGTTAACTATCGGTGCTTCAGATGAATCTGCCGATACGATCTTACCTTTCCTGTTAAATCGCGTGAGTTCGGTTTATCCGAAACTAGCGCTGGATGTCCGCGTTAAACGTAATGCCTATATGGCAGAAATGCTGGAATCCCAGGAAGTGGATTTGATGGTAACCACCCATCGTCCTTCAACGTTTAAGGCATTGAACCTGCGTACCTCGCCAACACACTGGTACTGCGCAGCGGAATACGTATTGCAAAAAGGCGAGCCGATCCCTCTTGTACTGCTGGATGATCCTAGCCCGTTTCGCGATATGGTGCTGGCGACGCTTAATAAAGCAGATATTCCATGGCGACTGGCTTATGTCGCCTCGACGCTTCCGGCAGTTCGTGCGGCAGTAAAAGCCGGTCTTGGCGTGACGGCAAGGCCGGTCGAGATGATGAGTCCAGACCTGCGTGTGCTGAGTGGAGTAGATGGCTTACCGCCGCTACCCGATACCGAATATTTGCTGTGCTATGACCCGTCCAGTAATAATGAGCTGGCTCAGGTGATCTATCAGGCGATGGAGAGCTACCATAATCCGTGGCAATACAGCCCAATGTCTGCTCCGGAAGGCGATGACTCATTGTTGATTGAAAGGGATATCGAGTAATCGACGGACCATAGATAATTTCTGAGACAATAGTGTAAAAACGAGCCGCTGGGGGTGTTTTAAACCCCAGCGGCTTTTTTTTAGTAAAAAGCCTTCCTCGTATCGTGCAGAACGTACAAAACTGTTCATTTTTCAATCACCAGAGATTCAAGTCCCGAACGCACAAATAATCGCCTGAAAAAAATCACCTGCTACAATGATGTTAAAAAATACGTAAATTTGTTGCTGCGTTTTTGTTATGGAATGACAAAAGCGTGTCACAGATCAAGAAAATACTCTCTTTTGGGGGGAGGAATCGACACAAATTCCTGTCAAAATAGGCCCGTATTTTTTCCATTGCTTCACAACGGACACGATTCAACAACATCTAATTATCCTGGAGTCGTCAAGGATCTGGGGTGAAAGGGCATTAAATGCTAATGGTGTTGATATTATGTAAACTAATGTGAAGAAACTTTTGTTAAAGTTGACAAAAGGTTATAGAAAGGAGTAAAAGACCACATCAATTAGCTGTATAAAAGAATTTCTACAGTGATTGTAAGGTTTTTTTTTATTCCTCCCCATGAATCGATGTGGCGTCCATCTGCCGTGAAGAGCAGTGAATCTGGCGCTACTTTTGATGAGTAAGCAATGAGTATGTCAACATCCACTGAAGTCATCGCTCATCACTGGGCATTCGCTATCTTTCTTATCGTTGCCATTGGCCTGTGTTGCCTGATGCTGGTAGGCGGTTGGTTTTTAGGCGGTCGCGCACGCGCGAGGTCGAAAAACGTGCCGTTTGAATCCGGTATCGACTCGGTCGGCTCCGCCCGCTTACGCCTGTCCGCCAAGTTTTATCTGGTGGCCATGTTCTTCGTTATCTTCGACGTTGAAGCGCTGTATCTGTTCGCATGGTCAACCTCTATCCGCGAAAGCGGCTGGGTAGGCTTTGTGGAAGCTGCAATTTTTATTTTTGTGTTACTGGCAGGTCTGGTTTATCTGGTGCGTATTGGCGCGCTGGACTGGACGCCCGCGCGTTCACGCCGCGAGCGTATGAACCCGGAAACGAACAGTATCGCTAATCGTCAACGCTAACCGCGAGGCATTAAGATGGATTATACGCTCACCCGCATAGATCCCAACGGTGAGAACGACCGTTACCCCCTGCAAAAGCAGGAGATCGTAACCGACCCTCTGGAGCAAGAAGTTAACAAAAACGTGTTTATGGGCAAGCTCAATGACATGGTTAACTGGGGTCGTAAAAACTCAATTTGGCCGTATAACTTCGGTCTTTCCTGCTGTTACGTTGAGATGGTGACTTCGTTTACCGCGGTGCATGACGTGGCGCGTTTTGGCGCAGAAGTATTGCGTGCTTCGCCGCGTCAGGCTGACCTGATGGTGGTGGCAGGAACCTGCTTTACCAAAATGGCACCGGTTATTCAGCGTCTGTATGACCAGATGCTGGAGCCAAAATGGGTTATCTCAATGGGTGCCTGTGCCAACTCTGGCGGTATGTACGATATTTATTCCGTTGTGCAGGGCGTCGATAAATTCATCCCGGTTGATGTGTATATCCCGGGCTGCCCTCCGCGTCCTGAAGCGTACATGCAGGCACTGATGCTGTTGCAGGAATCTATCGGTAAAGAACGTCGTCCGCTCTCCTGGGTGGTTGGCGATCAGGGCGTTTATCGCGCCAATATGCAATCAGAGCGCGAACGCAAGCGCGGTGAACGCATTGCCGTAACCAACCTGCGTACACCTGACGAGATTTAATTTGCGCCTGTCGGCAAAGGAATTTTTCTTCGCTTATTCCTAAATCTATTTCGCGAAGCTTACTGCGCCGACAGTCACCACGGACCATTTGCAATGGTGAACAATATGACCGACTTAACCGCGCAAGAACCCGCCTGGCAGACCCGCGATCATCTTGATGATCCGGTGATTGGCGAACTGCGCAACCGTTTTGGGCCGGATGCCTTTACTGTTCAGGCGACTCGCACCGGGGTTCCCGTTGTGTGGATCAAGCGTGAACAATTACTGGAAGTTGGCGATTTCTTAAAGAAACTGCCGAAACCTTACGTCATGCTGTTTGACTTACACGGCATGGACGAACGTCTGCGCACACACCGCGAAGGGTTACCTGCCGCGGATTTTTCCGTTTTCTACCATCTGATTTCTATCGATCGTAACCGCGACATCATGTTGAAGGTGGCGCTAGCAGAAAACGACCTGCACGTACCGACCTTCACCAAACTGTTCCCGAACGCTAACTGGTATGAGCGTGAGACCTGGGATCTGTTTGGCATTACTTTCGACGGTCACCCGAACCTGCGCCGCATCATGATGCCGCAAACCTGGAAAGGTCACCCGCTGCGTAAAGATTACCCGGCGCGCGCTACCGAATTCTCGCCGTTTGAGCTGACCAAAGCCAAACAGGATCTGGAGATGGAAGCCCTGACCTTCAAACCGGAAGAGTGGGGGATGAAGCGCGGCACCGAAAACGAGGACTTCATGTTCCTCAACCTCGGTCCGAACCACCCGTCGGCGCACGGTGCTTTCCGTATCGTTTTGCAGCTCGATGGCGAAGAGATTGTCGACTGCGTACCAGATATCGGCTACCACCACCGTGGTGCGGAGAAAATGGGCGAGCGCCAGTCCTGGCATAGCTACATTCCGTATACCGACCGTATCGAATACCTCGGTGGCTGCGTTAACGAAATGCCTTACGTGCTGGCGGTAGAGAAACTGGCCGGGATCACCGTGCCGGATCGCGTTAACGTCATTCGCGTAATGCTTTCTGAGCTGTTCCGCATCAACAGCCACCTGCTGTACATCTCGACCTTTATTCAGGACGTCGGCGCAATGACGCCAGTGTTCTTCGCCTTTACCGATCGTCAGAAAATTTACGATCTGGTGGAAGCAATCACTGGTTTCCGTATGCACCCGGCGTGGTTCCGTATTGGCGGCGTAGCGCACGACCTGCCGCGTGGCTGGGATCGCCTGCTGCGTGAGTTCCTCGACTGGATGCCGAAACGTCTGGCGTCTTACGAGAAAGCGGCGCTGCAAAACACTATTCTGAAAGGTCGTTCCCAGGGCGTTGCCGCCTATGGCGCGAAAGAGGCGCTGGAGTGGGGCACCACTGGCGCGGGCCTGCGCGCCACCGGGATCGACTTCGACGTGCGTAAGGCGCGTCCGTATTCTGGCTATGAAAACTTCGACTTTGAAATCCCGGTTGGTGGTGGTGTTTCTGATTGCTACACCCGCGTAATGCTGAAAGTGGAAGAGCTGCGCCAGAGTCTGCGCATTCTTGAGCAGTGCCTCAACAACATGCCGGAAGGCCCGTTCAAAGCGGATCACCCGCTGACCACGCCGCCGCCGAAAGAGCGCACGTTGCAACATATCGAAACCCTGATCACCCACTTCCTGCAAGTGTCGTGGGGTCCGGTGATGCCAGCCAATGAATCTTTCCAGATGATTGAGGCGACCAAGGGGATCAACAGTTACTACCTGACCAGCGACGGTAGCACCATGAGTTATCGCACCCGTATCCGTACGCCGAGTTATGCGCATTTGCAGCAAATTCCGGCGGCGATCCGCGGCAGCCTGGTGTCTGACCTGATTGTTTATCTGGGCAGTATCGATTTTGTTATGTCAGATGTGGACCGCTAATTATGCACGAGAATCAACAACCACAAACTGAGGCTTTTGAGCTGAGTGCGGCAGAGCGTGAAGCGATTGAGCACGAGATGCACCACTACGAAGACCCGCGTGCGGCGTCCATTGAAGCGCTGAAAATCGTTCAGAAGCAGCGTGGCTGGGTGCCGGATGGCGCGATCCACGCGATCGCCGATGTGCTGGGTATTCCGGCGAGCGACGTAGAAGGCGTGGCAACGTTCTACAGCCAGATCTTCCGCCAGCCGGTTGGTCGCCATGTGATCCGTTATTGCGACAGCGTGGTCTGTCATATCAACGGTTATCAGGGTATTCAGGCGGCGCTCGAGAAAAAGCTGAACATCAAACCAGGGCAAACGACATTTGACGGTCGCTTTACGCTGCTGCCAACTTGCTGCCTGGGGAACTGTGATAAAGGGCCAAACATGATGATCGATGAGGACACTCACGCGCATCTGACCCCGGAAGCGATCCCTGAACTGCTGGAGCGGTATAAATGAAAAACATTATCCGTACTCCCGAAACGCATCCGCTGACCTGGCGTCTGCGCGATGACAAACAGCCAGTGTGGCTGGACGAATACCGCAGCAAAAACGGTTACGAAGGGGCGCGTAAGGCGCTGACCGGGCTGTCTCCGGACGAAATCGTTAATCAGGTAAAAGACGCTGGTCTGAAAGGGCGCGGCGGCGCGGGCTTTTCGACTGGCCTGAAGTGGAGCCTGATGCCGAAAGACGAATCCATGAACATCCGTTACCTGCTGTGTAACGCCGATGAAATGGAACCGGGCACCTATAAAGACCGCCTGTTGATGGAGCAACTGCCGCACCTGCTGGTGGAAGGTATGCTTATCTCCGCGTTTGCGCTGAAAGCTTACCGTGGCTACATCTTCCTGCGTGGCGAATATATTGAAGCGGCAGTGAATCTGCGCCGCGCCATTGCCGAAGCGACTGAAGCGGGCTTGCTTGGCAAAAACATTATGGGAACAGGTTTCGACTTCGAACTGTTCGTCCATACCGGTGCAGGGCGCTACATCTGCGGGGAAGAAACAGCGTTAATCAACTCCCTGGAAGGGCGTCGTGCTAACCCACGCTCGAAACCCCCCTTCCCGGCAACCTCCGGCGTATGGGGCAAACCGACCTGTGTCAATAACGTCGAAACCCTGTGTAACGTTCCGGCGATCCTTGCTAACGGCGTGGAGTGGTATCAGAACATCTCGAAAAGTAAAGATGCTGGCACCAAGCTGATGGGCTTCTCCGGTCGGGTGAAAAATCCGGGCCTGTGGGAACTGCCGTTCGGCACCACCGCTCGCGAGATCCTCGAAGATTACGCCGGTGGTATGCGTGACGGTCTGAAATTCAAAGCCTGGCAGCCAGGCGGTGCGGGTACTGACTTCCTGACTGAAGCGCACCTTGACCTGCCGATGGAATTCGAAAGTATCGGTAAAGCGGGAAGCCGTCTGGGTACGGCGCTGGCGATGGCGGTTGACCATGAGATCAACATGGTGTCGCTGGTGCGTAACCTGGAAGAGTTTTTCGCCCGTGAGTCCTGTGGCTGGTGTACGCCGTGCCGCGACGGTCTGCCGTGGAGCGTGAAAATTCTGCGCGCGCTGGAGCGTGGCGAAGGTCAGCCGGGCGATATCGAAACACTTGAGCAACTGTGTCGATTCTTAGGCCCGGGTAAAACTTTCTGTGCCCACGCACCTGGTGCAGTGGAGCCGTTACAGAGCGCCATCAAATATTTCCGCGAAGAATTTGAGGCGGGAATCAAACAGCCGTTCAGCAATACCCATTTGATTAATGGGATTCAGCCGAACCTGCTGAAAGAGCGCTGGTAACCGAATTTCGATTAACGCTCAGTCTCTGACTGAGAAAACTGGAAGCATGCTAATGGCTACAATTCATGTAGACGGCAAAGAATACGAGGTCAACGGAGCGGACAACCTGCTGGAAGCTTGTCTGTCTCTGGGCCTTGATATTCCTTACTTTTGCTGGCATCCGGCGCTGGGAAGCGTCGGTGCTTGCCGCCAGTGTGCGGTGAAGCAATACCAAAACGCGGAAGACACGCGTGGTCGCCTGGTGATGTCCTGTATGACACCGGCTTCCGATGGCACCTTTATTTCCATTGACGATGAAGAAGCGAAACAGTTCCGTGAAAGTGTGGTCGAGTGGTTAATGACCAACCACCCGCACGATTGTCCGGTATGTGAAGAAGGCGGTAACTGCCATCTTCAGGATATGACCGTGATGACCGGACACAGCTTCCGTCGCTACCGTTTCACCAAACGTACCCACCGTAATCAGGATTTGGGGCCATTCATCTCTCACGAAATGAACCGCTGCATCGCCTGCTACCGCTGCGTGCGTTACTACAAAGATTACGCTGACGGCACGGACCTGGGCGTTTACGGTGCACACGACAACGTCTACTTCGGTCGCCCGGAAGACGGCACGCTGGAAAGCGAATTTTCCGGTAACCTGGTCGAAATTTGCCCGACCGGCGTATTTACCGACAAAACGCACTCCGAGCGTTACAACCGTAAATGGGATATGCAGTTTGCGCCGAGCATCTGCCAGCAATGTTCCATCGGCTGTAACATCAGCCCCGGCGAGCGTTATGGCGAACTGCGTCGAATCGAAAACCGTTACAACGGTACAGTAAACCACTACTTCCTCTGCGACCGTGGTCGTTTCGGTTACGGTTACGTCAACCTGAAAGATCGTCCGCGTCAGCCAGTACAGCGTCGTGGCGATGATTTCATTACCCTCAATGCCGAACAGGCAATGCAGGGCGCAGCAGATATTCTGCGTCAGTCGAAGAAAGTGATCGGCATCGGTTCTCCGCGTGCCAGCGTGGAAAGCAACTTTGCGCTGCGTGAGCTGGTGGGCGAAGAAAACTTCTACACCGGTATCGCTCACGGTGAGCAGGAACGTCTGCAACTGGCGCTGAAAGTGCTGCGTGAAGGCGGCATTTATACGCCGGCACTGCGCGAAATCGAATCTTACGATGCGGTACTGGTGCTGGGCGAAGACGTTACCCAGACCGGTGCGCGCGTCGCGCTGGCAGTGCGTCAGGCGGTGAAAGGTAAAGCGCGCGAAATGGCGGCAGCACAGAAAGTGGCTGACTGGCAGATTGCGGCAATCCTCAACATCGGTCAACGTGCGAAGCATCCGCTGTTTGTTACCAACGTTGATGATACCCGTCTGGATGATATCGCGGCGTGGACTTACCGCGCACCGGTTGAAGATCAGGCGCGTTTAGGTTTTGCCATCGCCCATGCGCTGGATAACTCCGCGCCAGCGGTTGACGGAATCGAACCTGAGCTGCAAAGCAAAATCGACGTCATCGTGCAGGCTCTGGCGGGTGCGAAGAAACCGTTGATTATCTCCGGGACGAACGCTGGTAGCGCTGAAGTGATTCAGGCTGCGGCTAACGTGGCGAAAGCCCTGAAAGGTCGCGGCGCTGACGTCGGTATCACCATGATTGCTCGCTCTGTAAACAGTATGGGGCTGGGCATTATGGGCGGTGGATCACTTGAAGAAGCGTTAACCGAACTGGAAACCGGACGCGCCGACGCGGTGGTGGTGCTGGAAAACGATCTGCATCGTCACGCTTCCGCTACCCGCGTGAATGCTGCGCTGGCGAAAGCGCCGCTGGTGATGGTGGTTGACCATCAACGCACGGCGATTATGGAAAACGCCCATCTGGTGCTTTCTGCTGCCAGCTTTGCTGAAAGCGACGGTACGGTGATCAACAACGAAGGCCGCGCCCAACGTTTCTTCCAGGTTTACGATCCGGCCTATTACGACAGCAAAACTGTCATGCTGGAAAGCTGGCGCTGGTTACACTCGCTGCACAGCACCCTGCTGAGCCGTGAAGTGGACTGGACGCAGCTCGACCATGTGATTGACGCTGTTGTGGCGAAAATCCCGGAGCTGGCAGGTATCAAAGATGCTGCGCCGGATGCGACATTCCGTATCCGTGGACAGAAACTGGCCCGTGAACCACACCGTTACAGCGGTCGTACCGCCATGCGCGCCAACATCAGCGTTCATGAGCCGCGTCAGCCGCAGGATATTGACACCATGTTCACCTTCTCGATGGAAGGTAACAACCAGCCGACCGCGCACCGTTCGCAAGTGCCGTTTGCCTGGGCACCGGGCTGGAACTCCCCGCAGGCGTGGAACAAATTCCAGGACGAAGTGGGCGGCAAACTGCGCTTTGGCGATCCGGGCGTGCGTCTGTTTGAAACCAGCGAAAACGGTCTGGATTACTTCACCAGCGTACCGGCACGCTTCCAGCCGCAGGACGGGAAATGGCGTATCGCGCCGTATTACCACCTGTTTGGCAGCGATGAATTGTCACAGCGTGCTCCGGTCTTCCAGAGCCGTATGCCGCAGCCGTACATCAAACTCAACCCAGCGGATGCCGCGAAGTTGGGTGTGAACGCGGGTACACGCGTCTCCTTTAGTTACGATGGCAACACGGTCACGCTGCCGGTTGAAATCGCCGAAGGGCTGACGGCAGGGCAGGTGGGCTTGCCGATGGGTATGTCCGGCATTGCTCCGGTGCTGGCGGGCGCGCATCTTGAGGATCTCAAGGAGGCACAACAATGAGTTGGATATCACCGGAACTGATTGAGATCCTGCTGACCATCCTCAAAGCGGTGGTGATCCTGCTGGTGGTTGTCACCTGTGGGGCATTCATGAGCTTTGGCGAACGTCGCCTGCTGGGTCTGTTCCAGAACCGTTACGGACCTAACCGTGTTGGCTGGGGCGGTTCGCTCCAGCTGGTCGCGGACATGATCAAGATGTTCTTTAAAGAAGACTGGATCCCGAAATTCTCGGATCGCGTCATCTTTACCCTGGCACCGATGATTGCCTTTACCTCGCTGCTGCTGGCCTTTGCGATTGTGCCAGTCAGCCCAGGTTGGGTGGTTGCCGACCTGAACATCGGGATTTTGTTCTTCCTGATGATGGCCGGTCTGGCGGTCTACGCGGTGCTGTTTGCGGGCTGGTCAAGTAACAACAAATACTCGCTGCTGGGTGCGATGCGTGCTTCTGCGCAGACTCTGAGCTACGAAGTGTTCCTCGGGCTTTCCCTGATGGGCGTGGTGGCGCAGGCCGGTTCATTCAACATGACCGACATCGTTAACAGCCAGGCGCATGTGTGGAACGTCATCCCGCAATTCTTTGGTTTTATTACCTTTGCCATCGCGGGCGTGGCGGTGTGTCACCGTCACCCGTTTGACCAGCCGGAAGCCGAGCAGGAACTGGCGGATGGTTACCACATTGAATATTCCGGTATGAAGTTCGGTCTGTTCTTCGTGGGTGAGTACATCGGGATTGTGACCATCTCTGCACTGATGGTGACGCTGTTCTTCGGTGGCTGGCAAGGCCCGTTGTTACCGCCATTCATCTGGTTCGCGCTGAAAACCGCGTTCTTTATGATGATGTTCATTTTGATTCGTGCGTCGTTACCGCGTCCGCGTTATGACCAGGTAATGTCCTTCGGCTGGAAAATCTGCCTGCCGCTGACGCTGATCAACTTGCTGGTAACGGCGGCTGTCATTCTCTGGCAGGCGCAATAAGGGGCAATAAGACCATGACCTTAAAAGAATTGTTAGTAGGTTTCGGCACCCAGGTTCGTAGTATCTGGATGATCGGCCTGCATGCGTTCGCCAAACGCGAAACGCGAATGTACCCGGAAGAGCCGGTCTATCTGCCGCCCCGTTATCGTGGTCGTATCGTTCTGACCCGCGACCCGGACGGCGAAGAGCGTTGCGTAGCCTGTAACCTCTGCGCGGTAGCCTGCCCGGTCGGCTGTATCTCGCTGCAAAAAGCAGAAACCAAAGACGGTCGCTGGTATCCGGAATTTTTCCGCATCAACTTCTCACGCTGCATTTTCTGTGGTCTGTGCGAAGAAGCCTGTCCGACCACGGCGATTCAGTTAACCCCGGATTTCGAAATGGGGGAATACAAGCGCCAGGATCTGGTTTACGAGAAAGAGGATCTGCTGATCTCCGGTCCGGGCAAATACCCGGAATATAACTTCTACCGGATGGCAGGTATGGCAATCGACGGCAAAGATAAGGGCGAAGCAGAGAACGAAGCCAAGCCTATCGACGTCAAGAGCCTGTTACCGTAAGGAGAGGGGCAATGGAGTTCGCTTTTTATATCTGTGGCCTGATAGCCATACTTGCGACCTTGCGAGTGATCACCCATACCAATCCGGTACACGCACTGCTGTACCTGATTATTTCGCTGCTGGCGATTTCCGGGGTGTTCTTCTCGCTAGGCGCTTACTTTGCCGGTGCGCTGGAAATTATTGTCTACGCGGGTGCCATTATGGTGCTGTTCGTGTTCGTGGTGATGATGCTCAACCTGGGCGGTTCAGAAATTGAACAGGAACGCCAGTGGCTGAAACCGCAGGTGTGGATTGGTCCGGCAATTTTGTCGGCCATCATGCTGGTGGTGATTGTTTACGCCATTCTTGGTGTTAACGATCAGGGTATCGACGGTACGCCAATCAGTGCTAAAGCAGTGGGTATTACGCTGTTCGGGCCTTACGTACTGGCGGTGGAACTGGCTTCTATGCTGCTGCTCGCGGGTCTGGTTGTGGCCTTCCACGTTGGTCGTGAAGAGCGAGCGGGTGAAGTGCTGAGCAATCGTAAAGACGACAGCGCGAAAAGAAAAACGGAGGAGCACGCATGATCCCCTTACAACATGGACTGATCCTCGCGGCAATCTTATTCGTTCTTGGCTTAACCGGTCTGGTTATCCGTCGCAATCTGCTGTTTATGCTGATTGGTCTGGAAATCATGATTAACGCCTCTGCGCTGGCCTTTGTGGTCGCCGGAAGCTACTGGGGCCAGACCGACGGTCAGGTGATGTACATTCTCGCCATCAGCCTCGCGGCGGCAGAAGCAAGTATCGGCCTTGCACTGCTGCTGCAACTTCACCGTCGTCGCCAGAACCTGAACATCGATTCAGTAAGTGAGATGCGCGGATGAACATGCTTGCCTTAACCATTATTTTGCCATTGATTGGCTTCGTCCTGCTGGCGTTCTCCCGTGGGCGCTGGTCTGAAAACGTCTCGGCGATCGTGGGCGTTGGCTCTGTGGGCCTGGCGGCGCTGGTAACCGCTTTTATCGGCGTTGACTTCTTCGCTAACGGCGAGCAGGCATATAGCCAGCCGCTGTGGACGTGGATGTCGGTAGGTGACTTTAACATCGGTTTTAACCTGGTGCTGGACGGCCTGTCGCTGACCATGCTCTCGGTGGTCACTGGTGTGGGTTTCCTTATTCACATGTACGCCTCCTGGTATATGCGCGGTGAAGAGGGCTACTCTCGCTTCTTCGCTTACACCAACCTGTTCATCGCCAGCATGGTAGTTCTGGTGCTTGCCGACAACCTGCTGCTGATGTACCTCGGCTGGGAAGGGGTGGGCCTGTGCTCCTATCTGCTGATCGGTTTCTATTACACCGATCCGAAGAATGGCGCAGCGGCAATGAAGGCATTCGTCGTGACCCGTGTGGGTGACGTGTTCCTCGCTTTCGCGCTGTTCATTCTTTACAACGAACTGGGCACCCTGAACTTCCGCGAAATGGTGGAACTGGCACCAGCGCACTTTGCTGACGGCAATAACATGCTGATGTGGGCGACGCTGATGCTGCTGGGCGGTGCGGTCGGTAAATCTGCGCAGTTGCCGTTGCAGACATGGCTTGCCGACGCGATGGCGGGCCCGACGCCTGTCTCCGCGCTGATCCACGCCGCAACCATGGTAACCGCGGGTGTCTACCTGATCGCCCGTACCCACGGCCTGTTCCTGATGACGCCGGAAGTTCTGCATCTGGTGGGCATTGTTGGGGCGGTTACGCTGCTGCTGGCCGGTTTTGCCGCGCTGGTACAGACCGATATCAAACGTGTTCTCGCTTACTCTACCATGAGCCAGATTGGCTACATGTTCCTCGCGCTTGGCGTACAGGCATGGGATGCGGCGATTTTCCACTTGATGACTCACGCGTTCTTTAAAGCGCTGCTGTTCCTGGCATCCGGTTCCGTCATTCTGGCCTGCCATCACGAACAGAACATCTTCAAGATGGGCGGTCTGCGTAAATCTATTCCGCTGGTTTATCTCTGCTTCCTGGTGGGCGGCGCAGCCCTGTCGGCACTGCCGCTGGTCACTGCGGGCTTCTTCAGTAAGGATGAGATCCTCGCGGGTGCGATGGCGAATGGTCATATCAATCTGATGGTGGCAGGTCTGGTCGGTGCGTTTATGACCTCGCTCTACACCTTCCGTATGATTTTCATCGTCTTCCACGGAAAAGAACAAATTCACGCTCACGCCGTGAAAGGGGTAACTCACAGCCTGCCGCTGATTGTGCTGCTGATCCTTTCCACCTTCGTTGGCGCACTGATTGTACCGCCGCTGCAGGGCGTGCTTCCGCAAACGACGGAGCTGGCGCACGGCAGCATGTTGACCCTGGAAATTACCTCTGGCGTGGTCGCGGTGGTCGGCATTCTGCTGGCAGCCTGGCTGTGGCTGGGTAAACGTACTCTGGTGACCTCCATCGCCAACAGTGCGCCGGGCCGTCTGCTGGGCACCTGGTGGTACAACGCCTGGGGATTTGACTGGCTGTATGACAAAGTGTTCGTCAAGCCGTTCCTGGGTATTGCCTGGTTGCTGAAACGCGATCCGCTGAACTCAATGATGAACATCCCGGCTGTCCTTTCCCGCTTTGCAGGTAAAGGTCTGCTGTTAAGCGAGAACGGTTATCTGCGCTGGTATGTGGCATCCATGAGCATCGGTGCGGTCGTGGTGCTGGCACTGTTGATGGTACTGCGTTGAGTTGTTGGCTGAGTGAATATACCCGGCGTTGCGCCGGGTCTGTGAACTAAGAATAAATTTTAGGTAACTGTTCCTGAAGTACAGGCGTCATCGGCGAAGTCAGACCGGATACCGCCAGCGCACAGCAACCGGAGCGTACTTAAGTACGTGAGGATTGCGAGCACTGCCGGGATTCGGGCTGGCGAGTGAGATAGCCTGAGCAGGAGTAAATATAAGGGACATACTTAGCTATGTTATTACCCTGGTTAATACTAATCCCCTTTATCGGCGGCTTCCTGTGCTGGCAGACCGAACGCTTTGGCGTCAAGGTGCCGCGCTGGATCGCGCTGATCACCATGGGATTGACGCTGGCGCTGTCGCTGCAACTGTGGTTGCAGGGCGGTTATTCACTGACGCAATCCGCCGGAATTCCGCAGTGGCAGTCTGAATTCGACATGCCGTGGATCCCGCGTTTTGGTATCTCTATCCATCTCGCCATTGACGGGCTATCGCTGCTGATGGTCGTGCTGACCGGTCTGCTCGGTGTGCTGGCGGTACTCTGTTCGTGGAAAGAGATCGAAAAATACCAGGGCTTCTTCCACCTCAACCTGATGTGGATCCTGGGCGGCGTTATCGGCGTGTTCCTTGCCATCGACATGTTCCTGTTCTTCTTCTTCTGGGAAATGATGCTGGTGCCGATGTACTTCCTGATCGCACTGTGGGGGCATAAAGCCTCTGACGGTAAAACGCGTATCACGGCGGCAACCAAGTTCTTCATTTACACCCAGGCGAGTGGTCTGGTGATGTTGATCGCCATCCTGGCGCTGGTTTTTGTTCACTACAATGCGACCGGCGTCTGGACCTTCAACTATGAAGAGCTGCTGAATACGCCAATGTCTAACGGCGTGGAATATTTGCTGATGCTGGGCTTCTTCATCGCATTTGCGGTGAAAATGCCGGTGGTTCCGCTGCATGGCTGGCTGCCGGATGCGCACTCACAGGCTCCAACCGCCGGTTCCGTTGACCTCGCGGGGATCTTGCTGAAAACCGCCGCTTACGGTCTGCTGCGTTTCTCCCTACCGCTGTTCCCGAACGCGTCGGCAGAGTTCGCGCCAATCGCTATGTGGCTGGGTGTTATCGGCATCTTCTACGGTGCGTGGATGGCCTTCGCCCAGACCGATATCAAACGTCTGATCGCCTACACCTCGGTTTCCCACATGGGCTTCGTGCTGATTGCTATCTATACCGGCAGCCAGTTGGCCTACCAGGGCGCGGTAATCCAGATGATTGCGCACGGCTTGTCGGCGGCGGGTCTGTTTATTCTCTGCGGTCAGCTTTATGAACGTATCCATACCCGCGACATGCGCATGATGGGCGGTCTGTGGAGCAAGATGAAATGGCTGCCAGCACTGTCGCTGTTCTTTGCGGTGGCAACGCTTGGGATGCCTGGCACCGGTAACTTCGTCGGCGAATTTATGATTCTGTTCGGCAGCTTCCAGGTTGTCCCGGTGATTACCGTTATCTCTACCTTTGGGCTGGTCTTTGCATCTGTTTATTCGCTGGCGATGTTGCATCGCGCTTACTTCGGTAAAGCGAAAAGCCAGATTGCCAGCCAGGAACTGCCAGGGATGTCGCTGCGTGAGCTGTTTATGATCCTGTTGCTGGTGGTGCTGCTGGTACTGCTGGGCTTCTATCCGCAGCCGATTCTGGATACCTCGCATTCCGCGATTGGCAATATCCAGCAGTGGTTTGTTAATTCCGTTACTACTACAAGGCCGTAAATCGCCATGACAATAACTCCACAAAACCTGATCGCACTGCTACCGTTGCTGATCGTCGGCTTGACGGTGGTGGTTGTGATGCTCTCCATTGCGTGGCGACGCAATCATTTCCTCAACGCTACGCTCTCGGTTATTGGGCTTAACGCGGCGCTGGTTTCGCTCTGGTTTGTCGGCCAGGCGGGCGCTATGGACGTTACGCCGCTGATGCGCGTTGATGGTTTCGCCATGCTTTACACCGGGCTGGTATTGTTGGCGAGCCTCGCCACCTGTACTTTCGCCTACCCGTGGCTTGAAGGCTATAACGACAACAAGGATGAGTTCTACCTGTTGGTGTTAATTGCCGCGCTGGGCGGGATCCTGCTGGCGAATGCCAACCATCTGGCGTCTCTGTTCCTCGGTATCGAACTGATCTCTTTGCCGCTGTTTGGCCTGGTCGGTTACGCTTTCCGCCAGAAACGTTCGCTGGAAGCCAGTATCAAATACACCATTCTCTCTGCCGCAGCGTCTTCTTTCCTGCTGTTTGGTATGGCGCTGGTGTATGCGCAGTCTGGCGACCTGTCGTTTGTCGCGCTGGGTAAAAACCTCGGCGACGGTATGCTCAACGAGCCGCTGTTGCTGGCAGGTTTCGGACTGATGATTGTTGGCCTCGGCTTCAAACTCTCTCTGGTGCCGTTCCACCTGTGGACGCCAGACGTATACCAGGGCGCGCCTGCGCCGGTTTCCACTTTCCTGGCGACGGCGAGCAAAATCGCTATCTTCGGCGTGGTGATGCGTCTGTTCCTCTACGCACCGGTGGGTGACAGCGAAGCGATTCGCGTGGTGCTGGCGATTATCGCCTTTGCCTCTATCATCTTCGGTAACCTGATGGCGTTGAGCCAGACCAATATCAAACGTCTGCTCGGTTACTCATCTATCTCTCACCTCGGCTATCTGCTGGTGGCGCTGATTGCGCTGCAAACCGGCGAGATGTCGATGGAAGCGGTAGGGGTTTACCTGGCCGGTTATCTGTTCAGCAGCCTTGGCGCGTTCGGCGTGGTCAGCCTGATGTCCAGCCCGTATCGTGGCCCGGATGCTGATTCCCTGTTCTCTTACCGCGGACTGTTCTGGCATCGTCCGATCCTCGCGGCGGTGATGACGGTGATGATGCTGTCTCTGGCCGGTATCCCGATGACGCTGGGCTTTATTGGTAAGTTCTACGTGCTGGCGGTCGGTGTCCAGGCGCACTTGTGGTGGCTGGTGGGTGCCGTGGTTGTCGGTTCGGCAATCGGCCTCTACTACTACCTGCGCGTGGCGGTGAGCTTATACCTGCACGCCCCGGAACAACCGGGTCGCGATGCACCATCAAACTGGCAGTACAGCGCGGGTGGTATCGTGGTGCTGATCTCTGCACTGTTGGTACTGGTGCTGGGTGTATGGCCACAACCGCTGATTAGCATTGTGCGGTTAGCCATGCCGCTG
Source organism: Escherichia sp. WS547 (assembly GCF_046486065.1). Classification (NCBI taxonomy): domain Bacteria; kingdom Pseudomonadati; phylum Pseudomonadota; class Gammaproteobacteria; order Enterobacterales; family Enterobacteriaceae; genus Escherichia; species Escherichia sp. WS547. Next base: position 183,547 of record NZ_JBJQMA010000001.1, on the reverse strand, counting down.
ATGTAAGCTGTCAGTTTGTAAGTCAGAAAGCCGCCGACATGTTCGGCGGTTTTTTTTGGTGCCCTGACACCATCACCCAACAATAACCGTCAGCGCATGATTCCCTTGTCGCAGCATACGTCGATACGCACTAATCAGCTTTTCCATATCAAGCATGATCGAAGCAAAGAGTTGCCCCTCTAACTCTTCTGAAAAAGTCACACCAGGGTAAATCTCCATTTCATTGAGTCGTTTAATGGAAAACTGTTTACGCAGCTCACTTCGATCCAGTGATTCCAGGCGATCGATTGTCGCGGCTAACTCCTGATTCCAGGTCAATCCCAGGAAGCCATCTATGCCATCTTCGAGGCTGTGTTCACCAAGCACGGCACGACTCAGCGGATCATTCTTCGCGGGATCAAAAGCAGAGGTGCCTGTCAGGCCAAAATGTAAAAAATCCCAGCGTTTATCAATATCCAGTCGGCGTAATCCTGAAAGCGTGTCATGAATATTGTCCATTAAGGGTTTTTCAGTAGACTCAAGCAGTTGGTTAATCTTTTCTGAGTCAATTTCTGCAAAATAGCCAATCATTCCCATTTTATTTTCCTCCGTTGAATTTCATGTTTCGCATCTTAAAACAGACGAGGGAAAATAAAATGTACATGTCGCTTTTTCTGGACCCGCCTCGAGAAATTTTTATTATTTACTGTTGTATAACAAAGTTATAACCCCATCCACTACCTGAGCCATTTTCTGATAATTCAATCTGTCTGCGGTATCACCGGGCAAGTGGTATTGTTTATTACGATAAAAAGCGGTGTCGGTAATCATTACGGCGGGAATATCGTGTTGCCAATAATTAAGGTGATCAGAGAAATCAATACCGGGAATAAACCCTGGGGCATTCATAGAATAAACAGATAAATCCTGAGATGACAACAATGCCGCTTTTAGCTGACGAACGGCGTTGATATCCTGCATTCTGCCTACCACGGCAATAAAGTCTCCCCGATCGGGATAAAGCCAGGACATTGCCGGGTAAGGGTAATTCTGACTACCAGGCGCAGAGTCGTAATAGCCAATCATCTCCAGCGCTATCATTAATCTCACTGGACGCTCAAGCGAAGCTGCATGTACCGCGCTCCCCATTTCATCGCTACGAAAGAAGGGCGGTTCTTCCGACGCATAGGCGACCAGCTGCACGCCAGTTTTCGGTACTTGCTGCTGTAACAAACGTGCCAGTTCGAGTAATCCTGCCACGCCGCTGGCGTTATCATCCGCGCCCGGCGTATAGGTCAATTGATCGTTTTCATAACTGCTGGCAGAGTCATAGTGCGCACCAATAATAATCAGCGGTCCATCGGCAGGACCATAATCAGCAACAATGTTTTTGTAGGGGCCACCCGTAATGGGGACGTCCTGCGCGGTAACTCTGGCACCGCTACTGACAAAGACCTCTTTTATATACTCTGCGGACCTTTTCAGATTATCAATATTGTCGGCACTACGGGGATGCACAGTTTGTGTAAGATAACGAACTGTTTTTTCTAATTGCTCAGGACTTGCGTGTCGGGGCGTTGGCGGTAATGCATTGACCCAGGGTTGGTAAAAAATAATAAAAGGAAGTGATAGTAGTAATGATATAAAACAAAGAGGTGTTATTTTTTTCATATGTAAATTATCAATAAAAGGCGTTATTTCATTATTATTTATAATGAGCTGTGAGTGTTTATTTTATTACGGTTGGTAGAGATATACAAAAAGTGTTTTTTTTACAGTGAGTTCGCTATATTAAAAAGGAATTCATATGAGGAAAAAATATAATTATGTTATTTATTGGCAGATTGAATTGAAATCTTAGGGTAAGAAAAATCAGCAACTACAATCCACTACATCAACAGACCAGCAATCGCGTGCCGCGATACGCTGGAAATACCCGCAGATTGAACTGGCGGGTGGTGTGACTGACATCAGTCAGTGATGACTTTTTAGCAAACTATGTTCGACCAGTCAGCATATTTGCTGACTGGTCGAATTAATTAACAATGATGTTAACTTACTCTTTTGCCTGATGCTCTATTTTGGGGTTGTGAGTGTTTTATTTCTAAGTCTCTATAATAATCATTGATATTTGCATCGCCATATTTATCTAAATAACAATTTCTGTTTACCTGTCGATGTTGAAAATCAATTTCGTACTGCTCTTCTGCTGAATATTTTTTAAATCTGTCAGCATAGTTTTTTAATAACGTATAGAGGGCGCTGTCGGAATTGCTTTCCCTTTGTTCAATCACTTCCTGGGCTGCCATGCACACAAATGCACCGCAACTTTGGCTTAAGTATTGCTGAAGATCGGCATGTAAAAATATTATCTCGGGTTCAGTTAAATGATCTGTTATATTATTATTCGACATTTCTCCCATGAGTTCAGAATTAAAACTATTAATGATACGCTTAAGTGAATTTTCTTTTTCATGGCCTAGTGCACGTAATGAGTTGAATATGATGCATTTTATTTGTTGTGTGTTATTTTTTTCATTAACTATTTTTTGTAGCGAAACTAATATCCAGTGTCCGCCAGTATTTATGGGGAATAACTGGACTGCTTTCGGCCATAATGGATCGCTCCTAATATTATCATTGAGAGCGACTTCCAGGTAAGTGCTGTTGGAATTGGGGAGGTAGAAATCAGTAGGATAATTGACTTGAGTATTTTTTGCATTTGCGGCTATCTTTTTAAGATAGCAAGCTATTTCATCTGTGGTTAATTGACGATTTTTATCCCAGAAGTTTGTCCCATCGCTCAGTTCATTATTCTTATCATTTAAAAGTACCTTTGAAAGCGACTGTTTTTCTGATATAAGAGGAATGTCCTCACCGATAATTGTCATTAATTTCGAAGGGGAGAATAGTTTTTTGAACAGGAGATCATCTGAATCATGTGATTTGAGGGGGGGGTGGTTGCGGTATGTGCCAAATTATATAATTTTAAACAGGCATTTTTAATAAGTCGGATAATCGATAGGGTCTCATTTGTTGGGTTTCTAACAATATGGTAAAGAATATCTTCAGCTTTTTTCCCAAATTCATCATAACCTAACGCAATGTTATGCAGTAACTCAATACTTTCTTCATCCCCGGATAACGCTGTTTTTTTTAAAGACTGCAGTAATTCCTCGGTCACAGTAAATTTTTCTGCAAATGTCTGACAGAGTTGGGTTTGAGATAATTGACAATAATTGCTGACAACTGTAACCATCATAGGCTCCTTTTAGTTGCAAAGGTTGTGCTGAATGAAGATAAAAAGAGGCAACTTATTGCTCTGAATATAGTGCGTGAGGAGATGAATAAATATCAAAAATCGCTCAATATTCCCGTGTGGGTGGATATATGTAGCGCGGGTTGCGATAACAGGGCAAGTTTCGCCCTGTTTTTAGTAGTAAGCAGAGTTAAACGTTAAACACGGTGAAATCATTCGCCAGTTCAGTCGCCGGGAAAATTGACCGACATTCACGTAACAGGTGCTGACAACCTTTGTCATCATAGCGCGAGCTGACGTGGGTAATGATTAGCTTACCGACTCCAGCCTCACGGGCTAGTGTCGCAGCCTGGCGTGTAGAGCTATGGCCGCGACTATTGGCTTTGGCTTCCATGGTTATATCCAGCGTCGCTTCGTGCACCATGACATCGACACCTTTAGCCAGGTCAAGTGCGGCATCGCAGGGGCCGGTATCGCCGAAAATAGCGAGCGCTTTACCTGGCACTGGAGCGGCTAAGTAATCTGCGCCGTTAATCTGCCTTCCGTCTTCCAGCGTGATTGTTTTGCCCGCTTTTAATGCCTGAAACAGTGGGCCAGGCGGCACGCCAGCAGCTTTTAATGCCTGGGCATTTAATGCACCCGGTTTATCATGTTCTTCAATACGATAGCCATAACATTCCAGTGGGTGTTCCATCGGATAAGCGGTCACTTTGCGCAGGCCATCATCGAGAATTTCGCCAGCGCCAATTTCGACAATTTCCAGCGGATAATCGGTCCATGAGCCGCTAATCCGCAGCGCAGTCTCCACAAATTCACGGATACCTTGCGGACCATAAATCGTTAAGGGTTGGATAATGCCTGACATAGAACGACTGCACAGCAAGCCGGGTAAACCAAAGAGATGATCGCCATGAAGGTGGCTGATAAAAATCTTATCCAGTTTTCCAGGGTTAAAGGCGGTATGCAGTAGCTGATGCTGGGTGCCTTCACCGCAGTCAAACAACCAAAGACCGCTCTGGGTCGGATGTTGCAGGTTAAGCAATATTGCCGTGACATTGCGCGTACGGGTTGGCACACCGGCTGAAGTACCTAAAAAAATTAATTCCATGAGTTCATCACGTTTCAAAAAATATTCCGGCTAGTATAAGGCATACATCTAAAAGGAGAGCATTATGATTGAATGGCAAGATCTGCATCACTCTGAATTATCGGTTTCCCAGCTTTATGCCTTATTACAACTGCGTTGCGCGGTGTTTGTTGTTGAGCAGAATTGCCCTTATCAGGATATCGATGGTGATGATTTGACGGGGGATAATCGCCATATTCTCGGTTGGAAAAATGATGAACTGGTGGCGTATGCGAGGATTCTGAAAAGTGATGATGATCTTGAGCCGGTCGTTATTGGTCGGGTGATTGTTAGTGAAGCGTTGCGTGGCGAAAAAGTGGGGCAGCAGCTGATGAATAAAACACTCGAAACATGTACGCGTCACTGGCCTGATAAACCTGTTTACCTCGGGGCGCAGGCGCATCTGCAAAACTTCTACCAGAGTTTTGGCTTTATCCCTGTGACGGAGGTCTATGAAGAAGATGGTATCCCACACATTGGGATGGCACGCGAGGTAATTCAGGCGTAATCAATAACCCTTGTCTATAGTTAGTGACAGGTTTTACGCAAATGGAGAACGAGAATGTCTAATCAGTTTGGTGATACACGTATCGATGATGACCTGACGCTGCTTAGTGAAACACTGGAAGAGGTGCTCCGCTCCTCTGGCGATCCCGCCGATCAGAAATATGTTGAGCTGAAAGCGCGTGCAGAAAAAGCGCTGGATGATGTGAAAAAACGGGTTAGCCAGGCTTCAGACAGTTATTACTATCGGGCGAAGCAGGCTGTTTATCGTGCTGATGACTACGTCCACGAAAAACCCTGGCAAGGAATTGGTGTGGGCGCGGCCGTTGGGCTGGTACTAGGACTGTTGCTGGCACGCCGTTAAAACCTCCCTACACCGGGGTACTGCATTTTTTTTGTAGTACCCCGTATAATGTGAGGCTTTTAACAGGGAGAGGTCCGCGTGCAATCACTTACTACGGCGCTGGAAAATCTACTGCGCCATTTGTCGCAAGAGATTCCGGCGACACCCGGCATTCGGGTTATCGATATTCCTTTCCCTCTCAAAGACGCTTTTGATGCCTTGAGCTGGCTGGCCAGTCAGCAAACGTATCCGCAATTCTACTGGCAACAACGTAATGGTGATGAAGAAGCTGCCGTCCTGGGTGCGATTACCCGTTTTACGTCGTTGGACCAGGCACAACGTTTTCTTCGCCAGCACCCGGAACACGCCGACTTACGCATCTGGGGGCTGAATGCGTTTGACCCGTCGCAGGGTAATTTACTTTTACCACGCCTCGAATGGCGACGCTGTGGCGGTAAAGCCACGCTGAGGGTGACGCTATTCAGCGAAAGCTCCCTTCAGCACGATGCAATCAAGGCAAAAGAATTTATCGCCAAACTGGTGAGTATCAAGCCCTTGCCTGGGTTACATTTAACCACCACGCGAGAACAACACTGGCCGGACAAAACGGGCTGGACGCAATTAATCGAACTGGCAACGAAAACCATCGCCGAAGGTGAGCTCGACAAAGTGGTGCTTGCTCGGGCAACTGACCTGCATTTCGCAAGTCCGGTCAATGCGGCAGCGATGATGGCTGCCAGTCGTCGGCTCAATCTGAATTGCTACCATTTTTACATGGCCTTTGATGGCGAAAATGCTTTTCTTGGTTCTTCACCGGAACGGTTATGGCGGCGGCGTGACAAAGCGCTGCGTACCGAAGCGCTGGCGGGAACGGTAGCAAATCATCCTGATGATAAGCAGGCGCAGCAGTTAGGTGAGTGGCTGATGGCGGATGATAAAAACCAGCGCGAGAACATGTTGGTGGTGGAGGATATCTGCCAACGATTGCAGGCCGATACCCTGACGCTGGATGTTTTACCGCCGCAGGTACTGCGTCTGCGTAAAGTGCAGCATCTTCGCCGCTGTATCTGGACTGCACTCAACAAAGCGGATGATGTGATCTGTTTACATCAGTTGCAGCCAACGGCAGCAGTTGCTGGCTTACCGCGCGATCTGGCGCGACAGTTTATCGCCCGTCACGAACCGTTCACCCGAGAATGGTACGCCGGTTCTGCGGGCTATCTCTCTTTACAACAAAGCGAATTCTGCGTTTCCCTGCGCTCAGCAAAAATTAGCGGCAATGTCGTGCGACTATATGCTGGCGCGGGCATTGTCCGTGGTTCCGACCCCGAGCAAGAGTGGCAGGAAATCGACAACAAAGCGGCAGGGCTGCGTACTTTATTACAAATGGAATAGTAATGAGTCGCATCATTACCGATTCATATCAATAATCTATTTTTGTAGCTCCTTATACTTAGCCGCAATATTGATACCGGACAAACTCATGTCAGTAAGCGCATTTAACCGACGCTGGGCGGCGGTCATTCTGGAAGCATTAACGCGTCACGGCGTCAGACACATCTGTATCGCCCCTGGCTCGCGTTCTACACCGTTAACGTTAGCGGCGGCGGAGAATTCCGCATTCATTCACCACACCCATTTCGATGAGCGTGGACTGGGGCATCTGGCGCTGGGGCTGGCGAAAGTCAGCAAGCAGCCGGTGGCTGTGATTGTGACCTCCGGCACGGCGGTAGCAAATCTCTATCCGGCACTGATTGAAGCCGGGTTAACCGGAGAAAAACTGATCCTGTTAACCGCCGATCGCCCGCCGGAGCTAATTGACTGCGGCGCGAATCAGGCGATTCGTCAGCCGGGAATGTTCGCCTCTCACCCCACGCACAGTATTTCACTGCCGCGCCCGACCCAGGATATCCCCGCACGTTGGCTGGTTTCTACCATCGACCACGCTCTCGGTACGCTTCATGCTGGTGGAGTCCATATCAACTGCCCGTTTGCTGAACCGCTGTATGGCGAAATGGACGACACCGGGCTTAGCTGGCAACAGCGTCTGGGCGACTGGTGGCAGGACGACAAACCGTGGTTGCGTGAAGCGCCTCGTCTGGAAAGTGAAAAACAGCGCGACTGGTTCTTCTGGCGACAAAAGCGCGGCGTGGTGGTTGCCGGGCGCATGAGTGCGGAAGAGGGCAAAAAAGTCGCACTGTGGGCGCAAACTCTTGGCTGGCCGCTGATTGGCGATGTGCTGTCGCAAACCGGACAGCCGCTGCCGTGTGCCGATCTCTGGTTAGGCAATGCCAAAGCGACCAGCGAACTGCAACAGGCGCAAATTGTGGTGCAACTGGGAAGCAGCCTGACGGGCAAACGGCTCCTGCAATGGCAGGCAAGCTGTGAACCCGAAGAGTACTGGATTGTTGATGACATTGAAGGGCGACTTGATCCGGCACACCATCGCGGACGTCGCTTAATTGCCAATATTGCCGACTGGCTGGAGCAACATCCGGCAGAAAAACGCCAGCCCTGGTGCGTTGAAATCCCGCGCCTGGCTGAACAGGCAATGCAGGCGGTTATTGCCCGTCGCGATGCGTTTGGCGAAGCGCAACTGGCGCATCGCATCAGCGACTATTTGCCTGAACAGGGGCAATTGTTTGTCGGTAACAGCCTGGTGGTACGTCTGATTGATGCGCTTTCGCAACTTCCGGCAGGTTACCCGGTGTACAGCAACCGAGGTGCCAGCGGTATCGACGGGCTGCTCTCAACTGCTGCTGGCGTTCAGCGGGCCAGTGGCAAACCGACGCTGGCGATTGTGGGCGATCTCTCAGCACTTTACGATCTCAACGCGCTGGCGTTATTACGTCAGGTTTCCGCGCCGCTGGTATTAATTGTGGTGAACAACAATGGCGGGCAAATTTTCTCGCTGTTGCCAACGCCGAAAAACGAGCGCGAGCGTTTCTATCTGATGCCGCAAAACGTCCATTTTGAGCACGCCGCCGCGATGTTCGAGCTGAAATATCATTGTCCGCAAAACTGGCAGGAACTTGAAACGGCACTTGCCGACGCCTGGCGCACGCCGACCACCACGGTAATTGAAATGGTGGTTAACGACACCAATGGTGCGCAAACCCTCCAGCAACTGCTGGCGCAGGTTAGCCATTTATGATCCTGCACGCGCAGGCAAAACACGGTAAACCAGGTTTACCCTGGCTGGTGTTTTTGCACGGTTTTTCCGGCGATTGCCATGAATGGCAAGAAGTGGGCGAGGTGTTTGCCAACTACTCGCGGTTGTATGTTGATCTCCCAGGTCACGGTGGTTCGGCGGCGATTCGCGTCGATGGATTTGATGATGTCACCGGCTTACTGCGCAAAACTCTGGTTAGTTACAACATCCTTAACTTCTGGCTGGTGGGGTACTCGCTTGGCGGACGGGTGGCGATGATGGCGGCTTGTCAGGGGATGCCGGGGCTTTGTGGGGTTATTGTCGAAGGCGGGCACCCTGGGTTGCAAAATGCTGAACAACGCACGGAACGTCAGCGTTCCGATCGCCAATGGGCGCAGCGTTTTCGCACAGAACCGTTAACGGCGGTATTTGCTGACTGGTATCAACAGCCTGTTTTTGCCTCACTCAATGACGAACAACGCCGGGAGCTGGTTGCGCTGCGCAGCAACAATAATGGCGCAACGCTTGCCGCCATGCTGGAGGCGACTTCTCTCGCCGTCCAGCCCGATTTACGTGCTAACCTTAGCGCCCGCACATTTGCGTTTTATTATTTATGTGGTGAACGTGACAGCAAATTCCGCGCCCTGGCGGCGGAACTGGCTGCCGAATGCCATGTCATTCCTCGCGCCGGACATAACGCGCATCGGGAAAATCCCGCTGGCGTAATCGCAAGTCTGGCGCAGATCTTGCGTTTCTGACTAAAGGACACAATATGATTTATCCTGATGAAGCAATGCTTTACGCACCGGTTGAATGGCACGACTGCTCCGAAGGTTTCGAGGACATTCGTTATGAAAAATCTGCCGACGGTATCGCAAAAATCACCATTAATCGTCCGCAGGTGCGCAATGCCTTCCGTCCTCTGACGGTAAAAGAGATGATCCAGGCACTGGCAGATGCGCGTTATGACGACAACATCGGCGTGATCATTCTGACTGGCGCAGGCGATAAAGCGTTCTGCTCCGGTGGTGACCAGAAAGTGCGTGGTGATTACGGCGGCTATAAAGATGATTCCGGCGTACATCACCTGAACGTGCTGGACTTCCAGCGTCAGATTCGTACCTGTCCGAAACCGGTTGTCGCGATGGTGGCTGGCTACTCCATCGGCGGCGGTCACGTTCTGCACATGATGTGCGACCTGACTATCGCGGCTGATAATGCCATCTTCGGCCAGACTGGCCCGAAAGTCGGTTCCTTCGACGGCGGCTGGGGCGCTTCCTACATGGCTCGCATCGTCGGACAGAAAAAAGCGCGTGAAATCTGGTTCCTGTGCCGTCAGTACGACGCGAAACAGGCGCTGGATATGGGCCTTGTGAACACCGTGGTACCGCTGGCGGATCTGGAAAAAGAAACCGTCCGTTGGTGCCGCGAAATGCTGCAAAACAGCCCGATGGCGCTGCGCTGCCTGAAAGCTGCGCTGAACGCCGACTGTGACGGTCAGGCAGGTCTGCAGGAGCTGGCAGGTAACGCCACCATGCTGTTCTATATGACGGAAGAAGGTCAGGAAGGTCGCAACGCTTTCAACCAGAAACGTCAGCCTGATTTCAGCAAATTTAAACGGAATCCGTAATGCGTAGCGCGCAGGTATACCGCTGGCAGATCCCCATGGACGCGGGGGTGGTTCTGCGCGACAGGCGGTTAAAAACCCGCGACGGGCTGTATGTTTGCCTGCGTGAGGGCGAGCGCGAAGGGTGGGGGGAGATCTCCCCACTGCCGGGCTTCAGCCAGGAAACCTGGGAAGAGGCGCAAAGCGTGCTGCTTGCCTGGGTAAATAACTGGCTGGCAGGCGATTGCGAGCTACCGCAGATGCCTTCCGTGGCCTTTGGCGTAAGCTGTGCATTGGCAGAACTGACCGATGCGTTGCCGCAAGCAGCCAACTACCGTGCGGCACCGCTGTGTAATGGCGATCCGGACGATCTGATCCTCAAACTTGCCGATATGCCGGGCGAGAAAGTGGCGAAGGTCAAAGTGGGATTGTACGAAGCGGTGCGCGACGGCATGGTGGTGAATCTGTTGCTGGAGGCAATTCCGGATCTGCATTTGCGTCTTGACGCAAATCGCGCCTGGACGTCGCTGAAAGGTCAGCAGTTTGCCAAATACGTTAACCCGGATTATCGCCACCGCATCGCGTTTCTCGAAGAGCCGTGCAAAACCCGCGATGATTCCCGTGCGTTTGCCCGTGAAACCGGCATTGCCATTGCCTGGGATGAAAGCCTGCGCGAGCCGGATTTTGCCTTTGTGGCTGAAGAGGGCGTGAGCGCGGTAGTTATCAAACCTACGCTCACGGGCAGCCTGGAGAAAGTACGTGAGCAGGTGCAGGCGGCGCACGCGTTGGGGCTGACGGCGGTGATCAGTTCTTCTATTGAGTCGAGCTTAGGCTTAACGCAACTGGCGCGGATTGCCGCCTGGTTAACGCCAGACACCATTCCGGGGCTGGACACGCTGGATCTGATGCAGGCGCAGCAGGTTCGTCGCTGGCCGGGTAGCCCGCTACCGTTAGTGGAAGTTGATGCACTGGAGCGGCTGTTATGATCTTCTCTGACTGGCCGTGGCGTCACTGGCGGCAAGTGCGGGGAGAAGCCATCGCCTTACGTCTTAATGACGAGCAACTTAACTGGCGCGAGCTTTGTGCTCGCGTCGATGAATTAGCCTCCGGCTTTGCGGCGCAGGGCGTTGTTGAGGGCAGCGGCGTGATGTTGCGGGCGTGGAATACGCCGCAAACGCTGCTCGCCTGGCTGGCGTTACTGCAATGCGGGGCGCGGGTGTTGCCCGTGAACCCTCAGCTGCCGCAACCGTTGCTTGAAGAATTGCTGCCCAATCTGACGCTGCAATTTGCGCTGGTGCCGGATGGGGAAAACACGTTTCCGGCGTTAACGTCGCTGCACATTCAGCTGGTTGAAGGCGCACATGCCGCTGCGTGGCAGCCGACGCGTCTGTGCTCAATGACGTTGACCTCCGGCTCTACCGGTTTGCCGAAAGCCGCTGTTCATACTTATCAGGCCCATCTTGCCAGTGCGCAAGGTGTGTTATCGCTGATACCGTTTGGCGAGCACGATGACTGGTTGCTCTCTTTACCGCTGTTTCACGTCTCCGGTCAGGGAATTATGTGGCGCTGGTTATACGCTGGTGCGCGGATGACGGTACGTGATAAACAGCCATTGGAGCAAATGCTGGCAGGCTGTACTCACGCTTCACTGGTGCCAACACAACTCTGGCGTTTGCTGGTTAACCGTAGTTCCGTTTCCCTGAAAGCGGTGCTACTTGGCGGCGCGGCTATCCCGGTCGAGTTGACGGAACAGGCGCACGAGCAGGGGATTCGTTGCTTTTGCGGCTATGGTCTGACCGAGTTTGCCTCCACGGTGTGTGCGAAAGAAGCCGACGGTCTGGCAGACGTTGGTTCGCCGCTGCCGGGTCGGGAAGTGAAAATCGTTAATGATGAAGTGTGGCTGCGGGCTGCCAGTATGGCTGAAGGTTACTGGCGTAACGGGCAACTGGTGGCACTGGTTAATGACGAAGGCTGGTACGCTACGCGCGACCGCGGTGAGCTGCATAATGGCAAGCTGACCATTGTCGGGCGTTTAGACAATCTGTTCTTCAGTGGCGGTGAGGGTATTCAGCCGGAAGAAGTCGAGCGCGTTATTGCTGCACATCCTGCGGTTTTGCAGGTGTTTATCGTCCCCGTTGCCGACAAGGAGTTTGGTCATCGGCCGGTAGCGGTGGTGGAGTATGACCAGCAAACCGTTGATCTTAGTGAATGGGTGAAAGATAAGCTGGCCCGTTTTCAGCAACCGGTGCGTTGGTTAACGCTGCCGCCTGAACTGAAAAACGGCGGCATTAAGATTTCACGTCAGGCGCTAAAAGAGTGGGTGCAACGCCAGGATTAAGAAATCATTAGTTTCACTTCGCAATTTTGCCATTCCATTGCCGTTGATAATAGGTTTATCTGTTAATCTGTAAATTAATGTGAAAATTCTTATCAAGCAGGGTGGTGCAATGGAATGGCTGGTTAAAAAGTCATGCTGTGATAAACAAGATAACAGACATGTACTTAAGCTTTGTGATGCTGGTGGCACGATAAAAATGATCGCCGAAGTGAAGAGTGACTTCGCCGTGAAAGTGGGGGATTTACTCTCGCCTTTGCAGAATGCGCTTTATTGTATTAATCGTGAAAAGCTGCATACGGTGAAAGTCCTCTCGGCAAGCAGTTATAGCCCCGATGAGTGGGAACGGCAGTGTAAAGTGGCAGGGAAAACTCAGTAACGTTGTTTTGTCGTGGGCAGGAAAATCAGCATCAACCCGCTCATAATACAGGCTACTCCCAGTAGTGCTTTCAGCGAAAAAGTCCCTTCCCAGCCGGGAAGTACCATTGAAGCAATCCATACCAGCACATAACTCATACTGAGCAAGGCATAGGCTTTGCTTAGTGCAAGTTTATGTAGTGTTTTATACCAACAAAAAACGGAAAGCAGATAACCCAGCAGCCCGAGTAACAGTATCCGGGCATCCAGGCCAAAAGCTAACAGCGCCGCGATAAAATCCCATAAGTGCGTCATCGGCGGCAGATGACTCGCCGCAAAACCCAGGCTTAATTGCGCAGCGGAGGCGATAATGACGCTGAATAATCCCCACATCAGGCCCATTACACGGTACTCCCGAGGATCACAATGCCACCAATAATGAACGCCACCCCACACCAGTGACGCGGCGATACCGGTTCGTGCCACAGTTTTACTGCAGCCAGCGTCACCCAGACAAAATTCAGACTTAACATCGGGTAGGCAATGCCTACCGGTACGTTCTGCAAGACCAGCAGCCAGAGCACCATGGCAAGACCAAGACAAGCCAGCGCCAGTCCCAGCCACAGCACGATATGTTTGCGCCGTTTGTTTATCGCCACAAAGCAGGTTGCCTGTTTCTGACACAACTGCCCGGCAACGCTAAGCAAGCTGGCAAAGACTAATGTTAGCCAGATCATTTGGGACGATACTGAATCAGCACCAGACGCTCCTGACGATCGATGGCATCTGCGGGCGGAATGGCGAGACTGTTGATATCTTCATTGCGGTCAACCGAAAGCACGAGTGTAATAATCCCCTCCTGACGATGTTGATTAAGCCAGTTTGCGAACTCATCACCGCTGACAAATCTCCCTTTCGCATCCGGATAATTAAGGCCGTATTTCAACTCACCTGTCTGGCGATACATGATGATGTCATCGCGTTGCAGGCTCCATGCCAGACCTGCGGCAACGCCGACGCTATCAGTAAGAATATAGCGGCTTGGCTGAAGTGATTCTTGTGTCATCTCGACAAAAAATTGCGGATGTTTTCCTTCCATGACTCTGTCAGGAATTGAAAATCCTACCAGCAACGCCAGCCCCAGCGGGCAAAGCGCGGCAAAAGACCAGGTCTTTTCGACGTTTGTTAAGGTGTACCAGCCGAAAAATGCCCATAGCGAAAAAATCGACCAGGCACAAAAGACTTTATAGCTCTCGAAGGTTTGCCACACTGGCGTGTTCATTGGTCCCCATGGGGAGACCACAAATGTGGCAATAATGCCAGTGACACCAAAAGCGATGTTAATCCAGCCATTAATCCGCAGCGCCAGAGGATTATTTTTTGCTGCCAGCAAAGCGTAATGCGCCATCAGCATTGCCAGAGGTGCAAAGCAGGAAAGAATATAGGTGGGCAATTTGCCTTTAGCGACGGAGAAAAACAGCAGCGGCATTATCGTCCAGCTCAACAAATAGACGGTTGCGGAATGCTTGCGGTTTTTCCAGCCTGCGTACAGTGCTCCGGGGAGTAATCCCAGCCACGGCAGGCTACCGGCAATGATGACCGGCAAGTAGTACCAGAACGGAGCTCTATGCTGAGCATCATCCATTGCAAAGCGTTGAATATGCTCAACCCAGAAAAAATAGTGCCAGAAGTCAGGCTCCCGCTGCGCTATCGCCAGTCCCCAGGGGAGAACCGTCAGTACGCAACTGATAACCGCCAGCCAGCCGTAAATAAAGAGATCTTTCCAGCGTTTTTGCGATGCAACCCATGGAAGCACGCTTAATACCGGCACGGCAAGGGCGAGAAAACCTTTGGTCATCACCCCCATGCCGCAAGTGATTCCCAGCAGTAAAAATCCCGCGCTTTTGCCTTTCCACGTCTGTGCCTGCATTGCCAGCCAGAAGCTGCACATTCCCGCTACCAGCCAGAATGCAATAAACGGATCGAGCACGGCATAAGTGCCAATGGCATAGACAATAAACAATGAGAGATAAATCACTGCGGCGAGTAGAGCCAGACGTTTATCGCGCCATAAGCGCAGAGTAAACCAGGTCACCAGCGCGGCAGTTAACAGGGTCGCAAAGATAACGCCTGCCCGCACACCAAAGTTATTCGCGCCAAATAGCCATTGCCCAATGCTGTTAATCCAGTATCCGGCAATGGGTTTTTCGAAATAACGTAGCCCTAACAGATGGGGCACAATCCAGTCGCCGGATGCCAGCATTTCCCGACTGATTTCCGCATAACGCGTTTCATCGGGTTGCCATAGCAGACGCGTGCTGATCGGTAACAGGTAATAGCAGGCAATAAACGCGAAGAGGCCGATAAGGTAACGTACCGATTTCATCAACGACTACCCGCAATTTGTTGGCAACCCAGCCAGCCTTCACGTCCGGCAATATTTCCGCGAACAACTTGTCCGAGCGGCAACGTCCCTGATAACAGTTCGCTTAAAGGGCAAAATGTCACGCCTTCCTGGGCTGCCCGTTTCAGGAGATCCACAAAATTATGCTGATAAGCGCAGCCTTCAACTTCTGCATGAATGGTATAAACCGGCATGCCTTTATCTCGCAGGATGCGGTTGAGTAACCAACCGTTAAAATCTTCTGCTTTCACATCCCGACCAATCACTTCATCCCAGGTGGGTAAGGTCACCGGAATTTGCGCAGTGCCAGGGTTTCCTGATTCGAGCAGTGGCCGAAACGGCATGGCCCCACGACAATCGCTGTTGTAGCGCAAATGGAACGCTTCTTTTGCTTCGATCACCTGCTGGTCGGCACGCCAGCCCGCAGCGGCAGAACAGGTTACCGGTTGACCTATGATCTCTTCCAGGGTGCGAAGGCCGCGTGCAATATCGTCGACCAATGTTTGCCGATCCCAGTTACCGCTATGGGCTTGCCAGGCATGGTGATCCCAGGCGTGCAGGCCGACTTCGTGATGTTTAGCTGCTTCACGAATGATATCGGCATTGGCATGACCAATCTCTTTACCCGGCCAGGCCGTACCTGCCAGTAAAATATCCCAGCCATAAAGCGATGCCGCGTTTGAGCGCAGCATCTTCCACAAAAACTGTGGCTTCACCAGTCGCCAGAGATGGCGGCCCATATTGTCCGGGCCGACGCTGAAAAAAATGCTGGCCTGAATATTATGCTTACTCAAGATTTCCAGCAGACGCGGCACGCCTTCACGGGTGCCACGAAAGGTATCGACATCAATGCGTAAGCCGACTTTGGTCATGATGGTTTATCCGTAAGATCCACGGTGCGCAGGAAGAAATCTAGCGTTTCGTCGATGGTTTCATGCATATCAATTTTGGGTTCCCAGTCAAGGCAGCGGCGGGCATTGCGGATGCTCGGTTTACGATGCTCTACGTCCTGATATCCTTTGCCGTAGTAGCTGCTACTTTCGACAACACGAAAGCCCGCAAACGGTGGGAAGTGATGGCGCAGCGGATGTTTTTCGAAGCTCGCCAGCAGCATCTCGCCCAGTTCCTCAATGCTCGCTTCGTTCTCAGGATTGCCAATGTTGATAATTTCGCCGTCGCAGCGATTTCCCGCATTTTCGATAATGCGGTACAACGCCTCGATACCATCCCGGATATCAGTAAAGCAGCGTTTTTGTTTTCCGCCATCAATTAGCTTAATTGGTGAACCTTCTACCAGATTGAGAATGAGTTGCGTAATAGCGCGGGAGCTGCCGATTCGTGCCGCATTAAGGTTATCCAGTCGTGGTCCCATCCAGTTAAACGGGCGGAAGAGGGTAAACTGTAAACCCTCTTTTTCGCCATAGGCCCAGATAACCCGATCAAGTAATTGTTTAGACACCGAATAAATCCAGCGTGGTTTATTCACCGGGCCGACGATTAAATTAGAATGATCCTCATCGAAGTATTTATCGCTACACATCCCATAAACTTCTGAAGTCGACGGGAAGATGATTCGCTTACGGTACTTCACGCAGTAGCGGATAATGCGCAGATTCTCTTCAAAATCGAGTTCAAATACGCGCAGTGGGTTGCGGGTATATTCAATCGGCGTGGCTATCGCCACCAGCGGCAAGACGACATCACATTTTTTGACGTGATACTCAATCCATTCGGAATGAATACTGATATCGCCTTCGACAAAGTGAAAATGCGGATGATTCAGAAAACGGCTTATCGCATCGCTGCCGATATCCAGACCGTAAACTTCATAATGATCTTCGCGCAGCAGGCGTTCTGTCAGATGGTTGCCAATAAAGCCATTCACCCCGAGGATGAGTACCCGGGTACGGCGTCGGGCGGCACAGGCAGGCTGGCTATTCAAGCGTGAACCTTGCACCAGGCCCAGCGTCTGCGCTAATTGCGAGCCCTGCATAGTAATGCCGTCGCCCGCCTGTCCGGTGACGATTTCCAGCGCGCCATCGCCACAGGCAATCAGCAGTGGCGCAACAGAAATCACGCTCCCCGGTTGTGCTGCGGGCGCATGAGAATGCACGCGTGACGACCAGACGGTAAATTTCTGATTACCAACATAGCTGAAGGCACCCGGCCACGGATCGGCAACGGCACGTACCATGTTGTGCAGCACGGATGCCGGTTTATGCCATTCGAGGAAACTGTCTTCCGGTGTTCTGCGACCAAAACAGGTGGCTTCGTTTTCGCGCTGGGCGATTTCCAGAATATTACCGTGTTTAATGGCGGGTAATGTCTGTTCCAGTAGCTGGCGCGCGGCATGGCACAATTTATGATGCAGCGTAATAGCGATATCGTCTGGCGCAATGGCAATGCGCAGTTGCGCCACAATGGCCCCGGCATCGGCACGTTTCACCATTCGGTGCAATGTAACGCCAGTTTCCGTTTCACCGTTCACCAGCACCCAGTTCAGCGGCGCGCGACCACGATATTTTGGTAACAGCGAACCATGCAGATTAAATGCACCTGCGGGAGCGAGCTGCAAAATCTCGTCGCAAATAAGATGGCGATAATAAAAAGAGAAAATCACCTCTGGTGAGAGTTGGGCAATACGTTCCACCCACAGCGGATGATTAACGTTATCCGGCGCATAAACCGGAATGCCTCTTTCCGCCGCCAGACGAGCCACCGAACCATAAAAGGCTTTTTCACCGGGATTATCGGTATGGGTAAAAATGGCGCTAATTTCGTAACCGGCAGACAGCAGGGCTTCAATACCGAGGCATCCCATATCGTGGTAGGCAAAAACGACGGTTTTCATTATTCATTTTCCTTGCTGGATGGACGGATAACTTGCTGAACAAAATAGCGGGGGCGGGCGCGGACATCGGTGTAGATCCTGCCGATATATTCACCGAGCAATCCCATGCCGATAAACTGAGCGCCAATAAAAGTAAACAGCACGGCAAATAGCATAAAGACGCCTTCTGCCGCCCATTGTGGTCCGAAGGTCAGGCGTAAAATCACCAGCAGCACCGCAATGCTAAAACCTCCAATCGCAATAATGCTGCCAAGCAGACTCAGCATACGTAGCGGCGTTGTGGTAAGGCAGGTCACCAGGTCGTACATCAAATTAATCAGGCGCATAAAACTGTATTTGGATTCACCAAACTCACGCTCGGCATGGTGCACTGGAATTTCAATGGCACGGCGGGCGAAGATATTCGCCAGAATCGGGATAAAGGTGCTGCGTTCATGGCAGTGCAACATCGCATCGACAATATGACGGCGATAGGCGCGCAGCATACAACCGTAGTCACCCATCGCTTTGCCGGTGGTGCGCTGAATAAGCCGGTTAATCATCTTCGATGCCGTTTTACGAAACCAGCTGTCCTGGCGGTTCTGACGCACAGTTCCTACCACGTCGTAGCCTTCATCGGCTTTTGCCACCAGGCGGGGGATCTCCTCTGGCGGATTCTGGAGATCGGCATCAAGGGTAATAATTAAGTCGCCAGTAACGTGACTGAATCCCGCCATAATCGCTGAATGTTGCCCGTAATTGCGGTTAAGCAAAATAGACACAATATGGCTGTTCTCCGCTTGTGAGGCTTCGACCAGCATATGTGCGGAATTATCGCTACTGCCGTCATCAATCAGCAGGATCTCATACTCTTTCCCCAGTGATTCACAGGCTTTTGTGGTGCGCCTGATTAATTCCGGTAAGCTTTCCTGCTCGTTATAAACGGGAATAACCACCGAGACTTTCTTAACAGGGTGGATTTCAAACATGGCTTATTGTCCTGCGAGTTGCTGAAGGGCTGTGATGACGCGGTCGGCATCGGCGGTGGTCATATCCGGGAACAGCGGCAACGAACAGATGCGTTCGCTATTCCATTCGGTATTCGGTAACGACAGCGTGGGAAAACGCTCGCGATAATATTTTTGTGTGTGAGCGGCGCGGAAATGTAACCCGGTACCAATGCCTCTTTCTTTTAACGCTTCCATCAACGCATCGCGACTGATACCACAACGTTGTTCATTGACACGAATAATAAACAGATGCCAGGCGTGAACGTGCGGCCAGGCGGGAAGGCTTAATGGCTGAAAGGGGAGAGCTGCCAGTGCTTGCTGATATTGCAGAGCAATTTCGCGCCGACGGGTGTTGAGGTGCTCTAATTTGGCTAACTGGGTCAGGGCAATCGCGGCGTTAATATCGGTCAGATTATACTTATAGCCCGGCGTTAAGACTTCAGCTTGCGGTGCACGGCCCCAGGTTTGTCTGTCATAGGCATCGACACCCAGACCGTGAAATTTTAGCATCCGTAGCTGGCGGGCAAGGTTTTCATTATCTGTAACAATCAGGCCACCTTCCGCACAGGTAATATTTTTGATGGCGTGAAAAGAAAAAATAGCGGTACCTTTTGCGCCAATATGTCGGCCTTTGTAATACGTACCGACGGCATGGGCAGCATCTTCGATAACTGCGATGCCGTAACGTTCGCCAATGGCGCGAATGGCGTCAATATCTGCTGGCGCACCGGCATAATGCACCGGAATGATGGCTTTAGTGCGTGGCGTAATGGCTGACTCGATCGCTTCAGGCGTGACCATCAGCGTATCGTGGTCGACATCCACCATTACCGGCGTTGCACCCAACAAGGAAATCATATTGAGGGTTGAAACCCAGGTCAGGGAAGGCGTAATCACTTCATCGCCCTTGCCAATTTCCAACGCCATTAGCGTGATATGCATTCCGGCGGTGGCTGAACTGACCGCGATGGCATGCTGATTTCCCGTCAACTGGCAAAAGGCTTGTTCAAGCGCCTGATTCTTCGGACCGGTTGTGATCCAACCGGATTCGAGAACCTCTTTAACTGCAGCGAGTTCCTCCACGCCCATTGCTGGTCGCGAAAAAGGCAAAAATTCTGACATTGCTTTTCCTTCCGCCATTGAATACCTGTCCACTTATATTTGCTATAAAGAGTGTTGTGTATATTTTGCCATTTGGAGCAAAATTTTAAGGATAGAATATTAACTTAACCTTAAGAAACTAATATTAGACGTAAATATTGAAATTTTTATATTTTTTCTTATTTAGGCTTTGCATTTGGCAAAATTTTGAGGCATTTTGCCGGCATCGCAGGATTTTTAATATTACACCAACTGCTAATTATCGCCAGAAATGTCGCTCAATTTCACGGTAATTGTCTGGTTGCGCTTGTCTATAGGTGGAGTTTACGTGTTAGCTTTTTGCCGCTCTTCGTTGAAGTCAAAAAAATATTTCATCATTTTACTGGCGCTCGCTGCAATTGCCGGACTGGGTACTCATGCCGCCTGGAGTAGCAATGGTTTGCCACGTATCGACAATAAAACGCTGGCCAGACTGGCACAGCAGCATCCGGTTGTCGTTTTGTTTCGCCATGCTGAACGTTGCGATCGTTCAACCAACCAATGCTTGTCAGATAAAACAGGTATTACGGTTAAAGGTACCCAGGATGCCCGTGAACTGGGCAACGCTTTTAGTGCTGATATCCCTGATTTCGATCTTTATTCCAGTAATACCGTCCGGACCATTCAGTCGGCGACCTGGTTTTCAGCGGGTAAAAAGCTGACGGTAGATAAACGACTTCTTCAGTGCGGTAATGAGATTTATAGTGCAATTAAGGACTTACAAAGCAAAGCGCCTGATAAAAATATCGTTATTTTCACCCATAATCATTGCCTGACATATATTGCTAAAGATAAGCGTGATGCGACATTTAAACCTGATTATCTGGATGGTTTAGTCATGCATGTGGAAAAAGGCAAAGTTTATCTGGATGGGGAATTCGTTAACCACTAAATTTTCAATCTGACAGCCAGTAATGGCTGTCATCATTGTTACAGAAGACCTTTCAAACGTAACGTTTTTCGGGTGGCGACATTCAAATCATAGTGCGCCAGATCTTCAGGTTTTACCCACGCGTAGTCCTGAAACTCTTCGTTTATTTTCACTTCTCGGTTGGCAGAAACGCAGTCAAAAATCAGGTAAATCATATAAATCTCTTCCTTGCGACCATCTGCATACGTCTTGGTGCGAATATCATCGCTGAAGGTCCACGGCGTGATTTCTGTCAAAAGCAGCTGTTCTCCCAGTTCTTCGCGAATTTCGCGGCGTAGTGCCTCTTCAATTCGTTCGCCAGGCTCTACGCCGCCACCCGAAAGCGCCCATTGACCGGGGAAAACGCCGCGATCGTCGGCCATTTTACACAGCAAATAAGCACCATCATTTTGAATCAAAGGGCATACAATAGTCCGTTGTCGCACAGGGGTATTCCTTATAAATAAAAAGAAACCATGAGAATACGGTAACTCAGAAATATGTGAAAGTGACAGTAATCTCTTTTGCGATGATAACGGCACTTATTATTATTTTTGTGTGTATCGATAAAGTATGTTTATTTTTTCGGCGTTTAATTATTTAAGAAGTATTTAGTTACAATAAGTGACTAGATCCCTTTTTTCGCTCATTGAATCCTCTGTGCCAGGCAGTACAATCCCGCAGCTTTGGGAATTTTGATTTATTGCTTGTGGGAGAGGGGAAATGAAAAAAATTGCGCTAGCAGGTCTGGCCGGAATGCTGTTGGTTTCTGCATCGGTCAATGCAATGAGCATCAGCGGCCAGGCGGGTAAAGAATACACCAATATTGGTGTCGGTTTTGGGACTGAATCAACGGGCCTGGCGTTAAGCGGTAACTGGACACATAACGACGACGACGGTGACGTCGCGGGCGTGGGGCTGGGGTTGAATCTACCTCTCGGGCCGTTAATGGCGACCGTTGGCGGAAAAGGCGTTTACACCAACCCGAATTACGGCGATGAAGGTTATGCCGCAGCGGTAGGAGGTGGTTTGCAGTGGAAAATTGGCAACAGCTTCCGTCTGTTTGGCGAGTATTACTACTCTCCGGATTCGCTCTCCAGCGGTATTCAAAGTTATGAGGAAGCGAATGCTGGCGCGCGTTACACCATTATGCGTCCAGTCAGCATTGAGGCGGGTTATCGCTACCTGAACCTTTCTGGTAAAGACGGTAACCGCGACAACGCAGTGGCTGACGGCCCGTATGTTGGGGTTAACGCCAGTTTCTGATCCCTTCCGGCGCGGCATTCTGCCGCGCCATTCAGTTTCTTACTACGCCTTATCTCCCTTTGCGTTATAGTGATTCGATAACAAAAGCAGGAGATAACCATGTTAAAAGTGGAAATGTTATCCACCGGGGATGAAGTGTTACACGGGCAAATCGTTGACACTAACGCTGCCTGGCTGGCCGATTTTTTCTTTCATCAGGGGTTGCCTTTAACTCGCCGCAATACGGTGGGGGATAACCTTGATGACTTAGTCACCATTCTTCGCGAACGTAGTCAGCACGCCGATGTGCTGATCGTTAACGGCGGGCTGGGGCCGACCAGTGATGATTTAAGCGCACTCGCCGCTGCGACAGCAAAAGGTGAAGGCCTGGTGTTGCATGAAGCCTGGCTCAAAGAGATGGAACGCTATTTCCACGAACGTGGACGAGTAATGGCACCGAGCAACCGTAAACAAGCGGAGCTACCTGCCAGTGCTGAATTTATCAATAACCCGGTAGGCACCGCCTGTGGTTTTGCCGTGCAGCTTAATCGTTGCCTGATGTTCTTTACCCCCGGCGTACCGTCAGAATTTAAGGTGATGGTCGAGCACGAAATCCTGCCGCGCCTGCGCGAGCGTTTTTCTTTACCGCAGCCGCCGGTTTGCCTGCGTTTGACTACCTTTGGTCGTTCGGAAAGCGATCTGGCACAAAGCCTGGACACTCTACAATTGCCGCCGGGCGTAACAATGGGCTATCGCTCTTCTATGCCGATTATCGAACTGAAACTCACCGGACCGGCAAGCGAGCAACAGGCTATGGAAAAACTGTGGCTGGACGTTAAACGTGTTGCCGGACAGAGCGTGATTTTCGAAGGCACCGAAGGACTGCCCGCGCAGATCAGTCGCGAATTGCAAAACCGCCAGTTCAGCCTGACGTTGAGCGAGCAATTCACCAGCGGTTTATTGGCTTTGCAACTTTCTCGCGCAGGTGCTCCATTGCTGGCGTGTGAAGTGGTTCCTTCACAGGAAGAAACCCTGGCGCAAACTGCGCACTGGATTACAGAACGGCGGGCCAACCATTTTGCCGGGCTGGCACTGGCTGTTTCGGGTTTCGAGAACGAGCATCTCAACTTTGCGCTAGCCACGCCAGATGGCACTTTCGCTCTGCGTGTACGTTTCAGCACTACACGCTACAGCCTGGCTATCCGTCAGGAAGTGTGCGCAATGATGGCACTGAATATGCTGCGCCGTTGGTTAAACGGTCAGGACATCGCCAGTGAGCATGGCTGGATTGAGGTTGTTGAGTCCATGACTTTATCTGTCTGATTCCGCCACTCTGTGCCGGTTTACTGCACCGGCACATTCCCCCTCCGGCGAAATTTGTCCAACCTGTTGTACTCAATAAGAAAAAATCCGTGCGCTGATTCACAAATTTGTGCGTAATTTCTCCAGTCCGCTGGACGAGGAGTGGGATTTGATGCGCTTCACAATTTTACTCCCCCTGAGCAACGAGACTGATTCCAGTATCTAAGACTGGAGTCCAGTATGTTGGAATCAAGCAAAGTTCCCGCCCTGACACGGGCTATTGATATTCTCAATTTGATTGCCCGCATTGGCCCCTGTAGTGCTGCGACGATCATTGACACATTGGGGATCCCTAAAAGCACGGCCTATTTGCTGCTTAATGAACTCAGGCGTCAGCGTTTTCTTAGCCTTGATCACCAGGAAAATTTTTGTTTGTGGACCAAGCTGGTGGAGCTTTCCGGTCATGCGTTAAGCAAGATGGATCTCCGGGAACTGGCTCGACCGCGTTTGACGCAACTGATGGATACCACCGGGCTGTTATGTCACCTGGAGATTATTGATAACGGCAGCGCTTATTACATTTTGAAAGTGGAGTCATCAGCCACTATCAGCGTGCGTTCCCATGAAGGAAAAAGCCTTTCGCTTTATCGCTCCGGAATAGGTAAATGCCTGCTTGCCTGGCAACCTGCAGCTGTACAGCAAAGTATTATCGAAGGGCTGGTCTGGGAGCAGGCGACACCCACAACGATTACTCATCCACAGCAACTTCACGAAGAACTGGCGCGTATTCGCCGTCAGGGCTGGAGTTATGACAACGGCGAAGATTATGCCGATGTCCGTTGTGTCGCTGCGCCGGTGTTTAACGCCAATAACGAGCTTACCGCTGCGATTTCGGTGGTCGGTACCCGCTTACAAATCAATGAAGAATACCGTGATTATCTGGCGGGCAAGGCCATTGCCTGCGCCAGGGATATTTCACGTCTGTTGGGATGGAAAAGTCCCTTTGACTTACAGGCCTCATAACAATGGAGAACATCATGACCCTACCAAAAATCAAACAGGTTCGCGCCTGGTTTACTGGCGGTGCGACAGCAGAAAAAGGCGCTGGCGGCGGTGATTATCACGACCAGGGGGCAAATCACTGGATTGATGATCATATTGCCACCCCGATGAGTAAATACCGCGAATACGAGCAGTCCCGCCAGTCATTTGGCATTAACGTTCTTGGCACGTTGATTGTTGAAGTTGAAGCAGAAAACGGCCAGACCGGATTCGCTGTTTCGACAGCCGGTGAAATGGGCTGTTTTATTGTCGAAAAACATCTTAACCGTTTCATTGAGGGTAAATGCGTCAGTGATATCAAACTGATCCACGATCAAATGCTCAATGCCACCCTGTATTACTCCGGCTCTGGTGGCCTGGTGATGAATACGATTTCCTGTGTCGATCTGGCTCTGTGGGATCTGTTCGGCAAAGTGGTCGGGCTTCCGGTTTATAAACTTTTAGGCGGCGCAGTTCGTGATGAGATTCAGTTCTACGCTACAGGCGCGCGCCCGGATCTGGCAAAAGAGATGGGCTTTATCGGTGGCAAAATGCCGACGCACTGGGGGCCACATGATGGCGATGCGGGGATCCGCAAAGATGCCGCTATGGTCGCGGATATGCGTGAAAAATGCGGTGAGGATTTCTGGTTAATGCTCGACTGCTGGATGAGTCAGGACGTGAACTATGCCACCAAGCTGGCCCACGCTTGCGCGCCCTATAACCTGAAATGGATCGAAGAGTGCCTGCCGCCACAGCAGTATGAAGGTTATCGCGAACTGAAACGCAACGCGCCAGTCGGAATGATGGTCACCAGCGGTGAGCATCACGGCACACTGCAATCTTTCCGTACGCTTTCAGAAACCGGTATCGACATTATGCAGCCGGATGTTGGCTGGTGCGGTGGCTTAACCACGCTGGTGGAAATTGCCGCAATCGCCAAATCCAGAGGGCAACTGGTGGTGCCGCACGGTTCGTCTGTTTACTCTCACCATGCGGTGATCACCTTCACCAATACGCCATTCAGCGAATTCCTGATGACCAGCCCGGATTGTTCAACGATGCGTCCGCAATTTGATCCGATTCTGCTTAATGAGCCGGTTCCGGTGAATGGTCGTATTCATAAATCAGTGCTTGATAAACCTGGTTTCGGCGTCGAACTCAATCGTGACTGCAAATTGAAACGCCCCTACAGCCACTAATCACTCCGGGCGTTGCTGTGACAACGGTAATGCCCACATATTCTAAGGAGCTTTTTATGAGCACCGCTTTGCTTGATGCCGTGGTGAAGAAAAACCGTGCGCGTTTAATTCCGTTTATGTTGGCGCTGTATGTGCTGGCGTTTCTCGACCGTTCGAATATCGGTTTTGCCAAACAAACCTACCAGATTGATACCGGGCTGAGTAATGAAGCTTATGCGCTGGGAGCAGGCATTTTCTTTGTGGTATACGCGTTTCTGGGTGTTCCGGCGAATCTTTTGATGCGCAAACTGGGGGCAAGAACCTGGATTGGCACGACAACACTGCTGTGGGGATTTCTTTCGGCAGCCATGGCATGGGCCGATACTGAAGCGAAATTTCTGATCGTTCGCACTCTGCTTGGTGCTGCGGAGGCCGGGTTTTTCCCTGGTATGATTTATCTCACCTCGCAATGGTTTCCGCAGCGTAATCGCGCCAGCATCATGGGGCTGTTCTATATGGGCGCACCGCTGGCGTTAACACTGGGATCACCGCTTTCCGGCGCGCTGCTGGAGATGCATGGATTTATGGGGCATCCCGGCTGGTTCTGGATGTTTGTGATTGAAGGATTGCTGGCAGTCGGCGCTGGGGTATTCACATTCTTTTGGCTTGATGACACACCGGAGCAGGCACGTTTTCTGAGTAAACAAGAAAAAAAATTGCTTATCAATCAACTGGCAAGTGAAGAACAACAGAAAGTGACTTCTCGACTGAGCGATGCGCTGCGTAATGGGCGAGTCTGGCAACTGGCGATTATCTACCTGACCATTCAGGTGGCGGTTTACGGATTAATTTTCTTCCTGCCGACGCAAGTTGCTGCATTGTTGGGGACAAAAGTGGGCTTTACGGCGTCGGTGGTCACCGCCATTCCGTGGGTCGCGGCATTGTTTGGGACCTGGCTTATTCCGCGCTATTCCGATAAAACCGGCGAACGGCGTAATGTCGCGGCGCTGACATTACTGGCGGCGGGCATTGGTATTGGTCTGTCCGGGCTGCTTTCTCCAGTAATGGCGATCGTAGCGCTGTGTGTTGCAGCCATCGGGTTTATTGCCGTGCAGCCGGTGTTCTGGACGATGCCGACACAACTGCTTTCCGGTACGGCGCTGGCTGCGGGGATTGGTTTTGTAAACCTGTTTGGTGCAGTGGGCGGGTTTATTGCCCCGATCCTGCGCGTGAAAGCAGAAACGTTATTTGCCAGCGATGCGGCGGGATTACTGACGCTGGCAGCGGTGGCGGTCATCGGTTCGCTGATTATTTTCACTCTGCGTGTAAATCGCACTGTTGCGCAGACCGACGTGGCACATCATTAATAGGTTAAGGAACACGATGAACGCATTATTAACCAATCCCTTTAAAGAACGTTTACGCAAGGGCGAAGTGCAAATTGGTCTGTGGTTAAGCTCGACTACTTCTTATATGGCAGAAATTGCCGCCACTTCCGGTTATGACTGGTTACTGATTGACGGGGAGCACGCGCCAAACACCATTCAGGATCTTTATCACCAGCTACAGGCGGTAGCGCCCTATGCCAGCCAACCCGTGATCCGTCCGGTGGAAGGCAGTAAGTCGCTGATTAAACAAGTCCTGGATATTGGCGCGCAAACTCTACTGATCCCGATGGTCGATACTGCCGATCAGGCACGTCAGGTGGTGTCTGCCACGCGCTATCCTCCCTACGGTGAGCGTGGTGTCGGGGCCAGTGTGGCACGGGCTGCGCGCTGGGGACGCATTGAGAATTACATGGCGCAAGTCAACGATTCGCTTTGTCTGTTGGTGCAGGTGGAAAGTAAAACAGCACTGGATAACCTGGACGAAATCCTCGACGTCGAAGGGATTGACGGCGTGTTTATTGGACCTGCGGATCTTTCTGCCTCGTTGGGCTACCCGGATAACGCCGGGCACCCGGAAGTGCAGCGAATTATTGAAACCAGTATTCGGCGGATCCGTGCTGCGGGTAAAGCGGCTGGTTTTCTGGCTGTGGCTCCTGATATGGCGCAGCAATGCCTGGCGTGGGGAGCGAACTTTGTCGCTGTTGGCGTTGACACGATGCTCTACAGCGATGCCCTGGATCAACGACTGGCGATGTTTAAATCAGGCAAAAATGGGCCACGCATAAAAGGTAATTATTGATATCAAAGGCCCATGGGGATCGGCTGTGGGCCTGTGTTAATTAGTGGTTATTCGCTGCCAGATCGGCTTCGCTTAGCTGGGTGGCTGCGAGCACCAGGTCACGATCAATGCCCTGTACCAGCATGCGCAAAGCAATTTTAATGGCTTGTTTACGCATACCTTCCTGCCAGCCAATTTGGTGTCCTTCCTGCCGTAGCCGTTCAGCAATAGTCATTAATCTCTCCTTTTAATAACAGTTCGGAATATCAGCATCAGTGAGTTGGGTTGTCGCCAGCACAATCTCACGTTCAAAGCCCTGTTCCAGCATGCGCAAGGCAATTTTAATGGCTTGTTCATGCATACCTTCTACTTTGCCTTTCTGCAAACCCTCCAATTTCCCCTCCTGCCAACCTTCAATTTTACCTTCCTGCCAGCCAATTTGATGTCCTTCCTGCCGTAGCCGTTCAGCAATAGTCATTAATCTCTCCTTTTGTAGTGGTGAACGTTCGGCAATCTCCTCAATAAAACGGGTGAAACGGGAGGTATCGCCGCATTGCAGCAGATAATTAAACAGCGTTTGTAGCTGGCTGTCATTAGTGAAGCCTCTAACCAAAAGCGTGGTGATCCTGTCGACCATACCGATTAAATCGCGGTCGCGAATATGCTTTTGAATCAGTTCAAGCAGAGCTATACGCCGATGTTGCATAATCTCATCGTCAGGTACGATGGTGATATCCACCAACGGAAAAGCTTCGGTGTACAACTGCCGGGCAAGTTGCGGATCGTCAAACTCATCCAGCCAGTTGAGTGAGTACGGGTAGGGCGAGGTTTCGCCATGATAAAACAGCAATGGCACCACCAGCGGAACTCTGTCATAGCCTTTATCCAGGTGACGCTGCATGGCGGCAGTGGCATAGCGCATTAGCCGAAAAGCCATATTCTTTTCTGCAGAGCTTTGATGTTCAATCACGCAGTAGATATAACCGTCACCGTCGCTGGTTTCCACGGACCACAAAACATCCGAGTAGTAAGCGCGTAAACTTTTTTCAATAAAACTGGTGGGTTCCAGGCGTAAGGTTTGCAGGTTGCAAAGCTTGCGCAGCGGCTCTGGTAGATGTATTTCCAGAAAATCCCGTGCGGTTTCGGGTGTGAACATAAAGGTTTTAAACACCGCATCATGCGGGGAGGAGGTTGTTGATTCGGTCATGGTTGTCCGTCACCTGATATTTATGATGACGCGACATTACGGTTATCCCAGGCCTTTGACATCTGCCAGTTTTAGCCTTTGCGAGACGTTTTCAGAGGAATTTTCACTGCGTTGCAACGCATACATTGGGCACGGAATCGTGTACGCAAAAATGCCCGGTAACAACATGCTTACCGGGCATCAGAAAGGAGTTTAAGCCAGCGCCTGGGCCAGCAGCGTAATCGGATGTTCGCAGCGAAGACTTGTGGACATCTCAATCTGCCATTTGCAGGTTTCGCAGTCGGTAACCACCAGATCTGCGCCGCTTTCTTCTATCTGACGGAACAGTGGTGCGCCGATGGCTTGTGAGGTGGGGTAGTTCTCTTTTTTGAAACCGTAAGTACCTGCAATACCGCAGCACTGGGAATCCAGCACCGTTAACTCAAGTCCCGGGATTTTACGCAACAGCTCTAGGGTGTAGAGCGTCCAGCCCATTTTTTCCATATGGCACGGAGTGTGATAAACCACTTTCAGCGGCAGCGGTTTCAGCGGTAACGTTTTGCCTTCGTCCAGCTTGCGCCACAGCCAGCGGGTCGCCAGTTCGATGTGATCGCGCAAGCCTTTGTTGTCGACATTCAGCACTTCTGGGTATTCGTCGCGCAGGGCAAATGTACAGGTTGAGGAGGTGGCAATCACCGGAATGCCTTTTACTCCCACTGCTTCGCGGATCGACTCTACATTTGTGATTGCCTGTTTACGTGCTTTATCGGTAAAGCCGTTGGCGATCAGCGGTACGCCGCAGCATTTTTCTTTGCTGAGCAGTTGTACACCGGTACCCATTGCGTTGAGCACTTTAATTAAATCTTTGCCTAACTGCGGATGGTTGTAGTTAACGAAGCAGCCGTGAAAGAAAGCCACCTGGTCTTTATACTGCGCTTGCTGGGCTGCCACGCTGCGATACCAGCGACGGAACGTGCCGAAGGAGTATTTCGGTAGCGTGCGGCGATGATCGATTTTTAACGCCGCATCAAGCAGCTGCCGCACTGGTTTCAGCG
Organism: Escherichia sp. WS547; assembly: GCF_046486065.1. Classification (NCBI taxonomy): domain Bacteria; kingdom Pseudomonadati; phylum Pseudomonadota; class Gammaproteobacteria; order Enterobacterales; family Enterobacteriaceae; genus Escherichia; species Escherichia sp. WS547. The sequence continues at coordinate 153,417 of NZ_JBJQMA010000001.1, read as the reverse complement.
AGGTAGCGGTATTGACGATTGGTGCGAACGGCGTGGAAACGCTACCCATCAGGTCGGTATGACTCAACACAAAATTGCGCAGCGACGGGCGTGTGGTGTCATATTTCGCGCGCGCGCGCTGGATGATATCGCCAATCTTCACATCGGACGGGCAGGCGACTTCACAACGTTTGCAGTTGATGCAATATTTCAGTGCCTCGTCATACAGTGCGCCATCTTTCAAACGCAGACGCTCGCCATCCGGCCCGGCTTGTTTTGGCCCCGGATATCCCGGATTCACCCGGCTCACCGGGCAGGCGGTGGTGCAGACGGTGCACTTAATGCAGTTTTCGAAGCTGGTGTCGTTCATTGTTGACCTCCTGCGCGTTGGGCAATCTGTTGAGCGGCATGTAAAGCACTGACGGCACAAACACCGCCGCCGCATCCCTGGGCGATGGGATCAAATCCGCCCAGCACCGAACCGATGGCAAACAGGTTCTCAATGGTTTGCTCTGCCTGCGACGGGCGTAGTGCCTCATCAGTGGTTACACCGAACTGCTGCCACGGTTGCGGTGCAAAAAAATCGCCCTTATACCATTCACCCCGCGTGGAGGTTTGTAGCACATCAAGGCCGAGAATCGGCTCGCGAATGCCGTCACGTTCTGCCACCAGTCCGCCGCTAAAGAAACTGCCGCTCGCAAGCACCGCAAATCGTGGGCGCAGCGGGATATCGGTGTGATTGCGCGTCCAGATTTCATTCACTACGCCATTTTTACAGGTCACTTTTTTCACTTCATCGCCTGGCATCCACACGCCACCCTGGCGCACAAACTGGCGCTGTAACTGGTTTTGCAGACGAATGCCCAGCACGGAAGGCGGCAGCGTTGGCAAAAGCATCAGTGAACAAGGTAGTTTTTCATTCAACCAACGCCACAGTTTGTCATCGGCCAGGCCGAAGCAGGCGGGCATCAGGATCATTTCGCAGGTATTGGCGACAGGAATAAGCGCATCAAGTAACAGCGGCCAGTTTTCTTCATTATCAAGGAAACGGGCGATATTCACCGCGCGAAACTCGGTGGCGTTGTTGCGCAGCACATCCAGTTCCGGCAATTCAATTTCTGCGGTTTCAACGGCAAGGTCGAGTTCGCGCAACGAAGCCGCCGCAAGATGCGCCTGAAAATCCATCAGACCGCTAATTCCTACTACACATATTTTCTTCGCGGGCAGCGGCCAGACGGGGACTTCTGGCGCACTTAGCCAGGTTGAGCGCAGAGTGCCGAGTGGCGTAACCCGCTGGTGAGCCAGTTCTACGCTGCCCTGCAATTGTGCACCGCTTTCAGCGATTAATGCCTGCGCCTGGCAAGCGAGATCGAGTACGCGTTGTGGCCCGAGAAGAGTGTAAGGATGGGCAGGTGCCTGCTGACGCAAAGATTCCAGTCCACTGTGAATGTCTGTCACCGGTTGACCATCCGGCAGATGGCTCAGCAAATCCAGCGAACCGGATGAGAAATGCAGCGCGCTTTGACCACGAGTGACAATGGCACAGCGCAGGCCGTGTTTTTGCAGTTGCAGGCCACAGAGTAATCCGGCGAGGCCGCCGCCCATAATGACAGTATCAAAGCGCATCTTTCTGCTCCTTCTCCAGACCACACAGTCCCTGATAAACCCAGCGGGTAAATTCGCTTTCGCGCAGTGCGTCTCCCCATGCTATGGGTTGCACGCCTTTCCAGCGTTCGTTAAGGAAGGTGGAAAGTTGCTCGATAGATTGCGCGGACGTCGTGACGTTAAACCGTTGCAGCAGTCCGGCAGCCCGGCAGGCGCAGAGTTCGCCCTGGCAGGTACCCATCCCTACACGGGTACGACGGCGTAAATCCAGCAGGCTGTTAACGTTTAAATTTTCTACTGCGTACTGCACTTCACCCGCAGTTACCGCTTCGCACTCACATACCAGGCTGCGGTGCAGGCGGCCTTCGCTCAGCCAGGCTGGTGTGCGATCGCCGTGCCGGTAAACTGCGGAACCGCGCAGCGGAGCGGGCAGGGAGATCACTTTGCGCAGCGTGACTTCTGCCGGTTCCTGTGAGCCAGGCAACGGCGTGTCGGCAGTGGTACAGGGGCGCGTGTTGCCCAGCTTGCGACACACCGCGTCAGTAGCCCATTCCGCCATCAGGCGGTAGGTCATCAGTTTGCCACCGGTGATGGTGATAAACCCGTCCAGACCATCGCGTTCAGCATGATCGAGCAGCACGATGCCACGGCTGACGTTACGTCCGCTTGGATCGTCATCGCTGGCAACCAGCGGACGCACGCCAGAGTAAGCCCGCAAAATACGCGTTTTCGCCATCACGGGGGCCAGTTTTTCCCCTTCACGCAGCAGAATATCAACTTCTTCTGCCGTCACTCGATTATCGTCAATCTCGCTGTAATCAATACGTAAAGAGGTGGTGCCAATCAGCGAAATGGTATCGCCAGGCACCAGAATATCGGCGTCGGAAGGTTTGCGGCAGCGGTTGATCACATGCTGATTAATGCGGTGATCCATGATCAGCAGCGATCCTTTCGCCGGGAACATGCGAATGCGCAGATCGGCATATTCCGCAATATGTTGCCCCCAGATCCCGGCGGCATTAACCACGACAGGCGCATGAAGTGCCTGGGTTTCGCCGGTGAGGTGGTTACGTACATGAACGCCGCACACCGTCGCGCCTTCACGAATGAGTCCCGTGACTTCATGAGCAGTAAGGATAACCGCACCGTGTTCTTTGGCATCAAGCATATTTGCTGCGGTCAGACGAAATGGATCAACGGTGCCATCCGGAACTTTCACCGCGCCAATCAGTGCCGGGTTAACGGCAGGTTCGATAATGCGCGCTTGCTGCGGGTCTATAGCTTCTGCGCTGATCCCTGCTTCTTCGCAGGCGCGGATAAAAGTGGCCTGGAAGGAGAGGTCATCTTCCGGCAGGGTGATAAACAGGCCGTTGGTCGGTTCAACGCAGTGACGTGCAATGCGTTTCAGGATCTGGTTTTCACTAATACATTCGCGGGCCGATTCCGCATCGGTTACCGCATAGCGCGCACCGCTGTGCAGCAGGCCGTGGTTACGCCCGGTGGCACCGGTTGCGATGTCGTGGCGCTCAACCAAAATCACGCGCAGCCCGCGCAGGGCACAGTCGCGGGCAATTCCGGCTCCCGTTGCACCGCCGCCAATGATAATCACGTCACTTGATTGCGAGTCGCGAGTTTTCATTGTTATCCCTCTGAAGTTCGTTTTTTACCATTTAGCCATAGTAAAAACATGAATTGTTTGATTTCGCGCATATTCGCTCATAATTCGAAAGTGAAACGTGATTTCATGCGTCATTATGAACATTTAACCCATCGTATTTAATAATGTGTGCGGTAATTCACATTTAATTTATGAATGTTTTCTTAACATCGCGGCAACTCAAGAAACGGCAGGTTCTCCCACTGAATCAGGCTGTTAATCATAAATAAGACCACGGGCCACGGAGGCTATCAATGTTGAGTATTTTTAAACCAGCGCCACACAAAGCGCGCTTACCTGCCGCGGAGATCGATCCGACTTATCGTCGATTGCGCTGGCAAATTTTCCTGGGGATATTCTTTGGTTATGCTGCTTACTATTTGGTTCGTAAGAACTTTGCCCTCGCTATGCCTTATCTGGTCGAGCAGGGCTTCTCACGCGGTGATTTAGGTTTTGCCCTTTCGGGGATCTCGATTGCTTATGGATTTTCGAAATTCATCATGGGCTCGGTGTCAGATCGCTCGAATCCACGCGTTTTCCTGCCCGCAGGTTTGATTCTGGCGGCGGCAGTGATGTTGTTTATGGGCTTTGTGCCGTGGGCGACGTCGAGCATCGCGGTGATGTTTGTACTGTTGTTCCTCTGCGGTTGGTTCCAGGGGATGGGGTGGCCGCCGTGTGGTCGTACTATGGTGCACTGGTGGTCGCAGAAAGAACGTGGCGGCATTGTGTCAGTGTGGAACTGTGCACACAACGTCGGTGGTGGTATTCCGCCGCTGCTGTTCCTGCTGGGGATGGCCTGGTTCAATGACTGGCACGCGGCGCTCTATATGCCCGCTTTCTGCGCCATTCTGGTGGCACTGTTCGCCTTTGCGATGATGCGCGATACCCCGCAATCTTGTGGCCTGCCGCCGATCGAAGAGTACAAAAATGATTATCCGGACGACTATAACGAAAAAGCGGAACAGGAGCTGACGGCGAAGCAAATCTTCATGCAGTACGTGCTGCCGAACAAACTGCTGTGGTACATCGCTATCGCCAACGTGTTCGTTTATCTGCTGCGTTACGGCATCCTCGACTGGTCACCGACTTATCTGAAAGAGGTGAAACACTTCGCGCTGGATAAATCCTCCTGGGCCTACTTCTTCTATGAGTATGCGGGCATTCCGGGCACCCTGCTGTGCGGCTGGATGTCGGATAAAGTCTTCCGTGGCAACCGTGGGGCCACCGGCGTCTTCTTTATGACACTGGTGACCATCGCGACTATCGTTTACTGGATGAACCCGGCAGGTAACCCAACCGTAGATATGATTTGTATGATTGTTATCGGCTTCCTGATCTACGGCCCTGTGATGCTGATCGGTCTGCATGCGCTGGAACTGGCACCGAAAAAAGCGGCAGGTACGGCAGCGGGCTTTACCGGACTGTTTGGTTACCTGGGCGGTTCGGTGGCGGCGAGCGCGATTGTTGGCTACACCGTGGACTTCTTCGGCTGGGATGGCGGCTTTATGGTAATGATTGGCGGCAGCATTCTCGCGGTTATCTTGTTGATTGTTGTGATGATTGGCGAAAAACGTCGCCATCAGGAATTACTGCAAAAACGCAACGGAGGCTAATGGCATGAAATTGACGCTAAAAAACCTTAGCATGGCGATCATGATGAGTGGAATGATCATGGGAAGCAGTGCAATGGCGGCGGATAGCAACGAAAAAATAGTCATCGCCCATCGCGGTGCCAGTGGATATTTGCCGGAGCATACGCTGCCAGCAAAAGCGATGGCGTATGCGCAGGGAGCGGATTATCTGGAACAGGATTTGGTGATGACGAAGGACGACCATCTGGTTGTCCTGCATGACCATTATCTCGATCGTGTTACTGATGTTGCCGATCGTTTCCCGGATCGGGCGCGCAAAGACGGTCGTTACTACGCGATAGATTTCACGCTCGATGAAATTAAGTCGCTGAAATTTACCGAAGGTTTCGATATTGAAAACGGTAAGAAAGTACAGACTTATCCGGGGCGTTTCCCGATGGGTAAATCTGACTTCCGGGTACACACTTTCGAAGAAGAGATTGAATTTGTTCAGGGGTTAAATCACTCTACCGGGAAAAATATCGGTATCTATCCAGAAATTAAAGCGCCGTGGTTCCATCATCAGGAAGGGAAGGATATTGCGGCTAAAACGCTGGAAGTGCTGAAGAAATATGGTTACAGCGGTAAGGACGACAAAGTTTATTTGCAATGTTTTGATGCCGATGAACTGAAGCGTATTAAGAATGAGCTGGAACCTAAAATGGGCATGGACCTCAATCTGGTACAGCTGATTGCCTATACCGACTGGAACGAAACTCAGCAGAAACAGCCGGACGGAAGCTGGGTTAATTACAACTACGACTGGATGTTTAAGCCGGGGGCCATGAAACAGGTGGCGGAATATGCTGATGGTATTGGTCCGGATTATCATATGTTGATTGAGGAGACATCGCAGCCAGGTAATATCAAACTCACTGGCATGGTGCAAGATGCTCAGCAGAATAAACTGGTAGTGCATCCTTACACCGTGCGGTCAGATAAGCTGCCTGAATACACTACTGATGTGAATCAGTTATATGATGCTCTGTATAACAAAGCGGGTGTAAATGGGCTGTTTACTGATTTCCCTGATAAGGCAGTAAAATTCCTTAATAAAGAGTAATGCTATTGCAGGATGGCGTTCATGCGCCATCCTGTCTCACATCAAATTTTTCCAATCTCCACTAATTGTTCCGTGCACATTTGCAGTAAAAACAGTGGACTGCCTTCTACCGGCTTTTCTTTAGCCAGCAACGAAATCTGTCGATAGAAGTTTGGTTCGAGAGGAACGGAACACAATTCATCTGCAATGGTTTTCAGCGTTAACTCTGGTAATAAGGCGATGCCTAATCCCTGTCGAATAAAACTGATCGCTGTATCCGGGTGATTAAATTCATATTTTATCTGTGGGGTAATATTCTTTTCTTTAAATAGTGCCATAATGCTTAATTCATAGCGTCCTTTACTAATAATTAATGGTTCACCCATTAACTCTTCCACTGTAATAGTGCTGTTTTTTGCCAGAGCATGGTTGGGCGGTAACACTACGGTGAATTTATCCTGATAAATGGGCACGGAGTACATTCCGCTCACCGGAAAATGAACAAAACCGGCATCAATGGATTCATTCTGAAGGGAATCAATAATCGCTGTGCTATTTTCCTCAAAAGGAATAATTTTTATATTCGGATGATGAATTTCAAAGTAGCGAATCACAGCCGGTAAGATACAGGCGCAGACGCTGGGGAAACAACCAAGTCTCAGCGTTCTTTGAGGGTTCTGCTTTTCCTGCTCGGCTATCTCTTTTACTGCGTTCACTTCCCGATTAATGGCGCGCAGATGATGCACAATGCGATGACCTGCTGCGGTCAGTTGTATAGCTTTACGGCGATCGCGTAACAGTATACTCACGCCAAGTTCTTGTTCGAGGGCAGCAATTGCCTGACTTACCGCCGACTGCGTCATGAACAATCGCTTGCTGGCTTCAGTAAAGCCACCGTAATCCAGCACGGCGAGTAAAGAATTTATTTGAGTAAGAGTCATTAGAGTTTGCTAATCAATAATATTAAAACGATTAATTTCTCTAATAGCGTGCCGCCATTTATACTTCTGTTCTGCAAAGTACATCACAATTTGACGCAACCGCAGTAACGGGAGTGTTGTCTGCGTGCGTCATCCTGACAGGCGGTAGGGTATGAAAGAGAAGTTATGGACGAAGGATTTTTGGGCAATAACCATCATCAGCTTTATTATTTTCTTCGTCTTTTATGTTTTACTAACATTGTTGCCAATTTATATCTCAGACCGCTTGCATGCCTCTCCTGATAAAGCAGGTTTGTTGGTGACTTTATTTTTAATTGCCGCCATTGTTATTCGCCCCTTTGCCGGGCAATGGGTAGGTAAATATTCGAATAAAACTATTCTGGGGCTCTCTTCTCTGGCCTTTTTGGTGGTCACTGCGCTGTATCCTTTTTGCCACTCAATTGAATCACTGCTTTTTATTCGGGTGCTTCATGGTATTACCTTCGGGGTTATCACTACGGTAAAAGGAACGATTTCCGCGCGGCTGATCCCGGCCTCCCGACGTGGGGAGGGCATCAGTTTTTTTTCTCTGGCAATGGGGCTGGCAATGGTGGTCGGGCCGTGGATTGGTCTGAATATGGCGCGCTGGGAAGGCTTTAATCTGGCTTTCTGGCTATGCACCGGCGTGGCAGCGGTGGGGATTATTCTGTCGCTGATTATGACAGTGCCGCCGGTTATCAGCCATGCTGATGGTTCAACGCCGAAAATGGGCTTCGCCGCCATGTTCGATCGCGCGGCGTTGCCATTTGCGATGGTCACCTTTTTTATGACCTTTTCGTATGCCGGGGTTTCTGCTTTTCTGGCGCTTTATGCACGCGAACTTAACCTGATGTCGGCAGCCAGTAATTTCCTGCTTTGCTACGCTATCTTCCTGATGATTTGCCGTACCTTTACCGGCAATGTCTGCGACAAAAAAGGACCGAAATATGTGGTTTACCCTTGCCTTGTGTTCTTTACGGTAGGACTGGTGGTTCTCGGCTACACCCAGGGAAGCATAATGATGGTTGTTTCTGGCGCATTGATTGGTATCGGGTATGGTTCCGTGACGCCAGTTTTTCAGACGCAGATTATCAGTTCAGTGGAACCGCATAAAATCGGTGTCGCAAACTCCCTCTTCTTCAATGCGATGGATGCAGGCCTGGCGCTGGGAGCCTGTGTGATGGGGATGATGGTTGCACATACTGGCTACCGAATGATTTATCTGCTGGGTGCACTATTAGTGGTAGTGGCTGGCGGAGTCTATGCGCTGCAAATGAAGGGTAAAAGCGGTGTCGCGCTAGTAGTGGCAAAAGAAATTCATTAATACGACACGTTTCATTAAGATTTTTCGCAGGTAACCACCTATAGTCATTGTCGTAAATAAAAAATGACAGGCGATAGGGTATGGCAGTTTCAGCAAAGCACGACGAATTTAATCACTGGTGGGCAACAGAGGGCGACTGGGTTGAAGAGCCTAACTATCGCCGTAATGGTATGAGCGGGGTGCAATGCGTCGAGCGCAACGGCAAAAAGCTATATGTAAAGCGCATGACGCATCATCTGTTTCATTCCGTACGTTATCCGTTCGGCCGACCAACGATTGTCCGTGAGGTTGCGGTAATTAAAGAACTGGAGCGGGCTGGTGTCATCGTGCCGAAGATTGTTTTTGGTGAAGCGGTGAAAATTGAGGGGGAATGGCGCGCGTTGCTGGTGACTGAAGATATGGCGGGGTTCATCAGCATTGCTGACTGGTATGCCCGGCATGCAGTAACGCCCTATTCTGACGAAGTACGGCAAGCCATGTTGAAAGCAGTGGCGCTGGCGTTTAAGAAAATGCATAGCGTTAATCGTCAGCATGGCTGTTGCTATGTTCGCCATATCTATGTGAAAACAGAAGGTAAGGCAGAAGCTGGATTTCTTGATCTGGAGAAAAGTCGTCGCCGCTTGCGTCGCGATAAAGCGATTAATCATGACTTCCGCCAGCTGGAAAAATATCTGGAGCCGATCCCCAAAGCGGACTGGGAGCAGGTGAAAGCGTATTACTACGCCATGTAATCGTTGTAGGCCAGATAATACGCGTAAGCGTCGTATCTGGCGCTAGTACCCGATCACAACTCGATTTCAATATCGCCTTTTGCCCGGCAACAACAAGGCAAAATTTCCCCCGGCTGAATAAAGGCTAACGGTTCGGCAATCCAGTCCACCTGGCCTGCAACAAGGCGCGTGCGACAGGAACCGCAGTAACCTTCGCGGCACTGGTACTCAACCGCCACATTGTGGGATTCCAGCGCCGCCAGAAGGGAAGGGTGTTCATCCTGGCACAGCAGTTGTGTGCCAGTGATGCGCAGGGTAATGCGAGCCATCAGAGCTGGAAGTTACTCAAATCGTCGGTGTCCACTTCCGAGTCAATCTGCCCGACCAGATAAGAACTGACTTCCACTTCCTGCGGAGCAACCTGCACGTTATCAGACACCAGCCAGGTATTGATCCACGGGATCGGGTTGGAGCGAGTCTGGAACGGCAGATCCAAACCGACTGCCTGCATGCGGATATTGGTGATGTATTCAACGTACTGGCAGAGAATGTCTTTATTCAGACCAATCATCGAACCGTCACGGAACAGATAATCCGCCCAGTCTTTCTCTTGCTGTGCCGCCTGGACAAACAGGTCATAGCATTCCTGCTTACATTCTTCGGCAATTTCCGCCATCTCCGGATCATCCGCGCCGCTGCGCAGCAGATTCAGCATATGCTGAGTACCGGTCAGGTGCAGGGCTTCATCGCGGGCAATCAGGCGAATAATTTTGGCGTTACCTTCCATCAGTTCGCGTTCTGCAAAGGCAAAGGAACAAGCAAAGCTGACGTAGAAGCGGATCGCTTCCAGCGCGTTAACGCTCATCAGGCAGAGATACAGTTTTTTCTTCAGCTCGCGCAGGCTAACGGTTACGGTTTTACCGTTAACGGTGTGGGTACCTTCGCCCAGCAGATGCCAGTAGCTGGTCATTTCGATCAGCTCATCGTAATAACTGGAGATCCCTTCCGCACGTTTCTGGATCTGCTCGTTGGTGACGATATCATCAAACACAACGGACGGATCGTTAACGATATTACGAATGATATGGGTATAAGAACGAGAGTGAATGGTTTCTGAGAACGCCCAGGTTTCGACCCAGGTTTCCAGTTCAGGGATCGAGATCAGCGGCAGCAGTGCCACGTTCGGGCTGCGACCCTGAATGGAGTCCAGCAGCGTCTGATATTTCAGGTTGCTGATAAAGATGTGTTTTTCGTGTTCAGGCAGTGCCTGGTAATCGATACGGTCACGAGAAACGTCAACTTCTTCCGGACGCCAGAAGAAAGAGAGCTGCTTTTCGATCAGCTTTTCGAAGATGTCATATTTTTGCTGATCGTAGCGAGCCACGTTGACCGGCTGACCAAAGAACATCGGTTCTTTCAGCTGATCATTTTTCGTCTGTGAAAAGGTGGTATATGCCATGAATGTGTCCTGTTGGGAGTTTAATGCCGGATAAGGCATTTTACGCCGCATCCTGTGCCTGATGCGACGCTGGCGCGTCTTATCAGGCCTACAAACCGAGCCGTAGGCCGGATAAGGCGTTCACGCCGCATCCGGCATCTCAATATCAGATCTTACATGCGCCGCTTTCGCAGCCATCGTCCTGGATTGACGGTACCAGATCGTCCTGCGCGTCTTCAGCGCCGTCACGGGTGTTCTGATAATACAGCGTTTTGACCCCGAATTTGTAGGCGGTGAGCAGGTCTTTCAGCAGTTGCTGCATCGGCACTTTTCCTGACGGGAAGCGTGACGGATCGTAGTTGGTGTTAGCAGAGATCGACTGATCGATAAATTTCTGCATGATACCCACCAGTTGCAGATAGCCATCGTTACCCGGCATTTCCCACAGCAGTTCATAGGCGTCGTGCAGATGCTCGTAGTCCGGCACCACCTGGCGCAGAATACCGTCTTTCGACGCTTTGATGCTGACGTAACCACGCGGCGGTTCAATACCGTTAGTGGCGTTAGAGATCTGCGAAGAGGTCTCGGACGGCATCAGAGCAGAAAGCGTGGAGTTACGTAGACCGTGCGTTTTGATTGACTCACGCAGTGCTTCCCAGTCGTAATGCAGCGGCTCATTAGCGATGGCATCCAGATCTTTCTTATAGGTATCGATCGGCAGGATCCCTTTCGCGTAAGTGGTTTCGTTAAACCACGGGCACGCGCCTTGCTCTTTCGCCAGCTCATTAGAGGCTTTCAGCAGGTAATACTGAATGGCTTCGAAGGTTTTATGCGTCAGGTTGTTGGCGCTGCCGTCGGAGTAGCGTTTACCGTGCTTCGCCAGGTAGTAAGCGAAGTTGATCACACCAATACCCAGCGTACGACGACCCATCGCTCCACGTTTGGCGGCCGGGATCGGGTAATCCTGATAGTCCAGCAGCGCGTCGAGTGCGCGTACCGCCAGAATCGCCAGCTCTTCCAGTTCATCCAGGCTATTAATTGCGCCCAGGTTGAAAGCAGACAGCGTACACAGCGCGATTTCACCGTTCTCGTCGTTGACATCATTCAGCGGTTTGGTCGGCAGGGCGATTTCCAGGCACAGGTTAGACTGGCGCACTGGCGCGATGGCCGGATCAAACGGGCTATGGGTATTGCAGTGGTCAACGTTCTGAATATAGATACGACCGGTAGACGCACGTTCCTGCATCATCAGCGAGAACAGCTCAACGGCTTTCACACGCTGCTTGCGGATGCTGTCGTCTTTCTCATATTTGGTGTACAGGCGTTCAAACTCTTCCTGATCGGCGAAGAACGCGTCGTACAACCCCGGTACGTCGGATGGGCTGAACAGAGTGATATCTTCACCTTTCAGCAGACGGGTATACATCAGTTTGTTGATTTGTACCCCGTAGTCCATATGACGCACGCGGTTGCCTTCCACCCCACGGTTGTTTTTCAACACCAGCAGGCTTTCCACTTCCAGATGCCACATCGGGTAGAACAGCGTAGCCGCACCGCCACGCACACCGCCCTGAGAGCAGGATTTCACCGCTGTCTGGAAATGCTTATAGAACGGAATACAACCGGTATGGAACGCTTCGCCACCGCGAATCGGGCTACCCAGCGCACGAATACGCCCGGCATTGATGCCGATCCCGGCACGCTGGGAAACGTATTTAACAATCGCGCTGGAGGTGGCGTTAATGGAATCCAGGCTGTCACCGCACTCGATCAGTACGCAGGAGCTGAACTGACGAGTCGGGGTACGCACGCCGGACATGATTGGCGTCGGCAGCGAAATTTTAAATGTGGAAACCGCGTCGTAAAAACGCTTCACGTATTGTAGGCGCGTTTCACGCGGGTAGTTCGAGAACAGGCACGCGGCAACCAGAATATAAAGGAACTGGGCGCTTTCGTAGATTTCGCCGGTCACACGGTTCTGCACCAGATATTTGCCTTCCAGCTGCTTAACGGCAGCATAAGAGAAGGTCATATCACGGTCGTGATCGATAAACGTGTCCATCTGCTTGAACTCTTCTTCCGTGTAGTCTTCCAGCAGATGATTATCGTATTTGCCCATCTCGACCATTTTCACCACGTGGTCGTACAGCGCAGGCGGCTCAAACTGGCCGTAGGCTTTTTTACGCAGGTGGAAGATTGCCAGGCGCGCGGCGAGATACTGATAATCCGGCGCATCACGGGAGATCAGGTCTGCGGCAGCCTTGATAATGGTTTCGTGGATGTCAGAGGTCTTGATACCGTCATAAAACTGAATGTGGGAGCGCAGTTCGACCTGGGAAATCGAAACGTTATGCAGTCCTTCTGCCGCCCAATCCAGAACGCGATGGATTTTGTCGAGATTGATGCGCTCTGTGCTACCGTCGCGCTTTGTCACCAGCAGATTCTGATTCATGTATGTCGTACCTGTTTTTGGAATTCTTTCCGCAATAGTTTCGTGCAGACTACCTGTAGTACGGGAAGCTGCTTAGAACACTATATATAGGGGGTATGTTTGGGATTCACTGCAAGATAGTGTGAAAATGGCCCTCTTGCAAGTGCATAACTTTGTGGATAACTCAGGAAGGAAAAAGTGGCTTTCGCGCACCTTAGGTCAGACAAGGTGTCCGGGAAAGTCAATGGGAAGAGAAAAATTTGTTAAAAATAACTGTTCGGCGATTTCTTGAACGGCAGAATAGGTTGGATAAATTGATATAGATGGTTTATTAATCTTTTTGCTAATGATTGCAAAAATTGATCTAAGTACGAGTCATCACATAATCTGATGTATCAGTTGTGGTCAATATATAAGCGAATGTAAGCGATTGTTGATGTCGAAATGGTTGTTTTCTCTTCGGTTGTTGTTAAATGCGAAGCCATTTTGTTAATTTACCTTATATTATAAGAAAATTATTCATTACTTTAATTCAGTTTAAACATAACTGATATCCCTTAAGGTGATTAACTTGAATTATGACGCACTGATATTATTCATGAAATAATAACAAAATAGCCATTGCACCGGGTTGAACAATTTACAAAAGAAAAATAACCCATATCGTATAATGCGATTAAATATGCCGTCTTATAGAAAATGATGGTCAGATTAATATGCGGATTATTTTTCTACGCAAGGAGTATTTATCTTTACTCCCGTCAATGATTGCATCTCTTTTCTCTGCTAACGGTGTCGCGGCGGTCATTGATTCATGTCAGGGATATGATATCAAAGCGAGTTGTCACGCCAGCAGGCAAAGCCTTTCAGGCATTACGCAGGACTGGAGCATCGCCGATGGGCAATGGCTGGTTTTTTCGGATATGAACAATAACGCCAGCGGTGGGGCCGTATTTTTGCAACAAGGAGCGGAGTTTTCTCTATCGCCAGAAAATGAAACTGGAATGACTCTGTTTGCCAATAATACTGTCTCAGGAGAATATAATAACGGCGGGGCAATATTTGCTAAAGAAAACTCAACGCTGAATCTTACTGATGTTATTTTTTCCGATAACGTTGCAGGTGGCTATGGTGGCGCAATCTATTCTTCTGGTACTAACGATACCGGTGTCGTCGATTTACGTGTCACTAACGCCGTGTTTCGCAATAACATCGCTAATGACGGCAAAGGTGGTGCAATTTATACCATCAACAATGACGTCTATTTAAGTGAAGTTATTTTTGATAACAACCAGGCATATACATCAACAAGTTACAGTGATGGCGATGGAGGGGCAATCGATGTCACCGATAATAATAGCAATATCACGCATCCGTCAGGTTTCACAATAATAAATAACACCGCATTTACAAATAACTCTGCTGAGGGATATGGTGGGGCGATTTATACCAATAGCGTGACGGCTCCCTATCTTATTGATATTTCAGTTGATGACAGCTACAGCCAGAACAACGGCGTGTTAGTGGATGAGAACAACAGCGCAGCAGGTTATGGGGATGGTCCTTCCACTGCGGCGGGCGGCTTTATGTATCTCGGCTTAAGTGAAGTTACCTTTGATATTGCCGACGGAAAAACGCTGGTTATCGGCAATACAGAGAATGACGGAGCTGTTGACTCTATTGCTGGTACCGGGGTAATCACCAAAACAGGTTCCGGCGATCTGGTACTTAATGCAAATAACAATGACTTTACTGGCGAGATGCAGATAGAAAACGGTGAAGTTACCCTGGGCCGCAGCAACTCCCTGATGAATGTCGGCGATACGCATTGCCAGGACGATCCGCAAGACTGCTACGGTCTGACGATAGGGAGTATTGATCAGTATCAGAATCAGGCTGAGCTAAACGTTGGCTCGACCCAACAAACTTTTGTGCACGCATTGACGGGCTTTCAGAATGGCACTTTAAATATCGATGCTGGTGGCAATGTTACTGTTAATCAAGGCAGTTTTGCTGGCACCATCGAAGGTGCTGGTCAGCTCACCATTGCGCAAAACGGCAGCTACGTGCTGGCAGGGGCACAGTCGATGGCGCTAACTGGCGATATAGTCGTTGATGATGGCGCGGTGCTTACGCTGGAAGGCGACGCGGCAGATCTTGCCGCTCTCCAGGACGATCCGCAGTCGATCGTGTTAAACGGCGGTGTGCTTGATCTCTCTGATTTCGCCACCTGGCAGAGCGGCACATCATACAACGATGGCCTTGCAGTCAGCGGCAGCAGCGGAACGGTTATCGGCAGTCAGGATGTGGTAGATCTTGCAGGCGGAAACAATATGCATATCGGCGGCGACGGGAAAGATGGCGTCTACGTGGTGGTCGATGCGGGCGACGGGCTGATTAGCCTGGCAAACAATAATAGTTACCTGGGCACCACGCAAATCGCTTCCGGTACGCTGGTGGTGAGCGACAACTCGCAGCTTGGAGATACCCATTACAACCGCCAGGTTATCTTTACCGATAATCAACAAGAAAGCGTGATGGAGATTACTGCCAATGTCGATACTCGCTCTACAACGACTGAGCATGGGCGTGATATTGAAATGCGCGCCGACGGTGAAGTGGCAGTTGATGCGGGGGTAGACACGCAGTGGGGCGCACTGATGGCTGACAGCAGCGGGCAGCATCAGGATGAGGGTAGCACATTGACGAAAACGGGGGCGGGTACGCTGGAACTGACCGCCAGCGGTACGACGCAGTCGGCGGTACGTGTCGAAGAAGGCACGCTGCAAGGCGATGTTGCGGATATCTTCCCTTATGCTTCGTCGCTGTGGGTCGGTGACGGGGCAACGTTCGTTACTGGCGCGGATCAGGATATTCAGTCAATTGATGCTACTTCCAGCGGCACTATCGACATCAGCGATGGTACGGTTTTGCGCCTGACCGGGCAGGATACTTCCGTCGCCCTTAATGCCTCACTGTTTAACGGCGATGGGACGCTGGTGAATACCACCGATGGCGTGACGTTGACAGGTGAGCTTAATACCAACCTTGAAACTGACAGCCTGACTTATCTTTCCGACGTAACAGTTAATGGCAATCTGACCAATACGTCCGGTGCGGTCAGCCTGCAAAATGGCGTCGCTGGCGACACGCTGAGGGTAAACGGTGATTATACTGGCGGTGGTACGCTACTGCTCGATAGCGAATTAAACGGCGATGACTCGGCAAGTGACCAACTGGTGTTGAACGGTAATACTGCTGGCAACACGACCGTGGTAATTAATCCCATTACGGGTATTGGTGAGCCGACATCGACAGGCATTAAAGTGGTTGATTTCGCAGCCGATCCAACGCAATTTCAAAACAATGCGCAGTTCAGTCTGGCGGGCAGCGGCTACGTCAATATGGGAGCGTATGACTACACGCTGGTGGAAGATAACAACGACTGGTATCTGCGATCGCAAGAAGTAACGCCACCATCGCCACCTGATCCAGACCCGACTCCCGATCCTGATCCCACGCCGGATCCTGATCCAACACCCGACCCGGCCCCGGACCCTACGCCTGCTTATCAGCCGGTGTTGAATGCCAAAGTTGGTGGATATTTTAATAACCTGCGGGCGGCAAATCAGGCGTTTGTGATGGAGCGACACGATCACGCTGGTGGCAATGGTCAGACGCTGAATTTACGTGTTATCGGCGGAGATTATCATTACACAGCAGCGGGGCAACTGGCTCAGCATGAAGACACTTCTACGGTGCAGCTTAGCGGCGACTTGTTTAGCGGGCGCTGGGGCACGGATGGCGAGTGGATGCTTGGGGCGGTTGGTGGCTACAGTGATAACCAGGGCGACAGCCGCTCGAATATGACCGGAACTCGCGCCGATAACCAGAACCACGGTTATGCCGTTGGTCTGACCTCAAGCTGGTTTCAGCACGGTAATCAGAAGCAGGGGGCCTGGCTGGATAGCTGGCTGCAATACGCGTGGTTTAACAATGATGTTTCCGAACATGAAGATGGCGTGGATCATTACCACTCATCGGGGATTATCGCCTCGCTGGAAGCCGGGTATCAGTGGTTACCGGGGCATGGAGTGGTGATTGAACCACAGGCGCAGGTGATTTATCAGGGCGTGCAGCAGGATGATTTTACAGCCGCTAACCATGCGCGCGTGTCACAATCACAGGGCGATGATATTCAGACGCGGCTGGGTTTACACAGCGAATGGCGTACCGCTGTTCATGTCACACCAACATTAGATCTGAATTATTATTACGATCCCCATTCGACGAAAATTGAAGAAGATGGCAGCACTATCAGTGACGAAGCGGTAAAACAACGGGGTGAAATAAAAGTGGGAGTCACGGGCAATATCAGTCAGCGAGTGTCCCTGCGTGGTAGCGTGGCGTGGCAGAAAGGGAGTGATGATTTTGCCCAGACGGCAGGGTTTTTGTCGATGACGGTGAAATGGTAGCTGCTTTGCGCCCGGCATTGTAGCCGGATGTGGTGCGAGCACCTTATCCGGCTAACAATTTTATTTATTCTGCGTGTGCAGCATATAGTTCACATCGACGCCGGGGCCGAGTTTAAAAGTATTAGTGATCGGGTTGTAATGTAACCCGGTTATATGTCGCTCTTTAAGGCTTGTCTGATCTACCCAGCCAAGCAGTTCTGCCGGTTTTATAAATTTCTTCACGTCGTGCGTGCCTTTGGGCACCATGCGCAAAATATATTCCGCGCCAACCACCGCCATCAGCCATGACTTGCCGTTGCGGTTAAGCGTCGAGAAAAAGACATCGCCGCCCGGTTTCACCAGTTGCGCACAGGCTCTGACCACTGACTGCGGATCGGGCACGTGCTCCAGCATCTCCATGCAGGTCACCACATCATACTGCCCGGCATGTTTTGCCGCGTGCTCTTCCACGGTTTCCTGCACGTAATCCACCTGAATGCCGCTTTCCAGCGCGTGCAGCTTTGCCACCTGCAATGGCTCAAAGCCCATATCCAGACCGGTCACCGTCGCACCTTCGCGCGCCATACTCTCGGCCAGAATGCCGCCGCCACAACCGACATCGAGCACCTTTTTGCCAAATAAACCGCCAGCACGCTCGGCAATATAGCCCAGACGCAGCGGGTTAATGCGGTGCAGCGGTTTGAACTCACCTTCAAGATCCCACCAGCGGGAGGCGACGGCTTCAAATTTAGCGATCTCTTCGTGGTCTACGTTATGGTTTACCGGCGATTTTTCGGCATTCATTGGCACTTCTACTCCGTAATTGGCAAGACAAACGAGTATATCAGGCATTGGATGTGAATAAAGCGTATAGGTTTACCTCAAACTGCGCGGCTGTGTTATAATTTGCGACCTTTGAATCCGGGATACAGTAGAGGGATAGCGGTTAGATGAGCGACCTTGCGAGAGAAATTACACCGGTCAACATTGAGGAAGAGCTGAAGAGCTCCTATCTGGATTATGCGATGTCGGTCATTGTTGGCCGTGCGCTGCCAGATGTCCGAGATGGCCTGAAGCCGGTACACCGTCGCGTACTTTACGCCATGAACGTACTAGGCAATGACTGGAACAAAGCCTATAAAAAATCTGCCCGTGTCGTTGGTGACGTAATCGGTAAATACCATCCCCATGGTGACTCGGCGGTTTATGACACGATCGTCCGTATGGCGCAGCCATTCTCGCTGCGTTACATGCTGGTAGACGGTCAGGGTAACTTCGGTTCCATCGACGGCGACTCTGCGGCGGCAATGCGTTATACGGAAATCCGTCTGGCGAAAATTGCCCATGAACTGATGGCCGATCTCGAAAAAGAGACGGTCGATTTCGTTGATAACTATGACGGCACGGAAAAAATTCCCGACGTCATGCCAACCAAAATTCCTAACCTGCTGGTGAACGGTTCTTCCGGTATCGCCGTAGGTATGGCAACCAACATCCCGCCGCACAACCTGACGGAAGTTATCAACGGTTGTCTGGCGTATATCGATGATGAAGACATCAGCATTGAAGGGCTGATGGAACACATCCCGGGGCCGGACTTCCCGACGGCGGCAATCATTAATGGTCGTCGCGGTATTGAAGAAGCTTACCGTACCGGTCGCGGCAAGGTATATATCCGCGCCCGTGCTGAAGTGGAAGTTGACGCCAAAACCGGACGTGAAACCATTATCGTCCATGAAATTCCGTATCAGGTGAACAAAGCGCGCCTGATCGAGAAGATTGCGGAACTGGTAAAAGAAAAACGCGTGGAAGGCATCAGCGCGCTGCGTGACGAGTCTGACAAAGACGGTATGCGCATCGTGATTGAAGTGAAACGCGATGCGGTTGGTGAAGTTGTGCTTAACAACCTCTACTCCCAGACCCAGTTGCAGGTTTCTTTCGGTATCAACATGGTGGCATTGCACCATGGTCAGCCGAAGATCATGAACCTGAAAGACATCATCGCGGCGTTTGTTCGTCACCGCCGTGAAGTGGTGACCCGTCGTACTATTTTCGAACTGCGTAAAGCTCGCGATCGTGCTCATATCCTTGAAGCATTAGCCGTGGCGCTGGCGAACATCGACCCGATCATCGAACTGATCCGTCATGCGCCGACGCCTGCAGAAGCGAAAACTGCGCTGGTGGCTAATCCGTGGCAGCTGGGCAACGTTGCCGCGATGCTGGAACGTGCTGGCGACGATGCTGCGCGTCCGGAATGGCTGGAGCCAGAGTTCGGCGTGCGCGATGGTCTGTACTATCTGACCGAACAGCAAGCCCAGGCAATTCTGGATCTGCGTCTGCAGAAACTGACCGGTCTTGAGCATGAAAAACTGCTCGACGAATACAAAGAGCTGCTGGATCAGATCGCAGAACTGCTGCGTATTCTTGGCAGTGCCGATCGTCTGATGGAAGTGATCCGCGAAGAGCTGGAACTGGTTCGTGAACAGTTCGGTGACAAACGTCGCACTGAAATCACCGCCAACAGCGCAGACATCAACCTGGAAGATCTGATCACTCAGGAAGATGTGGTTGTGACGCTCTCTCACCAGGGCTACGTGAAGTATCAGCCGCTTTCTGAATACGAAGCGCAGCGTCGTGGCGGGAAAGGCAAATCTGCCGCACGTATTAAAGAAGAAGACTTTATTGACCGACTGCTGGTGGCGAACACCCACGACCATATTCTGTGCTTCTCCAGCCGTGGTCGCGTCTATTCGATGAAAGTCTATCAGTTGCCGGAAGCCACTCGTGGCGCGCGCGGTCGTCCGATTGTCAACCTGCTGCCGCTGGAGCAGGACGAACGTATCACCGCGATCCTGCCGGTGACCGAGTTTGAAGAAGGCGTGAAAGTCTTCATGGCGACCGCTAACGGTACTGTGAAGAAAACCGTCCTCACCGAATTCAACCGTCTGCGTACCGCCGGTAAAGTGGCGATCAAACTGGTTGAAGGCGATGAGCTGATCGGCGTTGACCTGACCAGCGGCGAAGACGAAGTAATGCTGTTCTCCGCCGAAGGTAAAGTGGTGCGCTTTAAAGAGTCTTCTGTCCGTGCGATGGGCTGCAACACCACCGGTGTTCGCGGTATTCGTTTAGGCGAAGGCGATAAAGTCGTCTCTCTGATCGTGCCTCGTGGCGATGGCGCAATCCTCACCGCAACGCAGAACGGTTATGGTAAACGTACCGCAGTGGCGGAATACCCGACTAAGTCGCGTGCGACGAAAGGGGTTATCTCCATCAAGGTTACCGAACGTAACGGTTTAGTGGTTGGCGCGGTGCAGGTAGATGACTGCGACCAGATCATGATGATCACCGATGCCGGTACGCTGGTACGTACTCGCGTTTCGGAAATCAGCATCGTGGGCCGTAACACCCAGGGCGTGATCCTCATCCGTACTGCGGAAGATGAAAACGTAGTGGGTCTGCAACGTGTTGCTGAACCGGTTGACGAGGAAGATCTGGATACCATCGACGGCAGTGCCGCGGAAGGGGACGATGAAATCGCTCCGGAAGTGGACGTTGACGACGAGCCAGAAGAAGAATAATTTTACTTCTTCATGCCAAAAGGGAGCTATCTCCCTTGTTTGAATTGAAAAGTCCAGGCTGCAAAGTCTGGGCTTTTGTCGTATTAGGGCGCGGTAAAGTTTTGCTGTGCTCGTAAAAAATGGCTGGCTATACACAAGGAATGTGGCAATGAGTGGTGAAAAAAAGGCGAAAGGCTGGCGGTTCTATGGTCTTGTAGGTTTTGGCGCAATAGCACTGCTTTCCGCTGGCGTCTGGGCGTTGCAATATGCTGGCAGTGGGCCAGAAAAAACGTTGTCGCCGCTGGTGGTGCACAACAATCTGCAAATCGATCTCAATGAGCCGGACCTCTTTCTCGACAGCGACTCTCTGAGCCAGCTTCCCAAAGATCTCCTTACCATTCCGTTTCTCCACGATGTTCTGAGTGAAGATTTCGTTTTCTATTATCAGAATCATGCCGATCGTCTGGGCATTGAAGGCAGCATTCGCCGCATTGTCTATGAACACGATCTCACGCTGAAAGATAAGCTCTTTTCTTCACTCTTAGATCAGCCCGCGCAGGCGGCGCTATGGCACGATAAACAAGGCCATCTTTCACATTACATGGTGCTGATCCAGCGCAGTGGTTTAAGCAAACTGCTGGAGCCATTGTTGTTTGCCGCTACCAGCGACAGCCAGTTAAGCAAAACGGAAATCAGTAGTATTAAGCTAAATAGTGAAACCATCCCGGTTTATCAGTTGCGCTATAACGGCAATAACGCCCTGATGTTCGCGACTTATCAGGACAAGATGTTGGTATTTTCCAGCACGGATATGCTGTTTAAAGATGACCAGCAGGATACCGAAGCCACGGCGATCGCAAGTGATTTGTTGAGCGGTAAAAAACGCTGGCAAGCCAGCTTTGGCCTGGAAGAGCGTGCTGCTGAAAAAACGCCAGTACGCCAGCGCATCGTGGTCAGCGCCAGGTTGCTGGGGTTTGGCTACCAGCGATTAATGCCTTCTTTTGCTGGCGTACGCTTCGAAATGAGCAACGACGGCTGGCATAGCTTTGTGGCGTTAAATGATGAATCCGCCAGCGTAGATGCCAGTTTCGATTTTACGCCGGTATGGAACAGTATGCCTGCCGGGGCCAGCTTCTGTGTGGCGGTGCCGTATTCGCATGGTATTGCCGAAGAGATGCTTTCGCACATCAGCCAGGAAAACGACAAGCTGAACGGGGCGTTAGATGGTGCAGCCGGGCTGTGCTGGTATGAAGACTCAAAATTACAAACCCCGTTATTTGTTGGTCAATTTGATGGCTCAGCCGAACAGGCACAACTGCCTGGGAAACTGTTTACGCAAAATATTGGTGCGCACGAAAGCAAAGCGCCAGAAGGTGTTTTGCCGGTAAACCAGACTCAGCAGGGCGAAGCGCAAATCTGGCGTCGCGAAGTGAGTTCCCGATACGGTCAGTATCCGAAAACACAGGCGGCGCAACCCGATCAATTAATGTCGGATTATTTTTTCCGCGTGTCGCTGGCGATGCAAAACAAAACGCTGCTTTTCTCCCTCGATGACACGCTGGTTAATAACGCCCTGCAAACACTGAATAAAACCCGTCCGGCAATGGTGGATGTAATACCCACTGATGGCATCGTTCCGCTCTATATCAATCCACAAGGCGTGGCGAAACTGCTGCGTAACGAAACGTTGACCAGTCTGCCGAAGAATCTCGAACCGGTTTTTTATAACGCCGCACAAACTTTATTAATGCCGAAGCTGGACGCTTTATCTCAACAACCGCGTTATGTCATGAAGCTGGCCCAGATGGAACCCGGTGCCGCCTGGCAGTGGCTACCCATAACCTGGCAGCCGCTATGAGGCACGGGCTGCTGGCGCTGATTTGCTGGCTGTGTTGTGTTGTTGCCCATAGCGAAATGCTGAATGTCGAACAGTCGGGGCTGTTTCGCGCCTGGTTTGTGCGCATTGCACAGGAACAGCTCCGCCAGGGGCCAAGTCCGCGCTGGTATCAGCAGGATTGTGCGGGCCTGGTGCGATTTTCGGCGAACGAGGCGCTGAAAATTCACGACAGCAAATGGCTAAAAAGTAACGGTATAGCAAGTCAGTATTTGCCGCCTGAAATGACGCTAACACCTGAACAGCGTCAACTGGCGCAAAACTGGAATCAGGGGAACGGGAAAACCGGCCCCTACGTGACCGCGATTAATTTGATTCAGTACAACAGCCAGTTTATTGGCCAGGACATAAACCAGGCGCTGCCTGGCGATATGATTTTTTTCGATCAGGGCGATGCCCAGCACTTAATGGTCTGGATGGGGCGTTACGTCATCTACCACACCGGAAGCGCCACGAAAACTGACAACGGAATGCGCGCAGTCAGTCTGCAACAACTTATGACATGGAAGGACACCCGATGGATACCCAACGATTCCAATCCCAATTTCATTGGCATTTATCGTTTAAATTTTCTGGCGCGATAGCAGCGTGCTTGTCCCTGTCTCTTGTGGGAACAGGGCTTGCCAATGCTGATGATTCGCTTCCTTCCAGCAACTATGCGCCGCCCGCCGGGGGAACATTCTTTTTGCTCGCTGACAGCAGTTTTAGCAGCAGTGAAGAGGCGAAAGTGCGACTGGAAGCGCCGGGGCGTGATTATCGACGCTATCAGATGGAAGAGTACGGCGGCGTGGACGTTCGCCTGTATCGTATTCCTGACCCGATGGCATTTTTGCGCCAGCAGAAAAACCTGCATCGCATTGTGGTGCAACCGCAATATTTGGGCGACGGGCTGAACAATACGCTGACCTGGCTGTGGGATAACTGGTACGGCAAATCTCGCCGCGTGATGCAGCGTACTTTCTCTTCTCAGTCACGGCAGAATGTGACTCAGGCGTTACCCGAATTACAGCTCGGTAATGCCATTATTAAACCTTCCCGTTATGTACAGAACAGCCAGTTTTCCCCGCTGAAAAAATATCCACTGGTGGAACAGTTCCGTTACCCATTATGGCAGGCTAAACTGGTCGAGCCGCAGCAAGGGGTAAAACTGGAAGGCGCATCCAGCAATTTCATCTCGCCGCAGCCGGGCAACATCTATATTCCTCTCGGCAAACAAGAGCCGGGACTGTACCTCGTCGAGGCGATGGTTGGTGGGTATCGGGCGACGACGGTGGTGTTTGTTTCCGATACCGTGGCGCTTAGCAAAGTGTCAGGTAACGAGCTTCTGGTGTGGACCGCGGGTAAAAAACAGGGTGAAGCGAAGCCCGGCTCAGAGATCTTGTGGACTGACGGTCTTGGCGTGATGACCCGCGGTGTGACCGATGACAGCGGTACCTTGCAGTTACAACATATATCGCCGGAACGTTCATACATTCTGGGTAAAGATGCTGAAGGCGGCGTTTTTGTCTCCGAGAATTTTTTCTACGAAAGCGAAATTTACAACACCCGCTTGTATATCTTCACCGACCGCCCTCTGTATCGCGCAGGCGATCGTGTTGATGTCAAAGTGATGGGCCGCGAGTTCCACGACCCGTTGCATTCATCCCCCATCGTTAGCGCCCCGGCGAAGCTTTCAGTGCTGGACGCCAACGGCAGTCTGTTGCAAACCATCAATGTCACGCTGGATGCGCGTAATGGCGGGCAGGGGAGTTTCCGCCTGCCAGAAAATGCCGTTGCCGGAGGTTATGAGTTACGTCTTGCTTACCGCAATCAGGTCTATAGCAGTAGTTTTCGCGTAGCCAACTATATCAAGCCACATTTCGAGATTGGTTTAGCTCTCGACAAAAAAGAGTTCAAAACTGGCGAAGCGGTCAGCGGCAAACTGCAACTGCTCTACCCGGATGGCGAGCCGGTAAAAGATGCCCGTGTGCAGTTAAGTTTGCGCGCTCAGCAATTATCAATGGTCGGTAACGATTTGCGTTATGCCGGACGTTTCCCGGTGTCGCTGGAAGGCAGTGAAACGGTGTCCGACGATAGCGGTCATGTGGCGTTAAATCTCCCCGCCGCTGATAAACCAAGCCGTTATTTGTTAACCGTCTCCGCCAGTGACGGCGCGGCGTATCGAGTTACCACTACCAAAGAGATCCTCATTGAACGCGGCCTGGCGCATTACTCTTTAAGTACCGCCGCACAATACAGTTATAGCGGCGAGTCGGTTGTGTTCCGTTATGCCGCGCTGGAATCTTCAAAACAGGTTCCTGTTACGTATGAATGGTTGCGTCTCGAAGACCGCACGAGCCACAGCGGAGATCTACCTTCTGGTGGCAAATCCTTTACCGTCAATTTCGATAAACCGGGTAACTACAATCTGACGTTACGCGATAAAGACGGCTTAACTCTCGCCGGGTTAAGCCATGCAGTCAGCGGTAAGGGCAGCACGTCGCATACTGGTACGGTAGATATCGTGGCAGATAAAACGCTGTACCAGCCTGGCGAAACCGCGAAGATGCTGATTACCTTCCCGGAGCCAATTGATGAAGCATTATTGACGCTGGAACGCGATCGCGTTGAACAGCAGTCGCTGCTTTCGCATCCGGCAAACTGGCTGACGTTACAACGTTTAAACGATACCCAGTATGAAGCCCGCGTACCGGTGAGCAATTCCTTTGCGCCTAACATCACTTTTTCGGTGCTGTATACCCGTAACGGTCAGTACAGTTTTCAGAACGCCGGGATCAAAGTTGCCGTTCCCCAGCTGGATATCCGGGTGAAAACGGACAAAACCCATTACCAGCCCGGTGAACTGGTCAATGTCGAATTAACCTCGTCGCTGAAAGGTAAACCTGTTTCTGCGCAGCTAACGGTTGGCGTGGTCGATGAAATGATCTACGCGCTGCAACCGGAAATCGCGCCGAATATCGGCAAATTTTTCTATCCGCTGGGGCGTAACAATGTGCGTACCAGCTCCAGTCTGTCGTTTATCAGCTACGACCAGGCGCTCTCCAGCGAGCCGGTTGCGCCTGGCGCGACCAACCGCAGCGAGCGGCGAGTAAAAATGCTTGAACGTCCACGGCGTGAAGAGGTGGATACCGCGGCATGGATGCCGTCACTCACAACCGATAAACAAGGCAAAGCGTATTTTACGTTCCTGATGCCTGATTCGTTAACCCGTTGGCGCATTACAGCCAGAGGGATGAACGGCGACGGGCTGGTCGGGCAGGGGCGTGCTTATCTTCGTTCGGAAAAAAATCTCTACATGAAGTGGAGTATGCCAACGGTGTATCGCATGGGCGACAAACCGGCAGCAGGACTGTTTATCTTCAGTCAGCAGGATAACGAACCGGTGGCGCTGGTGACTAAGTTTGCAGGCGACGAGATGCGCCAGACGCTGACACTGCACAAAGGGGCGAATTATATTTCGCTGGCGCAGAACATTCAGCAATCTGGCTTGTTAAGCGCAGAACTGCAACAAAATGGGCAAGTGCAGGACAGCATTAGCACAAAACTGTTTTTTGTGGATAACAGCTGGCCCGTTGAACAGCAGAAAAATGTCATGCTCGGCGGTGGCGATAACGCGCTGATGTTGCCCGAGCAGGCGAGCAATATCCGGCTACAAAGTAGCGAAACGCCGCAGGAGATTTTCCGTAACAATCTTGATGCGTTAGTCGATGAACCGTGGGGTGGCGTGATCAACACCGGTAGCCGTCTGATCCCGCTCAGTCTCGCCTGGCGTTCGCTTGCCGATCATCAAAGTGCCGCCGCTAACGACATTCGTCAGATGATTCAGGATAACCGTCTGCGGCTGATGCAACTGGCGGGGCCCGGTGCGCGCTTTACCTGGTGGGGGGAAGATGGCAATGGCGACGCCTTCCTGACGGCATGGGCATGGTACGCCGACTGGCAGGACAGCCAGGCGCTCGGCGTAACGCAACAACCGGAATACTGGCAGCATATGCTCGACAGCTACGCGGAGCAGGCAGATAACATGCCGTTATTGCATCGCGCGCTGGTGCTGGCGTGGGCACAGGAGATGAATCTGCCGTGCAAAACGTTGTTGAAAGGGTTGGATGAAGCTATCGCCCGGCGCGGAACTAAAACTGAAGATTTCTCTGAGGAAGACACCCGCGATATCAATGACAGCCTGATCCTCGATACACCGGAATCTCCACTGGCAGATGCGGTGGCACACGTCTTAACCATGATGTTGCTGAAAAAAGCGCAGTTGAAGTCCACTGTGATGCCACAGATTCAGCAATACGCGTGGGATAAAGCGGCAAACAGCAATCAGCCGCTGGCGCACACAGTTGTGCTGCTCAATAGCGGGGGCGACGCTACCCAGGCGGCTGCTATTTTAAGTGGTTTGACCGCTGAGCAATCCACTATTGAACGCGCGCTGGCCATGAACTGGCTGGCGAAATATATGGCGACAATGCCTCCAGTTGTTTTGCCTGCGCCTGCGGGCGCATGGGCCAAACATAAGTTAACTGGAGGGGGCGAATACTGGCGTTGGGTTGGTCAGGGCGTGCCGGACATTCTCTCTTTTGGTGACGAATTATCGCCGCAAAATGTGCAGGTCCGCTGGCGTGAACCGGCAAAAACGACTCAACAAAGTAACATTCCGGTGACCGTTGAACGCCAGTTGTATCGGCTTATCCCCGGTGAAGAAGAGATGAGCTTTACTCTGCAGCCGGTGACCAGCAATGAGATTGACAGCGATGCGCTGTATCTCGATGAAATTACGCTTACCAGCGAGCAGGATGCCGTTCTGCGCTACGGTCAGGTGGAAGTACCGCTCCCGCCGGGAGCCGATGTTGAGCGCACAACATGGGGCATTTCGATCAATAAACCCAACGCCGCGAAACAGCAGGGGCAATTGCTGGAAAAAGCGCGAAATGAAATGGGCGAACTGGCCTATATGGTGCCGGTGAAAGAACTGACGGGAACGGTCACTTTCCGCCATTTGCTGCGCTTCTCGCAAAAAGGGCAATTCGTTCTGCCTCCTGCTCGTTATGTGCGTTCCTATGCACCTGCACAGCAAAGTGTTGCGGCAGGGAGTGAATGGACCGGGATGCAGGTGAAATAAGTGAACTGGCGCAGAATCGTCTGGCTATTGGCGTTGGTTACTCTGCCAACGCTTGCGGAGGAGACGCCGTTACAACTGGTGCTGCGCGGTGCGCAGCACGATCAACTGTATCAGCTGTCGTCATCAGGCGTGACCAAAGTCTCAGCATTACCTGACATGCTCACCACGCCGTTAGGGAGTTTGTGGAAACTGTATGTTTACGCCTGGCTGGAGGATACCCATCAACCGGAGCAGGCCTACCAGTGTCGTGGAAACTCCCCGGAAGAGGTTTATTGTTGTCAGGCTGGGGAGAGCATAACGCGCGATACCGCGCTGGTACGTTCCTGTGGGCTCTATTTTGCGCCGCAGCGGTTGCATATTAGCGCAGATATGTGGGGGCAATACTGGCAACAGCGTCAGGCACCTGCGTGGTTAGCGTCTCTTACTACGCTGAAGCCAGAAACCTCGGTAACGGTTAAATCGCTGCTTGATTCATTAGCGACGTTACCTGCGCAAAACAAAGCTCAGGAAGTCTTACTGGATGTGGTGCTGGACGAGGCGAAAATCGGTGTCGCATCCATGCTCGGTAGTCGGGTACGGGTGAAAACCTGGAGCTGGTTTGCCGATGATAAACAGGAAATCCGTCAGGGTGGTTTTGCCGGCTGGTTAACCGATGGTACACCGCTGTGGGTTACTGGCAGTGGCACCAGCAAAACGGTACTGACCCGTTATGCGACGGTGCTTAATCGAGTTTTGCCAGTGCCGACGCAGGTTGCCAGTGGGCAATGTGTAGAGGTGGAACTGTTTGCCCGCTATCCGCTGAAGAAAATCACAGCGGAAAAGAGTACGACGGCAGTAAAACCCGGCGTACTTAATGGGCGCTATCGTGTGACGTTTACTAATGGTAACCACATTACGTTTGTCAGCCACGGTGAGACGACCTTACTGAGCGAAAAGGGCAAACTGAAATTGCAGTCGCATCTTGATCGTGAAGAGTACGTTGCCAGAGTTCTGGATCGCGAGGCGAAAAGTACGCCCCCTGAGGCAGCGAAAGCCATGACCGTGGCGATTCGCACTTTTTTACAGCAAAACGCCAATCGGGAAGGCGATTGCCTGACCATCCCCGACAGTAGCGCCACGCAGCGTGTTTCTGCTTCGCCAGCGACCACGGGGGCGCGAACGATGACCGCCTGGACGCAGGATCTCATCTATGCGGGCGATCCGGTTCATTATCACGGCAGTCGCGCTACCGAAGGGACGCTTTCCTGGCGGCAAGCCATGGCCCAGGCGGGGCAGGGGGAGCGTTACGACCAGATACTCGCGTTTGCTTATCCCGACAACAGCCTTAGCCGCTGGGGAGCGCCACGCTCAACCTGCCAGTTATTACCCAAAGCGAAAGCCTGGCTGGCGAAAAAAATGCCGCAGTGGCGGCGTATATTACAAGGTGAGACGGGGTACAACGAACCAGACGTGTTTGCGGTTTGCCGTTTAGTCTCAGGTTTCCCCTATACCGTTCGGCAGCAGAAACGGCTGTTTATTCGTAACTTCTTTACGCTTCAGGATCGGCTCGATTTAACCCATGAGTATCTGCATCTGGCCTTTGATGGTTATCCCACCGGGCTTGATGAGAACTATATCGAAACGCTGACCCGACAATTATTAATGGACTAATGCTATGCGAAAGATTTTTCTTCCGTTGTTACTGGTGGCGCTTTCGCCTGTTGCCCATGGCGAAGGTGTGCAGGAAGTCGAGATTGATGCACCGCTCTCTGGCTGGCATCAGGCAGAGGGCGAAGATGCCAGTTTTTCACAATCGATCAATTACCCGGCGTCGTCCGTCAACATGGCAGATGATCAAAATATCTCAGCGCAGATCCGCGGCAAAATAAAGAATTATGCTGCGGCGGGTAAAGTTCAGCAGGGCCGGCTGGTGGTCAACGGTGCCAGTATGCCGCAGAGAATTGAATCCGATGGTTCATTTGCACGCCCTTATATTTTCACTGAAGGCAGCAACAGCGTGCAGGTCATCAGCCCGGATGGGCAAAGCCGACAAAAAATGCAGTTTTACTCAACGCCGGGCGCTGGAGCGATCCGCGCGCGTTTACGGCTGGTTCTCTCCTGGGACACGGACAATACCGATCTCGACCTTCACGTTGTTACGCCCGATGGCGAACACGCCTGGTACGGTAACACCGTGCTGAAAAACAGTGGTGCACTGGATATGGATGTCACGACGGGGTACGGACCCGAGATTTTCGCCATGCCAGCGCCAGTTCACGGACGTTATCAGGTGTATATCAACTACTATGGCGGACGCAGCGAAACGGAATTGACGACCGCCCAACTGACGTTGATCACCGATGAAGGATCGGTCAATGAGAAACAGGAAACATTTATTGTACCGATGCGTAATGCTGGCGAGCTGACGCTGGTGAAAAGTTTTGACTGGTGATTAATGGGGTTACCTTCGCCGTCGATGTTCAAGAAAACGCCCGATAACTTTCGCTATCGGGTGTTTTTATTGATTAATTCAACCGTTCAATCACCATCGCAATTCCCTGGCCGCCACCAATGCACAGTGTTGCCAGCCCCAGCGTTTTATCGCGTGCCTGCATGGCATGTAATAGTGTGACCAGAATACGAGCACCACTGGCACCGATAGGATGCCCGAGCGCGATGGCCCCGCCGTTGACATTCACTTTCTCAGAATCAAAGCCCAGGGTTTTCCCAACGGCAAGGAACTGCGCGGCAAATGCTTCATTAGTCTCAATGAGATCAATATCCGCCAGTTGCAGCCCCGCCAGTTGTAACGCTTTTTGCGTGGCAGGTACTGGCCCCATACCCATCAATGCGGGGGGCACGCCACCGCTGGCATAACTTTTAATGCGAGCCAGGGGGGTAAGGCCTGCTGCCAGCGCCGCAGATTCTTCCATAATCACCAGAGCGGCAGCACCGTCGTTAATACCAGACGCGTTCCCGGCGGTGACTGTTCCTGCTTTATCGAAGGCCGGGCGCAATGCGCCTAACGCTTCAGTCGTAGAATCCGCTTTCGGGAATTCGTCTTGACTGAAGACGAAGGTTTTCTTCCGAGTGACAACATTTACCGGGACGATTTCGGCTGTAAAAGCACCGGACTCAATTGCGGCTGCCGCTTTACGCTGTGAATGTAGCGCCAGTTCATCCTGCATTTCTCGGGTAATTCCGTACTCTTTGGCCACGTTCTCGGCGGTAATCCCCATATGATAACCATGGGTGGCGCACATCAGACCATCGCGCAGGATTACGTCATAAACCAGTCCGTCTCCAAGACGATAACCAGAGCGTGCTTTTGCATCGAGTAAGTAGGGCGCTAAACTCATATTTTCCATACCCCCCGCCACAATGCTTTGCGCCTGACCTGCCTGAATTGCCTGGGCGGCAAGCGCCACACTTTTAAGACCCGAACCACACACTTTATTGACCGTGAATCCGCACACCGTTTCTGCCAGCCCGCTTTTTAACAGTGCCTGACGTGCCGGATTTTGCCCCAACCCGGCTTGCAACACGTTACCCATAATCACTTCATCAATGTGTAGTGAATCGATTTTTGCACGTTCAATGGCGGCTTTAATTACTGTCGCCCCCAGGTCGATGGCGCTGGTGGAAGCGAGTGAACCGTTAAAACTACCGATAGCAGTACGTACCGCACTGACGATGACACAATTTTTCATTTTTTATTCCTTCTGTCTGTAGGGTTGCCGTCAGAACAGCGTTAAACCAATGACGAAAATGACGCCGGAGAAGAGCAGGGCAGTGATGCAATAGCCCATGATGTCGCGGACACCGAGTCCGGCGATTGCCAGTGCTGGCAGCGCCCAGAATGGTTGTGCCATGTTCATCCATTGCTCGCCGTAGGCGATCGCCATTACCGATTTACCGAGATCAGCGCCCAGCGCCTGGGCTGCGGGTATCACGAAAGGTCCCTGAATAACCCAGTGACCGCCGCCAGACGGAACGGCGAAGTTAATCAGTGCAGAACTAAAAAAGGTCATTACCGGGAAGGTGTCTTTGTTCGCAACATTGATGAAGAATTCGGTAATGAGTCCGCCCAGACCAGAATGCTCCATCATCAGTTGGATCCCAGCGTAGAAGGGGAATTGCACCAGAATACCGGCAGTACTGCGTGCTGCCGCGCTGATAGCACGCATATAAGCCATTGGCGTTTTATGTAGCAGCAGACCCGCAATCATAAACATCAGGTTGACGGTATTGATGGTGATGTTGAAGCCATGTTCGCTGAAGTACATCGCAAGGTAAGCGATACCGAGTGCGCCGATGATCAACGTCAGAATGCGGCTTTCTTCCAGTCGCTCGGATGGTGGGGCATCTTTCGGTAGCTGCTTTTGGAAATCAGCCTCTTCCATGAGTAGTTTCGGATCGATACTCACCACGTCAGACGGTTTTGGCATCATCATGCGGGTGATAAATGGCATCACCACAATCAACGCCACAGTGATGAAAATGTTAAAACCACTGAACAGAGTATCGCCCACCGGGATCAGCCCGGCGATATGCTCAACCGGGTTGCCCGGTGTTGCAGCCAACAGAGGCATTGAGCCAGAGAAACCGCCACCCCAGGTGAGAAAACCAATGTAGGCGCAGGCAATGAGCAACGGATAATCAGAACCGGGAACTCGGCGTGCGACTTCACGGGCAAACATTGCGCCGACAACCAAACCAAATCCCCAGTTGATGACACAAGCGACTGAACCGAAGAAAGTAACCAGCATGACGCCCTGTACGGGCGTCTTTGCGGCGGAGGCGGCAGTACGCAGCAAACTTTTTACCGGAGCAGAGCTGGCAAGGGCATGACCGGTAACGATGATAAGCGCCATCTGCATACCAAACGCCAGCAAGTTCCAGAAACCGTCACCCCACATTTTCACCATGCTGATCGGCGTTTGTGGTGTTAACCAAAGCGCGATCACGAAAGTTAGCAATGTCAGCAACATGGCAAAGATCAGTGGATCGGGAAGCCACCGGCTGACAAAACGCGTCATAAAACGCGATATGCGACCAATCATAAATCACCCCGTTGCGTATTCAGATCGGCGGCAACTTCAAACCGAGCTTCTGTTTTGGCACACACGGTGGCTAAATCACACCCGTCGGCAATTTCGGTGAGCCACATTTTGCCGTCAATAAAACGAAAGACAGCCAGTTCAGTAACCAGCATATGCACCGCATGTTGCGCAGTGAGTGGCATGGTGCAGCGGCGCAAAATTTTTGCTGAACCATCTTTGGCACAATGTTCCATGGCGATGATCACTTTGCGCGACCCGGTCACCAGATCCATCGCGCCACCCATACCGGGCACCATTTTCCCAGGCACTACCCAGTTCGCGAGGTTTGCTTCTTCGTCTACTTGCAAACCGCCGAGCACGCAGGCATCAATATGACCGCCGCGGATTAGCGCAAATGACATGGCGCTATCAAACATGGCCGCACCGGGTAAAACACCGCACGGTTGCCCGCCAGCGTTCACCAGATCTGGATGCGCTGTCGTGACCGGGCCTAAACCGAGGAAGCCGTTTTCCGATTGCAGAGTGATATGAATACCCTCCGGTAAATAATTGGCGACCATTGTGGGTAAACCGATCCCTAAGTTAACGATGTCACCATCACGAAGCTCTTGCGCCACACGGCGCGCAATACGTTGTTTCGCATCCATTATTTGCTCTCCTGTGAAACGATGATGTGGTCGATAACGGCACCAGGGGTGACAATATGGTCAGGTTGCAGCTCGCCGGTTTCGACCAGTTCATCTGGCTCTACCAGCGTGATATCAGCCGCAAGGGCTATCAGGGGGTTAAAGTTGCGGGCGCTAAGTTGATAGGTCAGGTTGCCAAGTGTGTCGCAACGATGAGCGCGAATTAGCGCCAGGTCGGCGCGCAGTGGGCGTTCGAGCAGCCAGATTTTACCGTCGAGTGTCAGTGTCTGTTTGCCTTCCTCTACGACGGTGCCGACACCCGTTGGGGTGAGAAAACCACCAAGTCCAGCTCCACCACAGCGAATTTGCTCGATTAGCGTACCTTGCGGCACCAGAACGACGTCCATCTCACCAGATATCATGCGCCGACCTGTTTCCGGGTTGGTGCCGATATGTGAAGCAATCACTTTGCGGACTCGACCATTGACGATGAGCGGACCGATGCCAGTATCAACAAACGCGGTATCATTGGCTATCAATGTCAGGTCGCGAACACCAGATTCCAGTAATGCTTCAACCAGGCGGGATGGAGTGCCAATCCCCATAAATCCGCCCACCATGATGGTCATGCCGTCACGAAAGAAGCCGGTGGCATCTTGTAATGTCATCAATTTTGTTTTCATTTTTTATCCCTCTTGCATACACCGTTGTGGGTACAGTCAGGGAATAGCAAGGGGAGTGCCAGAATGAGATTATTGGGTTTTGTTATTTAACTAATTGAATATGAAGGGATAAATTGGATGAGGATTTATAAGGAGAATGAGCGGCTATGCAGAAAATTGCGCACTGTGCAAATTTCTGCATAGCAAGTTTTGGCGTTATACATCCGCCGGATCGATACCGTATTCCTGGAGTTTATACATCAATGCACGGCGACTGATGCCCAGCATTAAAGCAGTGCGGGTTCGGTTTCCTTCTTGTTGTTCCAGCACTTCCATAATGATGCGTTTTTCGACGCGTTTAATTTCCTCTTTTAAATTACGCTCACCGACAGGGGCTGTTTTTGCCTCACCAGCATTACAGACTGGCTGACGAATCTGCGGCGGAAGATCCTCAGAGAAAATGATCGGGCCTGAGTTCATCACGACGGCGCGTTCAATGACGTTGGAAAGCTCTCGAATATTACCCGGCCATGACCAGGCGGTAAGCAGCGACATTGCCATCGGATCGATGTCGATAATATCGCGCTGATTCTCACTACTGAATTTTTGCAAAAAGTGATTAGCTAATAGGGAAATATCTTCCCGGCGATCGCGCAGAGGCGGCAGTATTAAATGAATAACGTTAAGGCGATAAAAGAGATCTTCACGGAAGGTGCCTTCTTTCACCATTGCCTGCAAGTCGCGGTTGGTGGCAGCAATGATGCGGATATCAACTTTTATGGTCTGATGGCCGCCAATCCGTTCAAATTCCCGTTCCTGCAGAATGCGTAGTAATTTGGCTTGCAGTACGAGCGGCATTTCGCCAATTTCGTCGAGGAGCAGAGTACCTTCGTTGGCACGTTCAAATAATCCCTGACGCAAGGTTTGTGCACCAGTAAATGCACCT
Organism: Escherichia sp. WS547; assembly: GCF_046486065.1. Classification (NCBI taxonomy): domain Bacteria; kingdom Pseudomonadati; phylum Pseudomonadota; class Gammaproteobacteria; order Enterobacterales; family Enterobacteriaceae; genus Escherichia; species Escherichia sp. WS547. The sequence goes on along the minus strand of NZ_JBJQMA010000001.1, from coordinate 118,338 downwards.
TTTTCATGACCAAACAGTTCACTTTCGAGCAACGATTCCGGCAGCGCCGCGCAGTTGACTTTAATGAACGGCCCCTTTGCCCGCCGCGAATTGTAGTGAATCGCTCTGGCAATCAACTCTTTCCCGGTGCCGCTTTCACCGCTAATCAAGACGCTGGCCTGAGAAAGGGCAATTTTGGCGGTGTCTTTGCAGATGTCCATCATCGCCGGGCTGTTGGTGAGAATGTGCCCCCATTGCCAGCTAGTGCTCAGTGCCTGGTGCAGATGGCGGATCTCTTTTTTCATTGACTGGAGTTGTAAAGCGCGCTGAACGATTAAATTCAACTCATCGAGATCAAACGGTTTGATAACATAGTCGAAGGCCCCGCAGCGTAGCGCTTCGACGGCGGTTTCCACTTCAGCATAGGCCGTCATCAGAATAACGGGGGTCCGTGTCTCATGGCTGCGCATCTCCTTGAGTGCCTTGATGCCGTCCATCTCTGGCATGCGGATATCCATCAACACCACGTCAGGGTGAATATCGGCAAACAGGTGTAATGCTGTGCGTCCGTTGTTCGCACAATGTGTTTCGAATCCTTGTAGTGCAAAAGCGGTGCTCAGCATACGGCGAACATTATCTTCATCATCCACAATAAGGATGCGATTAATAGCAGTCATACAGTCTGATTTCCCTGCGGATTGATCGGTAAAATAAGCGTGAAGGTTGCGCCGTAGCCCGGCAAACTGGCGACGCGAATATCACCCTGATGGGCATTAATGATGCGTTGACTTAACGCCAGACCAAGCCCGGTTCCTGAGGCTTTGGTGGTGAAAAAGGGATCGAAGATCTTTTTTTGCAGCGAGAGATCAATGCCACAGCCGTTGTCCTCTATCGAAATGGCCTGTTGTGAGTCGCTGTATTGCCAGGTTTGAATGCGAATTTTCCCTCGTGCGCTGATAGCCTGGACGGCATTGATCAGGATATTCAGTAGTACCTGTTTGAGCAGTTCACGATCGGCGTTAATCGGGTTTAATTCATTATCCAGTTCGCTTATGAAGTCGACCCGCGCTTGTACGCCGGCGGTTTGTACCAGTACCAGAGTTTCTTCAACCAATGCATTGAGACTGACTTGTTGCCATTGACTGTGGCGTGGACGTGAAAATTCGAGCAATTGCTGAATAACTTTGTTAATTGAATCGATTTCTTTGAGTACTACGGACAGATATTCCTGATGTATTAGGTCGCTGGTTTGTTGGCGCAAGATCTGTACATAACCACGAATAGCCGTTAGCGGATTACGCACTTCATGCGCGACGCCAGCCATCAGCTCACCCAGTGTGGCGAGGCGTTCTGCTTGCGCCATGCGGCGCTGGGTTTCTTTGCGGGCAGTTAAATCAGAGAAAATCACCAAAGCACCTATCATTTCACCATGCGTGTTATGAATACGACTGGTAGTGACACTGAGTTCAATGGTGCGGTCACGGCCTGGAAAACTGATCTCCAGCGCTACATGTTCGGTGCCATGTTCCAGCGTATCCAGTACTGGACTGTAGAACTGAGTATTGTCGAACAACATGGAGTAAGGCTGCCCTACCAGTTCATGACGTTGATAGCCAGTGATGACTTCTGCTGCCGGGTTCATGGTGGTTACATCACCCTGGCGATCAATGGCAATGACGCCATCGGCAGCGTTTTCAATAATCAGATCGTTGAGTGTCCGCGTTTCACGCAGTGCCTGGGCGAGGTTGTTAACACTCTGACTGATTTGCCCCATTTCACCGGGCAATTGTGGTAATCGAGTGGGAATATTTTGTGCCAGAGTCGAGAGGCCATCGGTGATGATATCAATATTGGCGCTCAGGCGACGGGAGAAAAGGACAATCAACAGCAGGCTTATCAGCAAACCGGCGGTGAGCACAATGATAATCCTCACATCCATTTTCCAGGCCTGACGGCGAATATCTTCGGTTAATTCATTGGCCCAGATATAGCCGAGGATTTCACCATTACGCTCAATGGGAATCATTGAATTCAAAATATCGCCGCGCACCTGCCTGCCTGAATAGACCAAAGGGGTATTTGTACGCATGACTTCGCGACCAGGGTGATCTGCGGCAATGGTAACGCCCACATTATTCTGATATAGCGCTGAAGGTGCGTAGGTGATTATCGCATCCAGCGTTTTGTTGTAATAACCAGCGCCGATGCCAGGGAAGGCGTGAGTGATATTTTCGGTAATGGGGGCAAGTTCTGCATTTAATGCGCGGATACGCTCCTCACGTGGTAAGTCGATGTAGAGATCATAGCGATCGCCTAGTGCCTGATTAAGCAGGTTGACCACGGCAGAAAGTTTTTTCTCTTTTTCAGATAAGACTGCTGAACGTCCTTCCGTTTCTACGATATAACCAATAGTAAGCGTTGGGACAATGACCATCAGGATTGCCATCAGGATCATTTGATTGCGTAAGCGGCGTGGATAAATCCACTTCATATAATGCATGCTGAAATCCACTAGTCTTGTCCGGTATATGACGATTATCAGAGGTTAAGGTGATGATTTCTCGGCGGTGTATCATATTCCAGAGAAGAGAGAACATTGCGGTAACACGCTTTTACCGCTACCTTAACCACACTCCATCGGTCACCTGAGGCGGAGCTTCGCCCCTTTGAAATACCTTGCTTCTTTTCGTACAACCCTGAAAGCCTCGCGCTACATGTTCAGAGCATTGGCGTTAGTGCTCTGGCTGTTGATTGCTTTTTCATCCGTTTTTTACATCGTTAATGCGTTACATCAGCGAGAATCGGAAATTCGTCAGGAATTTAATCTGAGTTCCGATCAGGCTCAGCGCTTTATTCAACGCACCTCTGATGTGATGAAAGAGCTGAAGTACATCGCCGAAAATCGCTTATCGGCAGAAAACGGTGTGCTTTCCCCGCGTGGACGAGAAACGCAGGCGGATGTGCCTGCGTTTGAACCGCTGTTTGCCGACTCCGATTGTTCCGCAATGAGTAACACCTGGCGAGGTTCTCTGGAGTCATTGGCGTGGTTTATGCGCTACTGGCGCGATAATTTCTCTGCGGCTTACGATCTCAACCGGGTATTTTTAATCGGCAGCGATAACCTCTGCATGGCCAATTTCGGTCTGCGTGATATGCCAGTGGAACGCGATACCGCGTTGAAAGCGTTGCATGAACGCATCAATAAATATCGAAATGCACCACAAGATGATAGCGGCAGTAACCTCTACTGGATCAGCGAAGGTCCGCGCCCTGGCGTCGGGTATTTTTACGCGTTGACGCCAGTTTATCTGGCGAACCGGTTGCAGGCGCTTTTGGGTGTCGAGCAGACCATCCGGATGGAGAACTTTTTCTTACCTGGTACGTTGCCGATGGGGGGTACCATTCTTGATGAAAATGGTCATACCCTGATTTCGCTTACCGGACCAGAAAGTAAAATTAAGGGCGATCCTCGCTGGATGCAGGAACGCTCCTGGTTTGGCTATACGGAAGGGTTCCGGGAGCTGGTGCTGAAGAAAAATCTGCCACCCTCATCGCTAAGCATCGTGTATTCGGTGCCGGTTGATAAGGTGCTGGAACGCATTCGCATGTTGATCCTTAACGCAATTTTGCTGAATGTGCTTGCCGGAGCTGCATTGTTTACTCTCGCGCGGATGTACGAGCGACGTATTTTCATTCCGGCGGAAAGCGACGCCCTGCGACTGGAAGAACATGAGCAGTTTAATCGCAAGATTGTCGCCTCCGCGCCAGTGGGTATCTGCATTTTGCGTACCGCTGATGGCGTCAATATTTTAAGTAACGAACTGGCGCATACCTATCTCAATATGCTTACGCATGAGGATCGCCAACGACTGACGCAAATTATCTGTGGGCAGCAGGTCAATTTTGTTGATGTCCTGACCAGCAACAATACCAATCTGCAAATCAGCTTCGTCCATTCGCGCTATCGTAATGAAAACGTGGCCATTTGTGTGCTGGTGGATGTTTCTTCGCGCGTGAAGATGGAAGAGTCGTTGCAGGAGATGGCACAAGCAGCGGAACAGGCGAGCCAGTCAAAATCGATGTTCCTTGCCACCGTCAGTCATGAGCTGCGAACGCCGCTGTATGGCATTATCGGTAACCTGGATCTGTTGCAAACCAAAGAGTTACCGAAAGGCGTCGATCGTCTGGTGACGGCAATGAACAACTCTTCCAGCCTGTTGTTGAAAATTATCAGCGATATTCTCGATTTCTCGAAAATTGAATCAGAACAGTTGAAGATCGAACCGCGTGAGTTTTCACCGCGTGAAGTGATGAACCACATCACCGCCAACTATTTACCGCTGGTGGTACGCAAGCAGTTAGGCTTGTACTGCTTTATTGAACCGGATGTGCCAGTGGCCTTAAATGGCGACCCGATGCGTTTACAGCAGGTCATCTCCAACCTGTTGAGTAACGCCATAAAATTCACCGATACCGGCTGTATAGTTTTGCATGTTCGCGCTGATGGCGATTATCTCTCTATCCGTGTTCGCGATACCGGCGTGGGGATACCGGCGAAAGAAGTGGTGCGCTTGTTTGATCCCTTCTTCCAGGTCGGAACGGGCGTACAGCGAAACTTCCAGGGGACCGGTCTGGGTCTGGCGATTTGTGAAAAACTGATCAGCATGATGGACGGCGATATCTCGGTAGATTCAGAACCGGGAATGGGCAGCCAGTTTACCGTGCGTATTCCGTTGTACGGCGCTCAGTATCCGCAGAAAAAAGGCGTGGAAGGGTTGAGTGGTAAACGCTGCTGGCTGGCGGTCCGCAATGCGTCGCTCTGTCAGTTCCTGGAAACCAGTTTGCAGCGCAGCGGCATCGTCGTTACAACATACGAAGGGCAGGAACCGACTCCCGAAGATGTGTTAATCACTGACGAGGTAGTGAGCCAAAAATGGCAGGGTAGAGCGGTAGTGACCTTCTGTCGTCGCCATATTGGTATTCCGCTGGAGAAAGCGCCAGGGGAGTGGGTACACAGTGTGGCTGCCCCGCATGAGCTACCGGCATTGTTGGCGCGTATTTATTTGATCGAGATGGAGAGCGATGATCCTGCGAACGCTCTGCCGTCGACGGACAAAGCGGTCAGCGATAACGACGATATGATGATTCTGGTCGTGGATGATCATCCGATTAACCGGCGTCTTCTGGCAGATCAGTTGGGTTCGTTGGGCTATCAATGTAAAACCGCGAATGATGGCGTCGATGCGCTTAATGTACTTAGCAAGAATCATATTGATATCGTGCTTAGCGACGTCAACATGCCAAATATGGATGGTTACCGCTTGACGCAACGCATTCGTCAGTTGGGACTGACGTTGCCGGTAATCGGAGTAACTGCTAATGCGTTGGCTGAAGAGAAGCAGCGGTGTCTGGAGTCCGGTATGGACAGCTGCCTGTCGAAGCCGGTAACGCTGGATGTGATAAAACAGACGCTAACGGTATATGCCGAGAGGGTCAGGAAATCGCGGGATTCGTAGGACGGATAAGGCGTTTACGCCGCATCTGGCATTCAGTGCAAATGCCAGATGCGACGCTGACGCGTCTTATCTGGCCTACAGATGATTAGTCTTTATCTGCCGGACTTAAGGTCACAGAAGAGAGATAATTCAGCAGAGCAATATCGTTCTCGACACCCAGCTTCATCATCGCAGATTTCTTCTGGCTACTGATGGTTTTGATACTGCGGTTCAGCTTTTTAGCGATCTCGGTCACCAGGAAGCCTTCAGCAAACAGGCGCAGAACTTCACTCTCTTTTGGCGAGAGACGCTTGTCACCGTAACCACCAGCACTGATTTTTTCCAACAGGCGAGAAACGCTTTCCGGGGTAAATTTCTTCCCTTTCTGCAGCGCGGCGAGAGCTTTCGGCAGATCGGTCGGTGCACCTTGTTTCAGCACGATCCCTTCGATATCCAGATCCAATACCGCACTAAGAATCGCCGGGTTGTTGTTCATGGTCAGAACGATGATCGACAGGCTTGGGAAATGGCGCTTGATGTACTTGATTAAGGTAATGCCATCGCCGTACTTATCGCCAGGCATGGAGAGATCGGTAATCAACACATGCGCATCCAGTTTCGGCAGGTTGTTGATCAGTGCTGTAGAGTCTTCAAATTCGCCGACAACATTCACCCACTCAATTTGCTCAAGTGATTTGCGAATACCGAACAAGACTATCGGATGGTCATCGGCAATAATTACGTTCATATTGTTCATGTAATAGGCTACCTTGCTACAGCAAGCTCTTGACATAACTGTCAATGTCGCTGATGTATTTTTCTATTCCTGGAACATCCTTCTCACGAATCAGATGTTCCAGCGTTTCACATAACTGCTTGCCGGGTACCAGATTTAGCATGGCAAATACGCCTTTAAGACGATGAGCCGTTTGGGCTAACGCAGCAAAGTCACTGGTTGCTGCTTCAGTATACAGCCTCTTAACATCATCCGGTACTGTGTCTACAAAGAGCGCATAATAGCCGCTGGCATGGAGTTGCGCATTTTCATCTCCGCCCAGAGGCGATTCTGTCACCTCTTCCTGCGCCAGTTGCACTTCAATTAATTGTAAGACCGCTTCCTGCATAGCGTTGCTCATATTGAAGTTGACGCACAATTGACCAGGCCCAATTTCCCGTACGCCAGACTCATCATCGCTTAAAAGCAAGCCAGAGGCAGTAAGATTAGACGGATTATCCGTTAAAAAGATATCATAATCTTGACTAATTAATCTTTCATCGGGTGTGATACAGGTTGCACCCCAATTTTCTAACTGGCGAGTGACAATATTCCGAATTTCTGCTGAAGTAACATCCACCATTACGCAGACATCATCCAGTAATCGCTCTTCTTCCTCTTCAACTTCCGGGTCAGCTGCGAGCATTTTGATATGCACAGAGTAGCGTGTACCAAGCCCATCCCGCGTTTTGATGTTTAAATGACCGCCCAGTTTACGCGCCAGTTGATCGCTCAGCCAGAATGCCAGCGGGTCCGCCTTGCCATAGCGATCGTTTTGGGTCTGGTTGATAAACGGGAAGTGCAAATTATCCATTTCATGAATGCTTACGCCTTCTCCGGTGTCCAGAATGCGGAACGTCAGGCGGTCTTCGGAGGACTCATCCTGATCAACCTCAAGGGTGATTTTTCCCAATTGCGTTGAGGTCACGGCATATTGCATCAGTAGCAGCAAAATACGTCGTAAGGCATCGCGATCGCCGCGGCGCATATCGTGTGCTTTCAGATGATTGTTAATCAGCAGTTGCAGACCTTTACGCTTGATGGCAGGCAACACTGAAGGCACAACTTCATCAATCAAATCCTGCACGGAGAACAGCACCGTCTCACTTTTCCAGCTATCGTCCGCAAGCATGTTCGCTAACTGTATTTCATCGACCAGCCGCACCAGCACATCAGCCTGATTCGCCAGTTGTTTGCTTTCCGGGGCGTTGAGTTTAGCCGCGCTCTCCGCCAGGGACTGTGCGGGTTCTTTCAGCGCATCGCCAATGTTTTTCATAAAGGTCATCCGCCCCTGCTGGTTTTTCTCATACAGACGCTGCGCCTGCTTGAGTTTCTTGTTTACCAGCACTTCGCGATCCTGATCGCGAATAATGAAAATTTGTGTGCGCGGCGCGACCTGGCTGCGGAACATGCGGATCTCATACAGCTCGTTATTGATCGTCGCCTGAATAATCCCCTGATGCTGTTCCGCCATGGTGGTGATGTTTTGCAGATTCAAATGCGGCAGCAAATGATCGGCAATTTTGTTACTTATGACAGTGCGGTTCGATTCCTGATCGTGAACCAGCAGGCCAAGCGGCAGCAGTGAGACTATCTCTTCATTGATTGCCCGTAAAATGCGCAATTCGTTATTGACCGCCGTGCTGGGGACGTTTTCTGTACTGCGGCTGGAGAAATGGCGGAATGTGGTATAGCCAAATAACGCCAGCGCCAGCAAACCGATATTCAGCAGCAGTGGCAGCAGAATGTTTTGCAACGTATCCAGCAGTAAGGTGCCATAAGGAACCTGCCAGACCAGGCGCATATCGGTAGAGTTGAGTGCCGAGGAGATTTCAATCTTCGTACTGTTAAAGTGGATACTGACGCTATCCGTCCCTTCTTTCTCATTATCATTGTTTCCCGTTGCCGTCGCGTCTGGCTCAAGGCGGAAACTGTCCAGCGGCATGCCCGGTGGGATCAAATCATTAATCGGCAGATCAAAAGCCACGACCGTTGCCAGATGTCCCGGCTGGTTGAACGTGGTACGCAAGGTAAAGTAATGACCGTTCTGCCAGGCCAGGCGGCGCATGTTAGAAAAGCTTTCGCGTTCATCGAGGGCGTTGGCCTGTTGCAACATCTCTGCACGACGTGAATCAACAATGTCGCTGACGGTCGATTCTTTAAATCCGGAGGTGAGATCTTTAAGGGGCAGGGTTGAGATCAGCACCAGACTGTTATCCTGACCATTCAGGTAATACATCGACCACGGTACATTTTCTGCGCCCCACAATGTATCCAGATAAGTGGACATCCGTTGAGTCATCTCAAGCGTTGAGTTGTCGTGAGAGCCAAAGATTAACGCTTCCGTTTTGCGGCGTGGTTTCTCCAGATAGTAGACATCCTGTTTCAGGCGCGTCTCTTGTAAACCTTCGCCGGAGGAGGGGGTGGTCGTCGCGGCAATGTTGTCGTAGATCTGCCAGGTCACGTAACGCCAGGTATCGACGCGCTTTTGGATAGCGTGGGTAATGTCGACAATCTGGTAACTTTTATCTTTCAGCCAGGCGTTAACGGCGCTTTGTACCATTACACCCATCGTCACCAGTAACACAATGATCAACAGTAAAAAGAAGCGGGTAATGCTCCCCGGTAGGAGTGAAAAGCGGGTCGTGGCCGTTGTCTCTTTCTGACGCATTCGTGTTTATGACCTGTTAAAACTTCGCGAAGTGATAGGGCAGTATAAAGGGTACAGTGTGAAATTCCAGACTCTTACCTGATTGATGATTCTCTATTCTCCCGTGATATTTATCATCCTGCATTGGGGAAAATAGATGTACAAGCGCCATTTTGCTGTACAAATAACCTACAAAAAGCCCAACGAAATTAATTGCAAATAAACGAAGATTGCTGGAAATTATGCTGATGTTAATTATTTGTGAAATAGTTAACAAGCGTTATAGTTTTTCTGTGGTAGCACAGAATAATGAAAAGTGTGTAAAGAAGGGTAAAAAAAACCGGATGCGAGGCATCCGGTTGAAATAGGGGTAAACAGACATTCAGAAATGAATGACGGTAATAAATAAAGTTAATGATGATAGCGGGAGTTATTCTAGTTGCGAGTGAAGGTTTTGTTTTGACATTCAGTGCTGTCAAATACTTAAGAATAAGTTATTGATTTTAACCTTGAATTATTATTGCTTGATGTTAGGTGCTTATTTCGCCATTCCGCAATAATCTTAAAAAGTTCCCTTGAATTTACATTTTGAAACATCTATAGCGATAAATGAAACATCTTAAAAGTTTTAGTATCATATTCGTGTTGGATTATTCTGCATTTTTGGGGAGAATGGACCTGCCGACTGATTAATGAGGGTTAATCAGTATGCAGTGGCATAAAAAAGCAAATAAAGGCATATAACAGAGGGTTAATAACATGAAAGTTAAAGTACTGTCCCTCCTGGTCCCAGCTCTGCTGGTAGCAGGCGCAGCAAACGCTGCTGAAATTTACAACAAAGACGGCAACAAATTAGATCTGTACGGTAAAGTTGACGGCCTGCACTATTTCTCCGATAACGACTCTAAAGATGGCGACAAGACCTACATGCGTCTTGGCTTCAAAGGTGAAACTCAGGTTACTGATCAACTGACCGGTTATGGTCAGTGGGAATATCAGATTCAAGGTAACGAACCTGAAAGTGACAATAGTTCCTGGACCCGTGTGGCATTCGCTGGTCTGAAATTCCAGGACGTTGGTTCTTTTGACTATGGTCGTAACTACGGCGTTGTTTACGATGTTACTTCCTGGACCGACGTACTGCCAGAATTCGGTGGTGATACCTACGATTCTGATAACTTCATGCAGCAGCGTGGTAACGGTTTCGCGACCTACCGTAACACCGACTTCTTCGGTCTGGTTGACGGTCTTGATTTTGCTGTTCAGTATCAGGGTAAAAACGGTAGTGCTCATGGCGAAGGTATGACCACTAATGGCCGTGATGATGTATTTGAGCAGAACGGTGACGGTGTTGGTGGTTCTATTACTTACAATTATGAAGGCTTTGGTATCGGTGCTGCAGTTTCCAGCTCCAAACGTACCTGGGATCAGAACAACACTGGCCTGATCGGTACTGGCGACCGTGCTGAAACCTACACTGGTGGTCTGAAATACGACGCTAACAACATCTACCTGGCTGCTCAGTACACCCAGACCTACAACGCAACTCGCGTAGGTTCCCTGGGTTGGGCGAACAAAGCACAGAACTTCGAAGCTGTTGCTCAGTACCAGTTCGACTTCGGTCTGCGTCCGTCCCTGGCTTACCTGCAGTCTAAAGGTAAAAACCTGGGTCGTGGCTACGACGACGAAGATATCCTGAAATATGTTGATGTTGGTGCGACCTACTACTTCAACAAAAACATGTCCACCTACGTTGACTACAAAATCAACCTGCTGGACGACAACCGCTTCACCCGTGACGCTGGCATCAACACTGATGACATCGTAGCTCTGGGTCTGGTTTACCAGTTCTAATCTCGATTGATATCGAACAAAGGGCCTGCGGGCCCTTTTTTCATTGTTTTCAGCGTACAAACACAGTTTTTTGGTGTACTCTTGCGACCGTTCGCATGAGGATAATCACGTATGGAAATAAGCTTTACCCGCGTGGCACTGCTGGCTGCCGCGCTCTTCTTTGTTGGTTGCGATCAAAAAACACAACCCGCCAAAACCCACGCTACTGAAGTTACCGTTCTTGAAGGCAAAACCATGGGTACCTTCTGGCGTGCCAGCATTCCGGGCATTGACGCCAAACGCAGTGCCGAACTTAAAGAAAAGATTCAGACCCAGCTGGACGCCGACGATCAGCTGCTTTCGACCTATAAAAAAGATTCCGCGCTGATGCGATTTAACGACTCGCAAAGTTTATCGCCGTGGCCGGTAAGTGAAGCGATGGCCGATATCGTCACCACCTCGCTGCGCATTGGCGCAAGGACCGATGGTGCGATGGATATAACCGTCGGGCCGCTGGTGAATCTGTGGGGCTTTGGCCCGGAACAACAGCCGGTTCAAATTCCGAGCCAGGAACAGATCGATGCGATGAAAGCCAAAACCGGCTTACAGCACCTGTCGGTCATTAATCAGTCGCATCAGCAATATCTGCAAAAAGACCTGCCGGATTTATATGTCGATCTCTCCACTGTCGGTGAAGGTTATGCGGCGGATCACCTGGCACGCTTGATGGAGCAGGAAGGGATTTCCCGCTATCTGGTATCGGTGGGCGGCGCGCTGAACAGCCGTGGTATGAACGGTGAAGGCCAGCCGTGGCGGGTAGCGATTCAAAAACCAACTGATAAAGAAAATGCGGTTCAGGCCGTGGTGGATATCAACGGTCATGGCATTAGCACCTCTGGCAGCTACCGTAACTATTACGAACTGGACGGCAAACGTCTTTCCCATGTTATCGATCCGCAAACCGGGCGTCCCATCGAACACAATCTGGTATCCGTGACGGTGATTGCTCCGACGGCGCTGGAAGCCGATGCCTGGGATACTGGCTTGATGGTACTCGGGCCGGAGAAAGCCAAAGAGGTTGTTCGCCGGGAAGGGCTGGCGGTTTATATGATCACCAAAGAAGACGATAGCTTTAAAACCTGGATGTCACCACAGTTTAAAAGCTTCCTTGTCAGCGAAAAAAATTAAAGCGCAAGATTGTTGGTTTTTGCGTGATGGTGACCGGGCAGACTAAAGGCTATCCTTAACCAGGGAGCTGATTATGAAAAACGCCACATGCTTAACTGACGATCAACGCTGGCAATCTGTCTTAGCCCGCGACCCGAATGCCGACGGCGAATTCGTTTTCGCCGTGCGCACCACGGGTATCTTTTGCCGTCCGTCTTGCCGCGCCAGACATGCCTTGCGGGAAAATGTCTCCTTCTACGCAAATGCCAGCGAGGCACTCGCCGCCGGATTTCGCCCCTGCAAACGTTGTCAGCCAGACAAAGCCAATGCCCAGCAACATCGGTTGGATAAAATTACCCACGCCTGCCGACTTCTGGAACAGGAAACGCCTGTAACGCTGGAAGCCTTAGCCGATCAGGTGGCGATGAGTCCGTTCCATCTGCATCGATTGTTTAAAGCCACCACCGGGATGACACCGAAAGCCTGGCAACAGGCCTGGCGCGCTCGCCGTTTGCGCGAGTCGTTAGCGAAAGGGGAGAGCGTGACTACATCTATTCTTAACGCCGGATTCCCCGACAGCAGCAGTTACTACCGCAAAGCCGACGAAACGCTGGGCATGACGGCTAAACAATTCCGTCACGGTGGCGAAAATCTGGCGGTGCGTTACGCGCTGGCTGATTGTGAGCTGGGCCGTTGCCTGGTGGCAGAAAGCGAGCGGGGGATTTGCGCGATATTGCTGGGCGATGATGACGCGACACTAATCAGCGAGTTGCAGCAGATGTTTCCCGCTGCCGACAACGCGCCTGCCGATTTGATGTTTCAGCAACATGTGCGTGAAGTGATCGCCAGCCTCAATCAACGCGATACGCCGCTGACGTTACCGCTGGATATTCGCGGCACTGCTTTTCAGCAACAAGTCTGGCAGGCACTGCGCACGATACCTTGTGGTGAAACCGTCAGTTATCAGCAACTGGCGAACGCCATCGGCAAACCGAAAGCGGTACGTGCCGTTGCCAGCGCCTGTGCCGCCAACAAGCTGGCTATCATAATACCCTGTCATCGGGTGGTCCGTGGTGATGGCACACTTTCCGGTTACCGCTGGGGCGTGTCGCGTAAAGCGCAACTGCTGCGCCGCGAAGCTGAGAATGAGGAGAGGTAATGTTGGATCTGTTTGCCGATGCTGAACCGTGGCAAGAGCCACTGGCGGCTGGTGCGGTAATTTTACGGCGTTTTGCTTTTAACGCTGCGGAGCAACTGATCCGCGATATTAATGATGTTGCCAGCCAGTCGCCGTTTCGCCAGATGGTCACTCCAGGCGGATATACCATGTCGGTGGCGATGACCAACTGTGGGCATCTGGGCTGGACGACCCATCGGCAAGGTTATCTCTATTCGCCCATTGATCCGCAAACAAATAAACCGTGGCCCGCCATGCCGCAGAGTTTTCATAATTTATGTCAACGTGCGGCTACGGCGGCGGGCTATCCAGATTTCCAGCCAGATGCTTGTCTTATCAACCGCTACGCTCCTGGCGCGAAACTGTCGCTGCATCAGGATAAAGACGAACCGGATCTGCGCGCGCCGATTGTTTCTGTTTCTCTGGGCTTACCCGCGATTTTTCAATTTGGCGGCCTGAAACGAAATGATCCGCTAAAACGTTTGTTGTTGGAACATGGCGATGTGGTGGTATGGGGCGGTGAATCGCGGCTGTTTTATCATGGCATTCAACCGTTGAAAGCGGGGTTTCATCCACTCACCACCGACTGCCGCTACAACCTGACATTCCGTCAGGCAGGTAAAAAAGAATAAAAATAAGAATTATTATTGCTGTGTGCGCGAAGATGTTTAAACTGCGGGCTGCAATTCATTGTCCGGGTTTTCTGCATGGAACTTCTTGTACTTGTCTGGCGGCAGTATCGCTGGCCATTTATCAGTGTGATGGCGCTAAGCCTCGCCAGTGCGGCATTAGGCATTGGCTTAATTGCTTTTATCAATCAGCGCCTTATCGAAACGGCGGATACCAGTCTGCTGGTGTTGCCGGAGTTTCTGGGATTATTGCTGCTGTTGATGGCAGTCACTCTCGGATCGCAACTGGCGCTCACCACTTTGGGGCATCACTTCGTTTACCGACTGCGTAGTGAATTTATCAAGCGGATTCTGGATACCCATGTTGAGCGCATTGAACAACTTGGTAGCGCCTCGTTGTTGGCGGGGTTAACCAGCGATGTGCGCAATATCACCATTGCTTTTGTGCGTCTGCCGGAACTGGTGCAGGGGATCATTCTCACTATCGGTTCAGCGGCGTATCTGTGGATGCTGTCGGGCAAAATGTTGCTGGTAACGGCTATCTGGATGGCGATCACCATCTGGGGCGGTTTTGTGCTGGTGGCGCGGGTGTACAAACATATGGCGACCCTGCGTGAAACCGAAGATAAGCTGTACACGGATTTTCAAACCGTACTCGAAGGGCGCAAAGAGCTGACTCTGAACCGTGAACGCGCCGAGTATGTGTTTAACAACCTCTACACTCCTGATGCGCAAGAGTATCGCCATCATATTATCCGCGCAGACACCTTCCATCTTAGTGCCGTGAACTGGTCAAACATCATGATGCTGGGCGCAATCGGCCTGGTGTTCTGGATGGCGAACAGTCTCGGTTGGGCTGATACCAACGTTGCCGCGACCTATTCGTTGACGCTGTTATTCCTGCGTACGCCGCTGCTTTCGGCGGTTGGCGCATTACCGACGCTGCTGACGGCGCAGGTGGCGTTTAACAAGCTGAACAAATTCGCGCTCGCGCCTTTCAAAGCAGAGTTTCCGCGCCCGCAGGCGTTTCCCAACTGGCAAACGCTGGAGCTGCGTAACGTGACGTTTGCTTATCAGGATAACGCGTTTTCCGTTGGTCCGATTAATCTCACCATCAAACGTGGCGAGCTGCTGTTTCTGATTGGCGGCAACGGTAGCGGAAAATCGACGCTGGCGATGTTGCTGACGGGCTTGTATCAGCCACAAAGCGGCGAAATCTTGCTGGATGGCAAACCTGTCAGCGGCGAACAACCGGAAGATTATCGCAAACTGTTTTCGGCAGTGTTTACCGATGTCTGGCTGTTCGATCAACTGCTGGGGCCGGAGGGTCAACCCGCTAACCCGCAACTGATTGAGAAGTGGCTGGCGCAACTGAAAATGGCTCATAAGCTTGAGTTAAGCAACGGGCGTATTGTTAACCTGAAGTTATCGAAAGGGCAGAAAAAACGCGTCGCGCTGTTGCTGGCGCTGGCAGAAGAACGCGATATTATCCTGCTGGATGAATGGGCGGCGGATCAGGACCCACACTTCCGTCGTGAGTTTTATCAGGTGTTGCTGCCGCTGATGCAGGAGATGGGTAAAACTATTTTCGCCATCAGTCATGATGATCATTACTTTATCCACGCCGACCGCCTGCTGGAAATGCGCAACGGGCAACTTAGCGAGCTGATAGGCGAAGAGCGCGATGCTGCTTCGCGTGATGCCGTTGCCCGGACGGCATAATATTACGACGCTGACCTGGCGGACTGCTGTCGCCAGGTCAATATGCTAAAAATCCCTTCATTTCTAATAACCCTATAATTAATCAACGAAATTATAATGTTTCTAAAATTAGAATATAATTTATAAACATTATTTAAATATTGTTACTTAAGTGTTACCGTTGATGCCGCGCAAATCTCACCTGCAATAAAGCGACTAAAAGTAAGGCATTAACAAGATGAAAAAAGTGACTGCCATGCTCTTCTCGATGGCCGTGGGGCTTAATGCCGTTTCGATGGCGGCAAAAGCGAAAGCGTCCGAGGAGCAGGAAACTGATGTACTGTTGATTGGCGGCGGCATTATGAGCGCCACGTTGGGGACCTATTTACGCGAGCTGGAGCCTGAATGGTCGATGACCATGGTGGAGCGCCTGGAGGGTGTCGCGCAGGAGAGTTCGAACGGCTGGAACAACGCCGGAACCGGGCATTCTGCACTGATGGAACTCAATTACACTCCGCAAAACGCCGATGGCAGCATCAGTATTGAAAAAGCAGTCGCCATTAACGAAGCATTTCAGATTTCCCGCCAGTTTTGGGCACACCAGGTCGAGCGCGGCGTGCTGCGTACTCCGCGTTCATTTATCAATACCGTTCCGCATATGAGCTTTGTCTGGGGCGAGGATAACGTCAATTTCCTGCGCGCCCGTTACGCCGCGTTACAACAAAGCTCGCTGTTTCGTGGTATGCGTTACTCTGAAGATCACGCGCAGATCAAAGAGTGGGCACCGTTAGTGATGGAAGGGCGCGATCCGCAACAGAAAGTGGCAGCCACGCGTACGGAAATCGGTACTGATGTGAACTATGGCGAGATCACCCGCCAGTTAATTGCTTCCTTGCAGAAGAAATCTAATTTTTCGCTGCAACTCAGCAGCGAAGTCCGCGCCCTAAAGCGTAATGACGATAACACCTGGACCGTCACTGTTGCCGATCTGAAAAACGGCACTGCACAGAACATCCGCGCCAAATTTGTCTTTATCGGCGCGGGCGGTGCGGCGCTGAAGTTGTTACAGGAATCGGGGATTCCGGAAGCGAAAGACTACGCCGGTTTCCCGGTGGGCGGTCAGTTCCTTGTTTCGGAAAACCCGGACGTGGTTAATCACCATCTGGCGAAGGTTTACGGTAAAGCATCCGTTGGCGCACCACCGATGTCGGTTCCGCATATCGATACCCGTGTTCTGGACGGTAAACGCGTCGTGCTGTTTGGGCCATTTGCCACCTTCTCAACCAAATTCCTCAAAAACGGTTCATTGTGGGATCTGATGAGTTCCACCACCACCTCTAACGTGATGCCGATGATGCACGTCGGGCTGGATAATTTCGATCTGGTTAAATATCTGGTGAGTCAGGTGATGTTGAGTGAAGAGGATCGTTTTGAAGCGTTGAAAGAGTACTATCCGCAGGCGAAAAAAGAGGACTGGCGTTTGTGGCAAGCGGGGCAGCGCGTGCAGATTATCAAGCGTGATGCAGAGAAAGGTGGCGTACTGCGTCTGGGTACCGAAGTCGTCAGTGACCAGCAAGGGACTATTGCCGCGCTGCTGGGGGCATCGCCAGGGGCGTCAACCGCCGCGCCGATTATGTTGGATCTGCTGGAAAAAGTATTTGGTGATCGCGTTTCCAGCCCGCAATGGCAGGCTACGTTGAAAGCGATCGTTCCGTCTTATGGACGCAAGCTGAACGGTGATGTAGCGGCAACGGAGCGCGAGTTGCAGTACACCAGCGAAGTGCTGGGGCTGAAATACGACAAGCCGCAGGCAGCAGATAGTACGCCGAAACCGCAGTTGAAACCGCAACCCGTTCAAAAAGAAGTGGCGGATATTGCGTTGTGATGATGTGCCACATCCGGCATGGTATGCCGGATGTGGCGTATGCAGATAAGACGCGTCAGCGTCGCATCAGTCAACCGGCTCGGGCGTTAGATGTCGGATGCGGCGTGACCGCCTTATCCGACCTACGGGGTGCCGCACTTCACAGCAGTTTAGCGAACTACCGCGTTGTCAATTTTCTCTTCCGCCTTCCAGACGCGGTACTTCACATCCACATTGTCTGGCGTATACACCACGATCGGCAGCTTGCTGTTGTAACGCAGCATTCCAGCATCGCCCAGATACGCGGTGACAAATTTCTTCTCTTTTTTGCCATCCGGGCAGGCCATCATCGTCGAAACCGGGGAACTGACTTTATCAAAGACATAATAATCATAGCCCCAGCCTTCCAGCGTTTTGCTTTCCAGCTTCCCGCCGAGACGATGCAAATTGCAATCGACTTCCAGCGTCTGACCGATTAACAGTTCTACTTTCAGGGTAGATTCATCTTCTTGCGGGGTTAACTGAATCACCTGACGCTTCATGCCTTTTTCAGCTTGCGGATAAGGCGCGATTTTTTCCAGTGGCTGGACGCTATCTGCCGCCCAGGCGGAGGTGGTGGCGAAAGCGGCAAACAATACTGCAGGTAGAATGGTCTTCATTTTTGCTTTCCTTCTTCATTTATAGGTTTTCACCGATGATGTCGCTGAAGGTTAACATATTCATCAGATTTATTAATTTGCTTTATGAATAACTTAAAGAACATTCAGATGATTTTACCTGCTCTTTTAGTGTTAAATTCTGATGAGAGAGCAAACCAACAGAAATATTTCTGGTGAATTAATCGCTATATAAATATGTTTATAACCATTTGAAATGTGAGCAAAAGCCCGTTTTTGCCACGCTTCCCGCCACTCTTTTGATCCTGCTACAGGTTTTACCCCGATCGGGGTATGCATCTTTGACACATCCTTTAATATCTTAGCGGCTATAAAAATGGCTTATTAATTATGCGGTTTATTTGGTCGCTCTCAATTTTCAGAGCGCGTTAATGATGGAAGGTCAATGTGAAGATTGATGCATCCCGTCGGGGCATACTCACTGGTCGCTGGCGCAAAGCCAGTAACGGTATCCGTCCGCCCTGGTCCGGTGATGAATCTCATTTTCTGACCCATTGCACCCGCTGCGACGCCTGTATTAATGCTTGTGAAAACAACATTCTGCAACGCGGCGCGGGCGGCTATCCGAGCGTTAACTTCAAAAATAACGAGTGCAGCTTCTGTTACGCCTGCGCGCAGGCTTGCCCCGAATCGCTATTTTCTCCGCGCCACACCAGGGCCTGGGATTTGCAGTTCACCATTGGGGACGCGTGCCTGGCGTATCAGTCAGTTGAATGCCGCCGCTGTCAGGATAGCTGTGAGCCAATGGCAATTATCTTTCGCCCGACGCTCTCCGGGATCTACCAGCCGCAACTTAATAGCCAACTTTGCAACGGATGTGGAGCATGTGCAGCCAGCTGTCCGGTATCAGCCATAACTGCGGAGTATCTCCATGCACACTAACTGGCAAGTTTGCAGCCTGGTCGTGCAGGCCAAAAGCGAACGAATTTCAGACATCAGCACCCAACTGAACGCCTTTCCCGGCTGTGAAGTTGCTGTCAGCGACGCGCCGAGCGGTCAGTTGATTGTGGTGGTGGAAGCAGAAGACAGCGAAACGCTGATCCAAACCATTGAGTCAGTACGCAACGTAGAGGGCGTGCTGGCGGTGTCGCTGGTTTATCACCAGCAGGAAGAGCAAGGTGAGGAAACACCATGAAACTCAGTCGTCGTAGCTTTATGAAAGCTAACGCCGTTGCGGCCGCTGCGGCGGCTGCCGGTCTCAGCGTGCCGGGCGTTGCCCGCGCCGTTGTTGGTCAGCAGGAAGCCATTAAATGGGATAAAGCGCCGTGCCGTTTCTGCGGTACTGGTTGCGGCGTTCTGGTCGGAACGCAGCAGGGGCGTGTGGTGGCCTGTCAGGGCGACCCGGACGCACCGGTTAACCGTGGTCTGAACTGCATTAAGGGCTATTTCCTGCCCAAGATCATGTACGGTAAAGACCGTTTGACGCAGCCGCTGCTGCGTATGAAAAACGGTAAATATGACAAAGAAGGCGAATTTACCCCAATCACCTGGGATCAGGCCTTCGATGTGATGGAAGAGAAATTCAAAACCGCCCTGAAAGAAAAAGGGCCGGAATCGATCGGTATGTTCGGTTCTGGTCAGTGGACTATCTGGGAAGGTTATGCCGCGTCCAAGCTGTTCAAAGCGGGCTTCCGTTCGAACAACATCGACCCGAACGCGCGTCACTGTATGGCGTCGGCGGTAGTTGGCTTTATGCGTACCTTTGGTATGGATGAGCCGATGGGCTGCTATGACGACATCGAGCAGGCTGACGCGTTTGTGCTGTGGGGCGCAAACATGGCGGAGATGCACCCGATCCTCTGGTCGCGCATCACTAACCGTCGTCTCTCTAACCAGAACGTTACCGTGGCGGTGCTTTCTACCTACCAGCATCGTAGCTTCGAGCTGGCAGATAACGGCATCATCTTTACGCCGCAATCTGACCTGGTGATCCTGAACTATATCGCCAACTATATCATTCAAAACAATGCGATAAATCAGGACTTCTTCAGCAAACACGTTAACCTGCGCAAAGGGGCGACGGACATCGGCTACGGTTTACGTCCGACCCATCCGCTGGAAAAAGCAGCGAAGAATCCAGGTTCTGACGCCTCCGAACCGATGAGCTTTGAAGATTACAAAGCCTTCGTTGCCGAGTATACGCTGGAAAAAACCGCCGAAATGACTGGCGTACCAAAAGATCAGCTGGAACAACTGGCGCAGCTGTATGCCGATCCGAACAAGAAAGTCATCTCCTACTGGACGATGGGCTTCAACCAGCATACTCGTGGCGTGTGGGCCAACAACCTGGTCTACAACCTGCACCTGCTGACCGGCAAAATTTCCCAGCCGGGTTGCGGTCCGTTCTCCCTGACCGGGCAGCCTTCCGCGTGTGGTACTGCGCGTGAAGTGGGCACCTTTGCTCACCGTCTGCCTGCGGACATGGTGGTGACTAACGAGAAACATCGTGATATCTGCGAGAAGAAGTGGAATATCCCGAGCGGCACCATTCCGGCAAAAATCGGTCTGCATGCGGTAGCACAAGACCGTGCACTGAAAGACGGCAAGCTGAATGTTTACTGGACCATGTGTACCAACAACATGCAGGCCGGGCCGAACATCAATGAAGAGCGTATGCCGGGCTGGCGCGATCCGCGCAATTTCATCATCGTCTCCGATCCGTATCCGACAGTCAGTGCGCTGGCAGCGGACTTGATCCTGCCGACCGCAATGTGGGTAGAAAAAGAGGGCGCTTACGGTAACGCCGAACGCCGTACTCAGTTCTGGCGTCAGCAGGTACAGGCACCGGGCGAAGCGAAATCGGATCTCTGGCAGTTAGTCCAGTTCTCCCGCCGCTTCAAAACTGAAGAAGTATGGCCGGAAGAGCTGCTGGCGAAGAAACCGGAACTGCGTGGCAAAACGCTGTACGAAGTTCTGTATGCCACCCCGGAAGTGAGCAAATACCCTGTATCCGAACTGGCGGAAGATCAGCTGAACGATGAATCCCGCGAGCTGGGCTTCTATCTGCAAAAAGGGCTGTTCGAAGAGTACGCATGGTTTGGTCGCGGTCACGGTCACGATCTGGCACCGTTCGATGACTACCACAAAGCGCGCGGTCTGCGCTGGCCGGTGGTGAACGGTAAAGAAACACAGTGGCGTTACAGCGAAGGTAACGACCCGTACGTGAAAGCGGGCGAAGGCTATAAGTTCTACGGTAAACCGGATGGCAAAGCGGTGATCTTCGCACTGCCGTTCGAACCGGCGGCGGAAGCACCGGATGAAGAGTACGACCTGTGGCTCTCTACCGGACGCGTCCTGGAGCACTGGCACACCGGCAGTATGACTCGCCGTGTGCCGGAACTGCATCGCGCCTTCCCGGAAGCGGTCCTGTTTATTCACCCGCTGGATGCGAAAGCGCGCGATCTGCGCCGTGGCGACAAAGTGAAAGTGGTTTCTCGCCGTGGCGAAGTGATCTCGATTGTCGAAACGCGCGGTCGTAACCGTCCGCCGCAGGGCCTGGTGTACATGCCGTTCTTCGACGCCGCACAGCTGGTTAACAAACTGACGCTGGACGCGACCGATCCGCTCTCGAAAGAGACGGACTTCAAGAAGTGCGCGGTCAAACTGGAGAAGGTGTAAGCCATTATGTCCCGGTCAGCGAAACCTCAAAATGGTCGCCGCCGCTTTCTGCGCGATGTCGTTCGCACAGCTGGCGGGCTGGCTGCCGTGGGTGTGGCGCTGGGGTTACAACAGCAAACCGCACGCGCATCTGGCGTGCGGTTGCGCCCGCCCGGAGCCATAAACGAGAACGCCTTTGCCAGTGCCTGTGTGCGTTGCGGTCAGTGTGTTCAGGCTTGCCCTTATGACACCTTAAAACTGGCGACGCTGGCTTCTGGCCTGTCGGCGGGCACGCCATATTTTGTCGCACGGGATATTCCTTGCGAAATGTGTGAGGACATTCCGTGCGCCAAAGTGTGCCCGAGCGGTGCGCTGGATCGTGAGATCGAATCGATCGACGACGCGCGGATGGGGTTGGCGGTACTGGTGGACCAGGAAAACTGTCTCAACTTTCAGGGGCTGCGCTGCGATGTTTGTTATCGCGAATGCCCGAAAATTGATGAGGCAATCACCCTGGAGCTGGAGCGCAACACGCGTACCGGTAAGCACGCCCGCTTTCTGCCGACGGTTCACAGCGACGCCTGTACCGGCTGCGGTAAGTGCGAAAAAGTGTGCGTGCTGGAACAACCGGCAATCAAGGTGTTACCGCTGTCACTGGCGAAAGGGGAGTTAGGTCACCATTACCGCTTCGGCTGGCTGGAGGGGAACAATGGCAAATCGTAAACGTGACGCCGGGCGCGAGGCGCTGGAGAAAAAAGGCTGGTGGCGCAGCCACCGTTGGCTGGTGTTACGTCGCCTTTGTCAGTTCTTCGTGCTGGGGATGTTTTTGAGCGGTCCGTGGTTTGGTGTGTGGATCTTGCACGGCAACTACAGCAGTAGCCTGTTATTCGACACCGTTCCGCTGACCGATCCGCTGATGACGCTGCAAAGTCTTGCCAGCGGTCATCTGCCTGCCACGGTGGCGTTGACCGGTGCGGTAATTATCACCGTGCTCTACGCCCTGGCAGCAAAGCGATTATTTTGCAGCTGGGTCTGCCCGCTGAACCCGATTACCGACTTAGCGAACTGGTTACGCAGGCGCTTTGACCTCAATCAGTCTGCGACGATCCCTCGCCACATTCGCTACGTGCTGTTGGTGGTCATTCTGCTGGGATCGGCCTTAACCGGCACACTCATCTGGGAATGGATCAACCCCGTTTCCCTGATGGGGCGCAGTCTGGTAATGGGATTCGGCAGCGGCGCGCTGCTTATTCTCGCGCTGTTTTTATTTGATCTACTGGTCGTTGAACACGGCTGGTGCGGGCACATTTGTCCGGTTGGCGCGCTGTATGGCGTGCTGGGTAGCAAAGGTGTCATTACCGTTGCGGCCACCGATCGGCAGAAATGTAACCGCTGTATGGATTGTTTTCATGTTTGCCCGGAACCGCATGTGCTACGTGCCCCGGTGCTGGATGAACAAAGCCCGGTGCAGGTCACCAGCCGCGATTGCATGACGTGCGGTCGCTGCGTGGATGTCTGTTCTGAGGATGTATTTACAATAACTACACGATGGAGTTCGGGAGCGAAATCATGAAAAGCCATGACCTGAAGAAAGCGCTGTGTCAATGGACGGCGATGCTGGCCCTGGTGGTGAGCGGCGCGGTTTGGGCGGCTAATGGCGTCGATTTTAGCCAGTCGCCGGAAGTATCCGGGACGCAGGAAGGGGCCATTCGGATGCCAAAAGAGCAGGATCGGATGCCGCTGAACTATGTGAATCAGCCGCCAATGATCCCGCATAGCGTTGAAGGTTATCAGGTAACGACCAATACCAACCGCTGCTTGCAGTGCCACGGTGTCGAAAGCTATCGCACCACTGGCGCGCCGCGCATCAGTCCTACTCACTTTATGGACAGCGACGGCAAAGTGGGCGCGGAAGTGGCTCCGCGTCGTTATTTCTGTCTGCAATGTCACGTACCGCAGGCCGATACCGCGCCAATCGTGGGGAATACCTTTACCCCATCAAAAGGTTACGGGAAATAAGAGGTTATTATGGGAAATTCTGACCGTAAGCCTGGTCTGATTAAGCGCCTGTGGAAATGGTGGCGTACCCCCAGCCGTCTGGCGCTGGGGACGCTGCTGTTGATCGGCTTTGTTGGCGGCATCGTCTTCTGGGGCGGCTTTAACACCGGGATGGAAAAAGCCAATACCGAAGAGTTCTGCATTAGCTGCCACGAAATGCGTAACACGGTGTATCAGGAATACATGGATTCCGTGCACTACAACAACCGTAGCGGCGTTCGTGCGACCTGTCCGGATTGTCACGTTCCGCACGAGTTTGTGCCGAAGATGATACGCAAGCTCAAAGCAAGTAAAGAGCTGTATGGTAAAATTTTTGGCGTTATTGACACGCCGCAGAAATTTGAAGCTCATCGCCTGACGATGGCACAGAATGAGTGGCGGCGCATGAAGGACAATAACTCGCAGGAGTGCCGTAACTGTCACAACTTCGAGTATATGGATACAACCGCCCAGAAATCGGTTGCCGCGAAGATGCATGACCAGGCGGTGAAAGATGGGCAAACCTGTATTGATTGCCATAAAGGGATAGCGCACAAGCTGCCCGATATGCGCGAAGTCGAGCCAGGTTTTTAACAGGGTTATTGCGTGGGTATGCTTGAAGCCAGAGAGTTACTTTGCGAGCGGGATGAACGAACCTTATTTAGTGGCTTGTCATTTACGCTGAACGCAGGAGAGTGGGTACAAATCACCGGTAGCAACGGCGCGGGGAAGACAACGCTTCTCCGTTTGCTGACGGGGTTGTCTCGCCCTGATGCGGGTGACGTTCTCTGGCAAGGGCAGCCCTTGCATCAGGTACGCGACAGCTACCATCAAAACCTGTTATGGATAGGCCATCAGCCGGGGATCAAAACCCGGCTGACGGCGTTAGAAAATCTGCACTTTTATCATCGCGATGGCGATACCGCACAATGTCTGGAAGCCCTGGCGCAGGCTGGGCTTGCCGGATTCGAAGATATTCCGGTAAATCAACTTTCTGCCGGGCAACAACGCCGCGTCGCTTTAGCGCGTCTGTGGCTGACCCGTGCCACGTTATGGATCCTCGACGAGCCTTTTACCGCGATTGACGTTAACGGCGTCGATCGTCTGACCCAGCGTATGGCGCAGCATACGGAGCAGGGGGGGATTGTGATTCTGACTACCCACCAGCCGCTCAACGTTGCTGAAAGTAAAATTCGCCGCATTTCACTGACGCAAACGAGGGCCGCATGATGTTCTGGCGCATTTTCCGTCTTGAGCTGCGCGTAGCGTTTCGCCACAGCGCCGAAATCGCCAACCCGCTGTGGTTCTTCCTGATTGTCATTACCCTTTTTCCGCTCAGTATCGGTCCGGAGCCGCAACTGCTGGCGCGTATTGCACCGGGCGTTATCTGGGTTGCTGCGCTGCTTTCATCCTTGCTGGCACTGGAGCGTCTGTTCCGTGACGATTTGCAGGACGGCAGTCTTGAACAATTGATGTTGTTGCCGTTACCCTTGCCCGCCGTTGTGCTGGCGAAGGTGATGGCGCACTGGATGGTAACCGGTCTGCCGTTACTCATCCTTTCGCCACTGGTAGCAATGCTACTGGGAATGGATGTTTATGGCTGGCAAGTGATGGCGCTGACGCTGCTGCTGGGAACGCCTACGCTTGGCTTTCTCGGTGCACCGGGCGTGGCGCTGACAGTGGGACTTAAGCGCGGTGGTGTGCTGCTCAGCATACTGGTGTTACCGCTGACTATCCCATTACTCATCTTTGCCACCGCCGCGATGGACGCGGCTTCCATGCATTTGCCCGTTGACGGGTATCTGGCAATTTTAGGCGCGTTGCTGGCAGGCACCGCGACATTAAGTCCTTTTGCGACGGCGGCAGCGTTACGAATCAGCATTCAATAACGCTGGATTACTGATTTTTGTTCGAGTCTGGTATCGAAACTATGTGGAAAACACTGCATCAACTGGCGATCCCACCACGGCTGTATCAAATCTGTGGCTGGTTTATACCGTGGCTGGCAATTGCCAGTGTGGTCGTGCTTACCGTTGGCTGGATCTGGGGATTCGGCTTTGCTCCGGCTGATTATCAGCAGGGAAATAGCTACCGCATTATCTACCTGCATGTGCCTGCGGCGATCTGGTCGATGGGCATTTATGCATCAATGGCGGTGGCGGCTTTTATTGGCCTTGTCTGGCAGATGAAAATGGCCAACCTGGCGGTAGCGGCGATGGCCCCCATTGGTGCCGTGTTTACCTTTATTGCCCTGGTTACCGGCTCTGCATGGGGAAAACCGATGTGGGGCACCTGGTGGGTATGGGATGCACGTCTGACTTCTGAACTGGTGCTGCTGTTTCTGTATGTTGGTGTAATTGCCCTGTGGCACGCCTTCGACGACCGCCGTCTGGCGGGCCGTGCGGCAGGTATTCTGGTGCTAATTGGCGTGGTGAATCTGCCGATTATTCATTACTCCGTGGAGTGGTGGAACACCCTGCATCAGGGATCAACGCGGATGCAGCAAAGTATCGATCCGGCGATGCGTTCGCCGCTGCGCTGGTCGATTTTTGGCTTCCTGCTGCTGTCTGCCACGCTGACGCTGATGCGGATGCGTAATTTGATTTTGCTGATGGAAAAACGCCGTCCGTGGGTGAGTGAACTGATACTGAAAAGAGGCCGTAAATGACCCCTGCATTTGCTTCCTGGAATGAATTTTTCGCAATGGGCGGTTACGCCTTTTTTGTCTGGCTGGCGGTGGTGATGACCGTTATTCCGCTGGTGGTTTTGGTCGTGCACTCGGTGATGCAGCATCGCGCAATTCTGCGTGGCGTGGCGCAACAGCGGGCGCGTGAGGCGCGTTTACGTGCTGCGCAACAGCAGGAGGCTGCATGAATATTCGCCGTAAAAACCGCTTGTGGATTGCCTGTGCCGTGTTGGCGGGGCTGGCGCTGACTATCGGTCTGGTGCTGTATGCGCTGCGCTCGAATATCGATCTCTTTTATACGCCGGGGGAAATTCTCTACGGCAAGCGTGAAACTCAGCAAATGCCGGAAGTCGGTCAGCGTCTGCGCGTTGGCGGGATGGTGATGCCGGGGAGTGTGCAGCGCGATCCCAATTCGCTAAAAGTAACTTTCACCATTTACGACGCTGAAGGTTCAGTAGATGTCTCTTACGAAGGCATTTTGCCGGATCTGTTCCGTGAAGGGCAGGGCGTTGTAGTGCAGGGCGAGCTGGAAAAAGGCAATCATATCCTCGCGAAAGAAGTGCTGGCGAAACATGATGAAAACTATACGCCGCCAGAAGTTGAGAAAGCGATGGAAGCTAACCACCGTCGCCCGGCGAGTGTTTATAAGGACCCAGCATCATGATGCCGGAAATTGGTAACGGGCTGCTGTGCCTGGCGTTAGGGATTGCGCTGCTGCTGTCCGTGTATCCGCTATGGGGCGTAGCGCGCGGAGATGCGCGCATGATGGCGTCTTCCCGCTTGTTTGCCTGGCTGCTGTTTATGTCTGTGGCTGGCGCATTTCTGGTACTGGTCAATGCCTTCGTGGTCAACGACTTTACCGTCACCTATGTTGCCAGCAACTCCAATACCCAGCTTCCGGTGTGGTATCGCGTGGCGGCTACCTGGGGCGCACATGAAGGCTCACTGCTGCTGTGGGTGCTGCTGATGAGCGGCTGGACCTTTGCGGTGGCGATTTTTAGTCAGCGTATTCCGCTGGATATTGTGGCCCGCGTACTGGCGATAATGGGGATGGTCAGTGTCGGCTTTTTGCTGTTCATTCTATTTACCTCTAACCCATTCTCACGCACGCTGCCGAATTTCCCGATTGAAGGGCGCGATCTTAACCCGCTGTTGCAGGATCCGGGGCTGATCTTCCATCCGCCTCTGCTCTATATGGGGTACGTCGGTTTCTCGGTGGCGTTTGCTTTCGCCATTGCTTCTTTGTTGAGTGGGCGTCTGGACAGCACTTATGCGCGTTTTACTCGTCCGTGGACGCTGGCAGCGTGGATTTTCCTGACGCTCGGCATTGTGCTTGGTTCCGCATGGGCCTATTACGAACTCGGCTGGGGTGGCTGGTGGTTCTGGGATCCGGTAGAAAACGCCTCGTTTATGCCGTGGCTGGTGGGGACTGCGCTGATGCACTCACTGGCGGTCACTGAACAACGCGCCAGCTTCAAAGCGTGGACATTACTGCTGGCAATCAGTGCCTTCTCGTTGTGTCTGCTGGGGACTTTCCTGGTGCGTTCCGGCGTACTGGTATCGGTACACGCGTTTGCGTCTGATCCGGCACGCGGTATGTTTATCCTCGCCTTTATGGTGCTGGTGATTGGCGGTTCGCTGCTGCTTTTTGCCGCGCGTGGACACAAAGTTCGCTCACGCGTAAACAATGCACTGTGGTCGCGGGAATCTTTGCTGTTAGCGAACAACGTTTTGCTGGTCGCCGCGATGCTGGTGGTGTTGCTGGGGACGTTGCTGCCGCTGGTGCACAAGCAACTGGGACTGGGCAGTATTTCGATTGGCGAACCGTTCTTCAACACCATGTTTACCTGGCTGATGGTGCCGTTTGCGCTACTGCTTGGTGTCGGTCCTCTGGTGCGCTGGGGGCGCGATCGCCCACGTAAGATCCGCAATTTATTGATTTTCGCCTTTATCTCTACGCTGGTGCTGTCTCTGCTGTTGCCGTGGCTGTTCGAAAGCAAAGTTGTGGCGATGACGGTGCTCGGCCTGGCAATGGCCTGCTGGATTGCGGTGCTGGCAATTGCGGAAGCTGCGCTGCGTATTTCACGCGGTACGAAAACCACCTTCAGTTATTGGGGAATGGTGGCGGCTCACCTGGGGCTGGCAGTGACAATTGTTGGCATTGCTTTTAGTCAGAACTATAGCGTTGAGCGTGATGTGCGCATGAAGTCCGGCGATAGCGTCGATATTCATGAATATCGCTTCACTTTCCGTGATGTCAAAGAGGTGACTGGTCCGAACTGGCGTGGCGGTGTGGCGACTATCGGCGTAACGCGCGATGGCAAGCCGGAAACAGTGCTGTATGCGGAAAAACGTTATTACAACACTGCCGGGTCGATGATGACCGAAGCGGCGATTGACGGTGGCATCACGCGTGACCTGTACGCCGCGCTCGGTGAAGAGCTGGAAAACGGCGCGTGGGCTGTGCGTCTTTACTACAAACCGTTTGTTCGCTGGATTTGGGCGGGCGGGCTGATGATGGCGTTGGGCGGACTGCTGTGTCTGTTTGATCCTCGCTATCGTAAGCGCGTGAGTCCGCAAAAAACTGCGCCGGAGGCTGTATGAAGCGCAAAGTATTGTTAATTCCGTTGATTATCTTCCTGGCGATTGCCGCGGCGCTACTGTGGCAGCTGGCGCGTAATGCCGAAGGGGATGATCCGACCAATCTGGAATCGGCGCTCATTGGCAAGCCGGTGCCGAAGTTTCGCCTCGAATCACTGGACAATCCGGGGCAGTTTTATCAGGCGGATGTGCTGACTCAGGGCAAACCAGTGCTGCTTAACGTCTGGGCGACCTGGTGTCCGACCTGCCGTGCGGAACATCAATATCTGAATCAGCTTTCTGCGCAGGGCATCCGCGTGGTCGGCATGAACTATAAAGACGATCGCCAGAAGGCAATCAGCTGGCTGAAAGAGCTGGGCAATCCTTACGCACTAAGCCTGTTTGATGGCGACGGCATGTTAGGACTGGATCTCGGTGTCTATGGCGCGCCAGAAACGTTCCTCATCGACGGCAACGGCATCATTCGCTATCGCCATGCGGGCGATCTCAATCCTCGCGTCTGGGAAGAAGAGATCAAGCCGCTGTGGGAGAAATACAGTAAGGAGGCCGCACAATGAGGTTTTTATTGGGCGTGCTGATGCTGATGATCTCCGGCTCAGCGCTGGCGACCATCGACGTGTTGCAGTTTAAGGATGAAGCGCAGGAGCAGCAGTTCCGGCAACTCACTGAAGAACTACGCTGCCCGAAATGCCAGAACAACAGCATTGCCGATTCCAACTCGATGATTGCCACCGACCTGCGCCAGAAAGTGTATGAACTGATGCAGGAAGGTAAAAGTAAAAAAGAGATTGTCGATTATATGGTGGCGCGTTACGGCAACTTCGTCACTTACGATCCGCCGTTAACGCCGCTGACCATGCTGCTGTGGGTGCTTCCGGTAGTGGCTATTGGCATTGGCGGTTGGGTCATATACGCCCGCTCGCGGCGTCGGGTACGCGTGGTGCCGGACGCGTTTCCTGAACAAAGCGTGCCGGAAGGTAAGCGTGCCGGATATATTGTTTATCTGCCGGGTATTGTGGTGGCGTTAATTGTGGCTGGCGTCAGCTACTACCAGACGGGCAATTATCAGCAGGTGAAAATCTGGCAGCAGGCCACGGCACAGGCTCCGGCGTTACTGGACAGGGCGCTGGATCCGAAAGCCGATCCGCTCAACGAAGAAGAGATGTCGCGCCTGGCGCTGGGGATGCGTACTCAACTGCAAAAAAATCCGGGAGATATAGAAGGCTGGATTATGTTGGGCCGCGTTGGCATGGCGCTGGGTAACGCCAGTATTGCCACCGATGCATACGCTACTGCATATCGCCTCGATCCGAAGAACAGTGATGCGGCGCTCGGATACGCTGAAGCGTTGACACGTTCATCTGATCCCAACGACAACCGCCTCGGTGGTGAACTGCTACGCCAGTTGGTGAGAACGGACCATAGCAATATCCGTGTGTTAAGCATGTATGCGTTTAATGCCTTTGAGCAGCAGCGATTTGGCGAAGCGGTTGCCGCGTGGGAGATGATGTTGAAACTCTTACCTGCCAACGATACTCGCCGTGCAGTGATTGAACGTAGTATCGCGCAGGCGATGCAACATTTGTCGCCGCAGGAGAGTAAATAAAAAGAGGCCCGATGGTGATGCCATCGGGCTATTTTTATTGTGCCCCGCGTTGTTGCAGGAACAGAATGGTGGCCGCCACGCGTGAGCGGACATTGAGTTTACGCAGCAGATTGCGAATGTGTACTTTTACTGTCTGCTCGGAAATATTCAACACCGAGGCAATCTGTTTATTTGACAGCCCCTGTGCCAGCTCGTGCAGAACATCCAGCTCGCGCTCCGTCAGCACGCTGAAGGGATCTTCTTCCGCGCCAAACATTTCACGTTCACGTAAGTACTGATTGACGCGTTCGCTAAAGACTTTGCTGCCTTTCGCTCCGGCACGAATCGCTTCCAGCAACACTTCCGGGTCGCTATCTTTCAACAGATAACCGTCTGCGCCTGCGTCTATCAGCGCAAAGACATCGCTGGAGGCATCTGATACAGTCAGGATAATAATTTGCGCGGTAACGCCATCCCTGCGCAAGGCATTGAGGGTATCCAGGCCACTCATACCTTTCATATTGAGATCCAGCAAGATCACGTCGATATCCAGTCTATTCGCCAGATCGATCGCGCTCGCGCCGTCGCCCGCTTCGGCGACCACTTCAAAGCCAGGATCAAGCTCCAGTAACTGACGAACACCGCGTCGCATAAGTGGATGATCATCCACAATCATCACCTGAAAAGGCGTTGCTTCAGGCATAGTAGTCTCCTGAGGTTTTATTAGAATCATTATGTTTGAGCGTAGCGTTGGTAACGCTACCAGGCGCGTGAATGTTACCCCATTTTATGTATGGACATGTAGTGAAAACTACAACCTTGTCGTTCGCTTTGGCATCATTTTCATTATAAAGACGGAATTTTGCATCAGCTTCTCATCAAGAAAAACAACTAAAAAATCAATCACAATACTTGTGCATTTCTTTAAACAGTTTTTAAAAACTGACTCCGGGTATGGAGCTATGGGTATTTTCTTTACCCAATGCTTTTAACAGCAATTAATTTCATAGGATGAAAGCTCAATGCATCAATCTGGTTCTGTTTCTCTTTGTCGTTCCGCAATATCTGTTCTGGTGGCTACAGCGTTATATTCACCCATAGCATTGGCATCAACAGTTGAGTATGGTGAGACAGTTGATGGTGTTGTCCTGGAAAAAGATATCCAGCTGGTTTATGGGACCGCCAATAATACGAAAATCAATCCTGGCGGAGAACAGCATATTAAAGAATTTGGTATAAGTAGTAATACTGAAATTAACGGCGGGTATCAGTACATTGAAATGAATGGCACCGCAGAATACTCAGTATTAAATGATGGTTATCAAATTGTTCAAATGGGTGGCGCGGCAAACCAGACTACCCTCAATAATGGTGTGCTACAGGTTTATGGCGCAGCGAATGATACTACCATTAAAGGCGGGCGCTTAATTATTGAAAAAGATGGGATTACCGTCTTTGCCGCTATCGAAAAGGGAGGATTACTGGAGGTTAAAGAGGGGGGATTAGCATTTGCGGTAGATCAGAAAGCAGGCGGTGCGATTAAAACAACCACCCGGGCCATGGAGGTATTCGGAACAAACCGTCTCGGTCAGTTCGATATCAAGGATGGTATTGCTAATAATATGCTGTTGGAAAACGGCGGAAGTTTGCGAGTTGAAGAAAATGACTTCGCTTATAATACCACTGTGGATAGTGGCGGCTTACTGGAGGTTATGGATGGCGGGACTGCAACTGGCGTTGATAAAAAAGCAGGCGGAAAATTAATTGTCTCAACGAATGCGCTGGAAGTGAGTGGTACAAACAGTAAAGGCCAATTTAGTATAAAAGATGGCGTGTCAAAAAATTATGAGCTGGATGATGGTTCCGGGCTTATTGTTATGGAGGACACGCAGGCCATTGACACTATCCTTGATGAGCATGCCACTATGCAATCGCTGGGAAAGGATACTGGTACGAGAGTGCAGGCAAATGCGGTATATGATCTCGGTCGATCAGATCAGAATGGATGTATAACGTATTCCTCTAAAGCCATCTCTGAAAATATGGTTATCAACAATGGCCGCGCTAATGTCTGGGCTGGCACGATGGTTAACGTTTCAGTCAGAGGGAATGATGGCATTCTTGAGGTCATGAAGCCGCAAATAAATTATGCACCCGCTATGTTGGTGGGTAAGGTAGTGGTTTCTGAGGGCGCTTCTTTTAGAACGCATGGAGCCGTGGATACCAGCAAAGCGGATGTTTCGCTCGAAAATAGCGCATGGACCATCATTGCCGATATCACTACGACGAACCAAAACACTCGCCTCAACTTAGCCAACCTTGCGATGTCTGGCGCAAATGTGATTATGATGGCTGAGCCAGTGACTCGTTCATCTGTGACGGCAAGTGCGGAAAATTTCACTACGTTGACCACCAATACCCTATCGGGAAACGGCAATTTTTATATGCGTACCGATATGGCTAATCATCAGAGCGATCAGCTCAACGTCACCGGTCAGGCAACAGGTGATTTCAAAATATTCGTTACGGACACCGGTGCCAGCCCGGCAGCAGGTGATAGCCTTACACTGGTAACAACGGGCGGCGGTGATGCTGCATTTACGTTGGGCAATGCCGGAGGCGTTGTTGATATCGGTACGTATGAATATACCTTGCTGGATAATGGCAACCATAGCTGGAGCCTCGCAGAGAATCGCGCGCAAATTACCCCTTCAACCACTGATGTGCTGAATATGGCGGCAGCACAACCGCTGGTATTTGATGCAGAACTGGACACCGTGCGTGAGCGTCTTGGTAGCGTAAAAGGCGTTAATTACGATACGGCGATGTGGAGTTCGGCAATTAACACCCGCAACAACGTGACCACTGATGCGGGAGCTGGCTTTGAGCAAACATTGACGGGGCTGACGCTCGGTATCGATAGCCGTTTCTCCCGTGAAGAAAGCAGTACAATTCGCGGCTTGTTCTTTGGTTACTCTCATTCTGATATTGGTTTTGATCGCGGCGGCAAAGGCAATGTCGATAGCTACACCCTGGGGGCTTATGCCGGTTGGGAGCATCAGAACGGTGCCTATGTTGATGGGGTGGTGAAAGTTGACCGTTTTGCCAACACCATCCATGGCAAGATGAGTAATGGGGCAACAGCGTTTGGCGATTACAATAGTAACGGCGCGGGTGCTCATGTTGAGAGCGGGTTCCGTTGGGTTGACGGATTGTGGAGTGTTAGACCCTATCTGGCCTTTACCGGCTTTACCACAGATGGTCAGGACTACACGTTATCAAACGGCATGCGCGCGGATGTGGGAAATACCCGGATATTACGCGCTGAAGCGGGAACGGCGGTAAGCTATCACATGGACCTGCAAAACGGTACGACGCTGGAACCCTGGCTGAAAGCCGCCGTGCGTCAGGAATACGCCGATTCTAACCAGGTGAAAGTTAATGACGATGGCAAATTTAATAATGATGTGGCTGGAACCCGTGGCGTTTATCAGGCTGGGATAAGGTCATCGTTTACCCCGACGTTAAGCGGTCATTTGTCAGTCAGTTATGGCAATGGCGCAGGGGTAGAATCACCGTGGAATACTCAGGCGGGTGTGGTCTGGTCGTTCTGATAACAGAAAATAAACAGGCCGTGATGTGTCGCGGTCTGTTTATCGAATTAAATGCAGATATAAAAAAACCAACCGTAAAGGTTGGTTTTTTTGGGATTTTTGGTCGGCACGAGAGGATTTGAACCTCCGACCCCCGACACCCCATGACGGTGCGCTACCAGGCTGCGCTACGTGCCGACTCGTGGCTGCTAATACTACCGTTTTCCACACCGATTGCAAGTAAGATATTTTGCTAACTGATTTATAATTAATCAGTTAGCGATAAAACGCTTCTCGTCTGTCAGTACTTGCAATAACAAACTTAACTGTGGTTTTTCATCTTTCACTCTTTCACCACGTAAGTTGTAAGTACGGTATTTACCGTTATTGTTCAGCACCAGCGTCTTTTTCGGGGTGGTAATTGCCAGCGTATCGTTATCCGCGGCGGTAACCCAGTAATGACGGCGTTGAGGGTTGAACAAATCCTGACCTTGCGAATATTCGCTGGCAGGTGTGCTGACATGTAGCAGGCGTTGCATCAGCGTCGTCATCAGATCGGTATGATCAGTCAGAGCATTAATACGCTGCGCCGGCGTACCTGGCCAGTGAATCACTAATGGTACCTGCAGATGACCGTGGGACCAGTCAAAGGTTTCTTCCTCTTCGCTCAGCGGAATACCCCGACCGGCAGTGATAATTACCACCGTATTGTCCAGTTTGCCAGAATCACGCAGTGCATTGAGCACGCGGTTGATCTGGTCATCGACATTGCCTGCCGCCCGGCTATATTTCCGTGCAAATGCCTGCTGATTGCTGTCGTCAATGTTAGTGCCATTGAAAGAAACCCACGAGAACCAGCGGTTATCTTCTTGTGCGTAGCGGCCCAGCCAGTTGATCCACTGCGTGGCGGTCTGCTCGTCGGATTGGGTACGTACGCTTGGCATCGAGAAATCTGACAACAATGCCTGGCGATACAGCGGGCTGGTAAAGCCATCTGACGAGAATAACCCCAGCTGATATCCTTGCTGATTAAGCGCAGTAATTAACGCCGCAGGCGTACGGGTCGACAGAATGCCATCCATATAGCTCGGCGAGATGCCATAGAACAGGCCAAAGATGCCGTTGTCTGTAGTGTTGCCGGAGCTCATATGGCGCGTGAACGAAATATTTTGCTCAGCAAAACCTGCCAGCGCAGGCATCTGCTTCTCGAAGCGTGAGTAGTTCAGGCCATCGACAGTAATCAACAGCACATTCTGCCCGGTGCCCATATCGCGATAGCGCAGTTCGCTTAACGGATACTGAACGGAAACGGCGTCTGGATTACCTTGCTCAATAAGACGGCGTTGATATTCCTGCGCATCAAGCAGGCCATGCTTCTCAAGAAAACGTCGCGCCGTCATCGGGTACGAAAGAGGCAGGTTAGCGCGCTGCATGGTGATCGGGCGATAGAAGTTGGCATCGGCCCAGATATACACCACATGCGAGGCGATAAAGGCGATAAATAAGAATGCGGCCAGCGGGCGCGCGAAGCGCCGACGACGCGTCAGGCTGCGTAGCTTTTGCCAGCTCCACGTCGCAAACACCAGTTCAAGCAATAAAATAACCGGCACGCTGATGAACATCAGCTGCCAGTCGCGCGCCATCTCATTTTCGTCTGGGTTGATAACCAGCTGCCAGACGATGGGATTAAGATGGAGATGGAAACGAGTAAAGACTTCGCTATCGATCAGTAATAGCGTCATTCCCGCCGTTGCCAGAATGACGGACAAAAACCTCATCAGCCTCTGGGAGCCGACGATAAAGGTCAGCGGGAAGAGGATCAGCAAGTAGGTGGCGAACACCAGGAAGCTGAAATGGCCGATAATGCTTACGTAGGAATAAATGCGACCAGCAAGCGTTGTCGGCCAGTCGGCGATAAACAGGTAACGGCTGCCAATGACGAGCGAAAGCAGAATATTGAACAGTGCAAACCAGTGCCCCCAACTGACCATCTGGGAGACTTTTTCACGGTAGCGCTGACGATGAGTTACCATAACCTGTTATCTGTTTCCCTTAGTGCGCTTTGTCTTCGTTGATAGAGGACTGTAAGGCGCGGGCAAAAGAGTTGGCAATTGCCTGGCGTTGGGCCGGGGCAATGCTGGTGTTGATAAGGTTAGTGACCATGTTGCCTAACACCATCAGGGAAAGGTCGGTCGGAGCCTTATGTTTTTCCAGTACGTTGAGCAGCTCTGCGAGCAATTGTTCAACCTGTTCATCACTGTAGCGGGAAATTTGTGGCATAAATCGAAATCAGTTAGTTGATGAAAGGGCAACATATTACCGTAGCAACGGTTTTTTTTCTGCTTTTTTATGCGTTAAATCATTCTCGTTACGCTGCCTTCTGTAAAATGACCGCCATCTTTTATTGCGTCGCTTAACCGGCGGTGGTTGAATACCGCCCGGTCTTAAAGGAGAGTTTATCATGAGTCTGGATATCAACCAGATTGCTCTGCACCAGCTTATCAAGCGTGATGAGCAGAACCTTGAGCTGGTGTTGCGCGATTCATTGCTGGAACCGACGGAAACCGTCGTTGAGATGGTGGCAGAACTGCATCGGGTCTATAGCGCCAAAAATAAAGCTTACGGCTTGTTTAGCGAAGAGAGTGAACTGGCGCAGACGCTGCGCTTACAGCGTCAGGGCGAAGAGGACTTTCTGGCATTTAGCCGCGCGGCAACCGGTCGCCTGCGTGACGAATTAGCGAAATATCCTTTTGCTGACGGTGGATTCGTGCTGTTTTGCCACTATCGCTATCTGGCGGTGGAGTATCTGCTGGTGGCAGTCCTGAGCAACCTGAGCAGTATGCGCGTTAACGAAAATCTCGACATCAATCCAACCCATTATCTTGATATCAATCATGCAGATATTGTTGCGCGTATCGATTTAACCGAATGGGAAACCAATCCAGAGTCGACCCGCTATCTCACTTTCCTGAAAGGGCGAGTAGGGCGCAAAGTGGCAGATTTCTTTATGGATTTCCTCGGTGCCAGCGAAGGGTTAAACGCGAAAGCGCAAAACCGTGGGCTGTTGCAAGCGGTCGATGATTTCACTGCCGAAGCACAACTGGATAAAGCAGAGCGACAGAACGTGCGCCAGCAGGTTTATAGCTACTGTAATGAGCAGCTACAGGCAGGTGAAGAGATTGAACTGGAATCGCTGTCGAAAGAGCTGGCAGGCGTCAGCGAAGTGAGCTTCACGGAGTTTGCGGCTGAAAAAGGCTACGAACTGGAAGAGAGCTTCCCGGCAGACCGTAGCACACTGCGTCAGTTGACGAAGTTTGCCGGTAGCGGCGGTGGCTTGACTATTAACTTTGATGCGATGCTGTTGGGCGAACGGATTTTCTGGGATCCGGCGACCGATACCCTGACTATTAAAGGCACGCCGCCGAACCTGCGCGATCAATTGCAGCGCCGGACGTCCGGCGGCAATTAATCGGTTTTGTGTTCTGAATGCCAGATGCGGCGTGAACGCCTTATCTGGCCTGCAAAAAATAGCAATACCGTAATCAGGCATAATTTGCAGAGACAAAAAACCCCGCCGGAGCGGGGTTTTTTACAACTTATTCAGCAATTAAGCGCGAACGAAGTCGATGTGCAGCAGCTTCGGTTTGTACGGGTGACGCTGTACGTCCTGAGCTTTAACTTTGATTTCTTTACCGTCAACAACGATGGTCAGAACTTCGCTGTAGAATTCAGCTTTAACTTGCATGTTCATGACTTTGTCGTGATCCAGTTCGACAGCCAGCGGCGCTTCTTTGCCACCGTAGATGATTGCCGGGAACTTGTTAGCGGCACGCAGGCGGCGGCTCGCACCCTTACCCTGCTCTTTACGTACTTCTGCGTTGATAGTAAACATTTCTTTCTCTCTTAAATTAATCCTGCTACAGGCGACCCAGCAACAGGTAAGTGATCTGCTTTGCGTATGCAAAAGCGGGCGAGATTCTATACTCAATCGCCTTATACATCAATCAAAACTACCATTAACCGCGTAATTCGTGCGCCCGACGAAAACGACCTTCGTAATCGAACACTTTTTCACGCACTTGCCAGTACTGACCTTTCATGCGGGCGACGACAAAATCCGGGTGTCGCAGTAAGGCTTGCTGGGCGAGGATATCGGCGGCGGTGATCCAGCGCAGAGGGATGCCCGGTGTGCGCGTATGCGGGCGGATAAAAAGCTGCTCGAAGGCGGTACGCTGAGCGGGCGTTTGCAGACGGAAACGCTCACTCACATCCGCGCCGTCTTCATCGTAATAGGTGATTTTCAACCATTCGCCTTTCTCGTCGTGCCCATGCTGCAAAGACATGCCGCTACAGCGTAATACCAGCGCGTCTTTCAGTCGTAGCGCCGCTTTTAACATATCATCCGGATCAACCAGTACGGTGTCACATTCGCGGCAGCGGCGGGCGGCAATATCGTTTTCCGCGTTACATTGCGGGCAATTTTTAAAACGGAAACGGAAATCACACTGTTCTCGATGACCGTCGTCATCTTCAAACCATCCCTGACAGCGGCGACCAAAGTGTTCAATCAATGTCCCGTCGGCGGTCGTTTTCCCCCAAAAGGTGTTGGCAAAACCGCAGGCAGGGCAGAAAACCTGTACCGGAACGTTGTCACTTTTGCCTTTCGGTGTACCAACTTCCGGCGCGTAGAGATCGTGAGGGTTACCCGCATAATCAAGAATTAAGCAATCAGTCTTGCCTGGAGCGAGACGCAGACCGCGCCCGACAATTTGTTGGTAAAGACTCACCGATTCGGTAGGGCGCAGAATAGCAATAAGATCGACGTGCGGGGCGTCAAATCCAGTGGTCAGTACCGCGACGTTGACCAGATAGCGAAAACGCTGGGCTTTAAAATCTTCAATTAACACATCGCGCTCAGCGCCGGGTGTGTCGCCAGTAATCAGTGCTGCATCTTCGGCAGGCAGCAGTCCCACTATCTCCTTGGCGTGTTCAACGGTGGCGGCGAAAATCATCACTCCTTTACGCTTTTCGGCGAACTCCATAATCTGGCTGATGATGTGCGGGGTAATACGTTGCTGTTTTTTCAGCTCGCGGTTGAGATCGGCTTCGCTGAAAAGCCCGTTACTCTGTGCCTGCAAGCGGCTGAAATCGTATTGCACTACCGGCATATCCAGCCGTTCTGGCGGCGTCAGATAGCCGTGTTTAATCATATAACGCAGCGGCAGCTCATAAATGCAGTCACGGAAAAGGGCTTTCTCATCCCCGCGTACCATGCCGTGATAATGGAACTGATAAATCCAGCCTTTGCCCAGTCGAAAAGGCGTGGCAGTCAGCCCCAGCAGGCGTAAGTGGGGATTCACTTTGGTCAGGTGAGTGAGGATTTGCTGATACTGGCTCTCTTCATCGTCACCAATACGGTGACATTCATCGACAATCAACAGCGAGAATTCACCCTGAAAGGCATCAAGATTACGGGCGACCGACTGCACGCTGCCAAATACCACTTTACCGTGGCTCTCTTTGCGCTTTAGCCCGGCGGCAAAAATATCGGCTTCCAGCCCCAGCGCCTGATATTTTGCATGGTTTTGCGCCACCAGTTCTTTAACGTGTGCCAGCACCAGCACGCGACCACGAGCCAGCCGCGCCAGTTCCGCTATCACCAGGCTTTTACCTGCACCGGTGGGCAGCACGATGACGGCAGGGGTTTTATGACGACGAAAATGGTTGAGCGTGGCATCCACGGCTTCTTGCTGATATGGGCGGAGTGTAAAAATCATGGTCTCGCGTAGGTAGATTATTCTGCTAATAGTATGCCACGGATCTTTTTCCCTTGAGGGAAGTTATTAGACCGCTATACTGGGCAGACAACAGTTCAGATTTTCGGGTAATTACCCGACCTCCGTTTTTTACAGGCAAAATCACACACATGCGACTTGATAAATTTATCGCACAGCAACTCGGCGTTAGCCGTGCTATTGCCGGGCGTGAAATCCGCGGCAATCGTGTCACGGTCGATGGCGAAATCGTCCGTAATGCAGCGTTCAAACTGCTCCCTGAACATGATGTCGCTTACGATGGCAACCCGCTGGCGCAGCAACACGGTCCACGTTACTTCATGCTCAATAAGCCTCAGGGCTATGTTTGCTCCACGGACGACCCGGATCACCCAACGGTGCTCTATTTTCTGGATGAACCGGTAGCGTGGAAACTGCACGCCGCAGGGCGTCTGGATATCGATACCACCGGTCTGGTACTAATGACAGATGATGGTCAGTGGTCGCACCGCATTACTTCCCCGCGCCATCATTGCGAGAAGACCTATCTGGTGACGCTGGAATCACCCGTAGCTGACGATACGGCAGAGCAATTTGCTAAAGGCGTGCAGCTGCATAACGAAAAAGATCTCACTAAGCCGGCGGTGCTGGAAGTGATTACCCCAACGCAGGTTCGTCTGACCATCAGCGAAGGGCGTTATCATCAGGTGAAACGTATGTTCGCCGCCGTGGGTAACCATGTGGTTGAGCTGCATCGTGAACGTATTGGCGGCATTACGCTGGATGCTGATTTAGCCCCCGGTGAATATCGTCCGTTAACTGAAGAAGAAATTGCCAGCGTCGTCTAACTTTTCAATGACTTTCAGGAGCCCGTTGTGACCACCCGACAGCATTCGTCGTTTGCTATTGTTTTTATCCTTGGCCTGCTGGCCATGTTGATGCCGCTGTCGATTGATATGTATCTGCCTGCGCTACCGGTAATTTCAGCTCAGTTTGGCGTACCGGCGGGCAGTACGCAGATGACCCTCAGTACTTATATTCTGGGCTTTGCGTTGGGGCAGTTAATCTACGGGCCGATGGCAGACAGCTTCGGGCGTAAGCCGGTGGTTCTTGGCGGTACGCTGGTGTTTGCCGCCGCCGCGGTGGCGTGTGCGTTGGCACAAACTATCGAGCAGCTGATTGTGATGCGTTTCTTCCACGGACTGGCGGCTGCTGCGGCCAGCGTGGTTATCAACGCTTTAATGCGTGATATCTACCCGAAAGAAGAGTTCTCGCGGATGATGTCGTTTGTCATGCTGGTGACGACCATTGCACCGCTGATGGCACCGATAGTTGGCGGCTGGGTACTGGTGTGGCTGAGCTGGCATTACATCTTCTGGATCCTCGCCGTGGCGGCGATTCTGGCTTCGGCAATGATCTTCTTTCTGATCAAAGAAACCTTACCACCGGAGCGTCGCCAGCCTTTTCACATTCGTACCACTATTGGTAACTTTGCGGCGCTGTTCCGTCATAAGCGTGTCCTGAGTTATATGCTGGCCAGCGGTTTCAGCTTTGCCGGGATGTTCTCGTTCCTGAGCGCCGGACCGTTTGTCTATATTGAAATTAACCACGTCGCGCCGGAAAACTTTGGTTATTACTTTGCGCTAAACATTGTTTTCCTGTTCGTGATGACCATCTTTAACAGCCGCTTCGTCCGCCGAATTGGCGCGTTAAATATGTTCCGCTCGGGGTTGTGGATACAGTTTATTATGGCGGCGTGGATGGTCATCAGTGCGCTGCTGGGGCTGGGATTCTGGTCGCTGGTGGTTGGCGTTGCGGCGTTTGTGGGCTGCGTGTCGATGGTGTCATCTAATGCGATGGCGGTCATTCTTGATGAGTTTCCCCATATGGCGGGAACGGCATCTTCGCTGGCAGGAACCTTCCGTTTCGGCATAGGGGCAATTGTTGGCGCATTACTTTCTCTTGCGACCTTTAACTCTGCATGGCCGATGATTTGGTCAATTGCATTCTGCGCAACCAGCTCCATTCTCTTCTGTCTGTACGCCAGTCGGCCGAAAAAACGGTGATCTATTGCACAACGAGGAAGCTAAAAGGCTTCCTTTGTTGATGCATGTCAACCACAAATCCATCATTCCCCCGATATATGTTTATTTTATGTAAAATCAATTTATGTAAAAAGTCACATCATTGTAGTTAAAAAGGTTGAGTTAGATCGCAGAAACGGGTACATATAGCCCCGCAAACGTGACCACGCCCGCAGATATTATTTAAATCAGAGCCATAGAGGCCACGCTGGCGAGGCATCAATCTTTACGATCTGTATAAAGACGGATTGTTGATGATGTGTTAAAATTTATGTAAACAAATTGTGAGGTAAATGTGCTTCCGGGGAAAATAAGTGACTTCATTACAACTCTCAATCGTCCATCGACTGCCGCAGAACTATCGCTGGTCTGCTGGTTTCGCAGGTTCGAAGGTTGAACCGATTCCGCAAAATGGACCGTGCGGTGACAACAGCCTGGTGGCGCTTAAATTGCTTAGCCCGGATGGTGATAATGCATGGTCGGTGATGTACAAACTCAGCCAGGCGTTAAGCGACATCGAAGTTCCATGTTCGGTACTGGAGTGTGAAGGTGAGCCGTGCCTGTTTGTAAATCGCCAGGACGAGTTTGCTGCAACATGCCGATTGAAAAATTTTGGTGTGGCAATTGCCGAACCCTTCTCAAACTACAATCCTTTTTAAGCGTCAGCTCAACGCCAGTAGCTGACGCGTATACTCCTGCTGCGGTGCGGCAAACACGCGCGCGCACGGTCCTTGTTCCACTACTTCCCCTTGTCGCAGTACGATAACCTGATGACATAACGCGCGGACAACGTGCAAATCGTGACTGATAAACAAATAGGCCAGTTGATGCTTTTGTTGCAATGATTTCAATAGCGTCAATATTTGCGCCTGTACCGTTTTGTCGAGCGATGATGTTGGTTCATCAAGAATGATCAGCGAGGGCTTAAGAATTAACGCCCTGGCAATCGCAATACGTTGCCGCTGACCACCAGAGAACTCCGCCGGATAACGGTGGCGTGTTTCAGGATCTAATCCCACTTCATGCATCACGGCTATCACTTGTTGTTCGCGTTGTGCGGCAGAAAGCGTCGGCTGGTGAACCCGTAAGCCTTCCTCAATAATCTGCAAAACGTTGAGTCGTGGGTTGAGCGAGGAGTTTGGATCCTGAAATACCACCTGAATGCGATGACGAATAGGTAACAGCTGGCGACGATTTAAATTTTGCAGTGGCTGACCGTCAAAGATAATGCTGCCCTGAGAGTTAATCAGTCGCAGCAGCGCCAGTCCCGTCGTGCTTTTCCCGGAACCTGACTCGCCTACTAAACCCAGTGTTTCACCCGCTCGTAGCGTAAAACTGATGTTTTTCACCACCACATTATGATCCACAATGCGCTTCAAAATCCCTTTGCGAATGGGGAAGGCAACCTGAAGCTGTTCAACATCCAGCAACGTTGAGGCAGGTTCTGGCAATGGTACCGGGTCGCCTGACGGTTCACTGTTGAGTAGCTTTTGTGTGTAAGGATGAGTGGGTGAGGCAAATAGCGTAGCGGCGTTATTTTGCTCGACACAGCGACCGTTTTGCATTACCGCCACGCGATGGGCCAGTTTTCTGACAATGCTGAGGTTATGAGTAATAAACAGCATACCCATATTCAGCTCGCCTTGCAGTTCGCGCAACAGCTGTAAAATTTGCGCCTGAACAGAGACGTCCAGTGCGGTGGTTGGTTCATCGGCAATTAATAATTCCGGTCGCGTTAACAGCGCCATCGCAATCATCACCCGCTGGCGTTCGCCGCCGGAGAGCTGATGCGGATAATCTGTCAGCCGTTTTGCCGCCTGGCGGATACCGACGCGATCAAGGCAGTTAAGAATTTCGCCACGAGCCGCTTCCCGACGCATCCCGCGGTGGAGTGAAAGCACTTCATAAAGCTGTTTTTCCAGGGTATGCAATGGATTTAATGACACCATCGGCTCCTGAAAAATCATGGCGATCTTATTACCGCGTACACCGCGCAACGTTTGATCGCTGGCA
Organism: Escherichia sp. WS547; assembly: GCF_046486065.1. Lineage (NCBI taxonomy): Bacteria > Pseudomonadati > Pseudomonadota > Gammaproteobacteria > Enterobacterales > Enterobacteriaceae > Escherichia > Escherichia sp. WS547. The sequence continues at coordinate 74,421 of NZ_JBJQMA010000001.1, read as the reverse complement.
TGAAGCAGCGATTCGCCATGAAAACGAATATCGCCGGAGAGATATTCAACCGGCGGGGAAGGGAGCAGGCGTAAAATTGACAGCGCGGTAACGCTTTTGCCTGAACCTGACTCACCCACCAGCGCCAGCGTTTCGCCAGCCTCAATCTGAAGTGAAACATCATTGACTACTGTACGTACGGTTTGCTGATGGCGAAAACCCACCGACAAATTTTCAATCGCTAACAGAGTTTGCGTCATGCTACACCGCCTTATTAGGATCAAATGCGTCGCGGACGGCTTCACCAATAAAGATCAGCAAAGACAACAATATCGCCACCGACAAGAAGGCGGTGATCCCAAGCCACGGGGCCTGAAGGTTATTTTTCCCTTGTAACAGCAGTTCGCCGAGTGACGGTGAACCGAGCGGCAGACCGAAGCCGAGGAAATCGAGTGAGGTCAGGGTGGTGATCGAACTACATAAAATAAACGGTAAAAAGGTGAGGGTAGCGACCATGGCATTTGGCAACATATGACGCAGGATGATACTGCGATCGCTGACGCCAAGCGCCTGCGCCGCGCGGATGTAGTCGAAATTACGGGTACGTAAAAACTCCGCCCGCACCACGCCGACCAGACTCATCCAGCCAAACAAGACGGTAATTGCCAACAGCCACCAGAAGTTAGGCTGTACGACGCTGGAAAGTAAAATAATCAAAAACAGCGTCGGCATCCCCGACCATACTTCAATAAAACGTTGCCCCCAGAGATCGACTTTACCGCCGTAATAGCCTTGTAGCGCCCCCGCCAGCACGCCCATCACGCTGGAGCAGAGGGTCAGCATCAGGCCAAACAGAACTGAGATCCGCGTGCCATAGAGAATACGTGCCAGCACATCGCCGCCATTGGCATCCGTTCCCAGCCAGTTTTGCCGGGAGGGTGGGGAGGGGAAGGGCTTGTCGGTAGAAAAGTTGATACTGGTAGCGCCAAAGCGAATCGGTGCCCATAGTACCCAGCCTTTATCTTCCAACCGCTGTTTCAGCCACGGGTCCTGATAATCAGCCTGGCTTGCCAGCGGGCCGCCAAAATCGCTTTCGCTGTAGTTTTTCAACAACGGGAAATACCAACTGCCGTCATAACGTACCAGCAACGGTTTATCGTTGGCGATCAGTTCAGAACACAAACTCAAACCAAACAAAACGAGGAAAATCCATAACGACCAGTAGCCGCGACGGTTATGACGAAAACGCGCCCAACGGGCCTGATTGACGGGGCTGAGTCGCGACATTAACGTCCCTCAAAATCTATACGCGGATCGACCAGCGTATAGCTGATATCACTGACAATATTCAGCAGCAGGCCAATCAGGGTGAAAATATACAAGGTACCAAACATTACAGGATAATCGCGCGAGACGGTCGCTTCGTAGCCCAGTAAGCCAAGACCATTGAGTGAAAACATCACCTCAATCAGCAGCGAGCCGGTAAAAAACATGCTGATAAACGTCGCCGGAAAACCGGCAATCACCAGCAGCATGGCGTTGCGGAACACATGTTTCCAGAGAATATTTTTTTCACTTACCCCTTTCGCACGGGCGGTCACCACGTATTGCTTGCGCACTTCATCAAGGAATGAGTTTTTTGTCAGCATGGTCAGCGCCGCAAAGCCGCCAATCACTGTCGCCAGCACCGGCAGCATGATATGCCACAGATAATCGGTGATTTTCTGATACCACGGCAGCGAATCAAAGTTAGCGGAAACCAGGCCGCGCAGAGGGAACAGGTCGAAATAGCTGCCGCCCGCGAAGAAGACAATCAGCAGGATGGCAAACAAAAAGGCTGGAATGGCGTAGCCGATGATGATAAATGCACTACTCCAGACGTCAAAGCGGCTACCATTATAAACAGCTTTGCGAATGCCTAACGGAATCGACACCAGATAGATAATCAGCGTGCTCCATAATCCGAGGGTGATGGAAACCGGCAGACTATCTTTAATCAGCGTCAGTACCGAGGCGCTGCGAAAAAGGCTGTCGCCAAAATCAAAGCGGATGTAGTCCCAGAGCATTTTGAAGTAACGTTCGTGGATCGGCTTATCGAAACCGTAGCGATGAGTGATCTCGGCGATCACTTCTGGATCTAATCCGCGTCCGCCACGGTAATTACTGTCGCTGATATTGCCGACGCCCGTTTGCGCATGGCTGGCGCGAACACCTTCACCGCCTGCGCCGGGTAATACTCCGGCATTACCAAACTCAATGGCGGCGATAGCCTGGTCGACCGGACCGCCAGGCGCAATTTGCACGATGAAAAAGTTGATAGTGATAATCGCCCATAACGTTGGGATCACCAGCAACAGACGGCGAATCAGATAAGCGCCCATCTACTCTCCCTGTTGTCTGGCTGACGGCAGTTTGGCCGCTTTATTAACGTCATACCACCAGGTATCGATACCCAGGCTGTAAACAGGGCGCACTGCGGGTTGAGAGAATTTATCCCACCAGGCGAGACGGTCTTCCGCCATATACCACATTGGCAGCATGTAATAATTCCACGTTAATACGCGATCCAGTGCTCGCCCCAACGGCAGTAATTTTTCTTTATTTCCCTGCGCGGCAATAATTTGGTTGATCAGCGAGTCGATAACCGGGCTTTGCACGCCGGGGGCATTATAAGTGGAATTGATATATTCCGATGACCAGGAAATCTGTAAATCGGAACTGGGCCACGGCATCGCCCGCCATACGCGCGGCATCATGTCATAGTCGCGACTGCGCATGCGGTTGGTGATTTGCGAGTTATCCACTTTGCGAATGTCCATGTTGATACCCAGCCGTTGCAGGCTGTGCTGGAACGGCAATACCCACTGACTATTGCTGCTCGAAGGTAGCAATAACTCAAAGCTGAGCGGCTGACCCGTTGTGGCATTTACGCGTTGCTGACCCTTCAGCACCCAGCCCGCTTCGTTGAGAAGTTTGTCGGCTTTTAACAGGTTGTCACGATCGTAGCCATCGCCTTTGGATACCGGCGGCTGGTAGATTTGCGTGAAGACTTCTGGCGGTAGATCTTTTTTCATTGGTGCCAGAAGCACCAGCTCCGCGGCGTCGGGGTAATTTCTGGCCGCGTATTCGGTATTCTGAAAATAACTGTTCGTGCGACTCCAGGCATTGTAAAACAACGCTTTGTTCATCCATTCAAAGTCAAAGGCGAGAGTGATCGCTTCCCGCACCCGGCGATCGCTGAATACCGGACGTTGGATATTAAACGCCAGCCAGCGCGTATCCTGGGCTGATTCGTTCTTTTGCTCATCTTTGATGATGTATTTCTTATCGAAATTTTTACCGGTATAGCGCGTGGCCCAGTTTTTGGCGTCGTTTTCCATACGCAAATCAAAGGCACCGGCTTTAAACGCTTCAAAGGCGACATTATCATCGAGGTAATAATCGTAGCGAATGGTGTCGAAATTCCAGCGTCCACGGTTTACCGGTAAGTTTGCTGCCCAGTAATCTTTCACGCGGGAATAGACAATATTTTGCCCCATTTTCCAAGACGTAATTCGGTACGGACCACTGGCAAGCGGAGGCGTGGCGAGCGGGTCGCTAAGTTTGTGATTCTTCCAGTACTTTTCTGGAAACACCGGCAGCGAAAACAGACTCAGCATATCTTCTTTGCCGGGTTTAGCTAACTCAATGCGCACGGTTAACGGCGCAATGGCTTTGACGGTGGTGCCTTTGTAGACCAGACGAAATTGCGGCACGCCTTCGGTCATAAATTTTTGAAAAGTAAACTCTACATCGCGGGCAGTAATGGGCGAACCATCATGAAAACGGGCGAGCGGATTAATAGCGACCTCCACCCAGGAATAATCGTCAGCATAGCGTGCACTTTCAGCAATCAGCGGGTAATAACTGCCTGGTTCGTCATCGGAAGTCGTAAATAGCGTGTCGTACAGCTGCTCGGTGCGTGCGCCCGGGTTGCCGCGCAGTGCATAGCGGTTGAAATTATCGAAGGTGCCGAGGGCTGACAACGTTATCTGCCCCCCTTTTGGCGCGGCGGGGTTCACATAATCAAAATGGTTGAAATTAAAGGCGTACCGGGGTTCGCCCAGCACGGCAAAGGCATAGCTTTCCTTGATAGCCTGCGCCTGCGCACCAAAGGTGAACAGAGCGATAAACAGCAGCAGTATGCGCACAATCATCTGCAACGGATTTCCTTTTACTCATCATTAGCCGCAATCCGGCATGCTTTCTCTATGAATAATAAGGGACGTAAGCACACCTTACCACTGCGGCGTATACGGTTTCTTCAGCCAGCGAACAAAATCGTCCAGCGGTAACGGGCGACTAATCCAGTAGCCTTGCATGAAATTAACGCCGCGTTCGCTTAGCCATCGCGCCTGTTCCGGCGTTTCGACCCCTTCAGCAACCGTCAGCATATTGAGGCGTTTCGCCAGCGTCAGCACCGCGTCAAGTACAGGTGAAGTGATCGTTTCCGTACCGATGGCGTTGATAAATCCACGGTCAATTTTCAGATAATCGAGCGTAAAACGCTCAAGGTAGATAAGCGCGCTGTGCCCGGTACCGAAGTCATCAATAGCAATTTCTACGCCGACCGAGTGTAGCCAGGCAAAGAGTTGCGTGGCTTCTTGCTCTTTCAGCATATCGCGCTCGGTAATTTCCAGCACAATCTGGAAATGGTGTGCGGGCAGGGAAGTGAGCAGTTTCTGGATATCTGCTTTAAAGCTTTCGCTGTGCAGATGGTCCGGCGCAATGTTAATGCCAAATTTGACGCCTACCGGCAGTACTTTTTCTAATTCTGCGGCATCGCGGGCAATCAACTCAAACAGGTGCTGAGTCAGTGGCACAATCATCTTTTGCGATTCGGCAAAGTTAATGAAGGCATCCGGGGGTATTTCTCCCGCGACAGGATGCCGCCAGCGTAGCAGTACTTCCAGGCCCGTTACTCGCAAAGATTGTGTATCCACCACCGGTTGATAGGCCACGTAAAATTGTTCGCGCTTGATGGCGGTCATGATTTCTCTGCCGGGGCGCATACGTACACTCATCAGGTAATAGCAGAGCAGGCCAACGACAGTTCCACTCATGCCGCCCAGTAAAAATGCGTACCACACATCGTTCCATGTCCAGTCATCCGCATAAAGCCGAACGGTCAGAGGAATGCCCGCAATTTTAGTTTCACGGACCGGCATGTCGGTTAATTCATTAACATTCATCAAACGTGACGAAAAGGTAGATAGCGCAGTATTACCAATAATGAGGGCGACACCATCGTAATCTTCCTGCCGTGAGCTATAGAAGAGTGAAGGCGTCAGATTGAGATTCAGCGCGGCAAACACGCCACTATTTTTCAACAACGGGTTGCGATACCAAATGACGATTGCGGGTTTGTTCGGCACCATCGGCGTGCCGGGTAAGATCGCCATATCGACGTTTTTATTAATGTCGAGCGCCGGAATCAATTCATTGAGTGGAATGTCCATCTCACCGGTCGCAGATGAACAGAATGTTTTTTTATCTTTCACCAGCACAAACGTACGGACATTCATGCTAAACGCCGCGCGGGCGGTCAGTTCGGGGTTAGCCTGCTGGCAGGTATCTAAGGTCAGCGGCTGAAGCCGGTCAGTAGTGGATTTCAGGTCGGCAAAATAGGTATCGAGATACTTTTGTACGTCGGTAATCAGTGTGTCGTATTTGACTTCGTGCTTATGCCAGGCCACTAAAAACTGAAGGCAGCTCACCAGTATCGCAATCATCACGCCTGCAACAATGCAGGTAAGCAGGAGCTTACGTCCAGAATTGGGAGCGCGTATGAACATGATTCCGTTAATTTCCTGAAATTACGACAACATTTAAAAGATAACAATGACCGGACTATAGCCTGGATCAAGACGCGGAAACATCATTTTCTCTGATGAATGAAAACAAAAAAGCACTGCCTAAGCAGTGCTTTCAGTTAACTCGTCAGGATAGCCAAGGGATTGCATCCAAACGGTTTATTAGCTGCGGCTGAGAACCCGGCGTGCTTCGTTGTAACGCTTCTTCCAGTACGGTTCATTCATGCTGGAAATAATAACACCACTGCTGGTGGAAGCATGGACAAACTGATTGTTGCCGATATAAATACCGACATGGCGTCCCGTTGAACCGGCACGGAACAGAACTAAATCACCCGTACGCAAATTACTGCGGGAAACAGATTTACCCATTTCCTGCTGTTCGTAAGTCGAACGCGGAAGTTCTAAGCCAAATTGCTCACGGAATGTACGCTGTACGAAACCAGAACAATCGATACCTTTTTTAGTGCTGCCGCCCAGACGATAGCGTACGCCTTTCCAGTCAGCATACTGATCCATAATTCGCGATTTTACGTCGACATTACGAACCAGGTTTTCAAATTCATCCTGAGAAGCTTGCAGTGATGATGTTTCACTACCCACTGCACGTGTCTCAGGATGCATATTCTTTGCGGTGTTATTTGCACTACATGCAGAAAGCAGAACCGCTACTGCAATCGCGGGGATCCCGCGCAAGATATATCTCAAAATCGGTTGAGATTTGACCATGTTGTTTGTTTTCCCTTGAAGTCCTTAACGACAAATATCGTTATAAAAAAATGCCAAGCGACACGAGACTAATTACCTGGGCATGTTGAAACAATTCCTTAAGGCCAAATCTGTGGACTAACGCACAAAATTATATGCTGTGAGGATAATCTACCGCCGAGGCAAAACGAGTTCGAGATTACCCGATTGGTGCGGTCTTGGCGAGCGGTTTTACATGATTTTTTATAAGAAAAAGTGATACAGAAAGTTAATAAGCGGGATTGGTCAATTAAAGTACGATTGAGTGAAACGCATGCAATCCATTCATTTACTTAGAGAATGATTTTTGCGCGCGATGGATGAAAGCACGGTGCGCATCATCAGGATTATCCTCACTATAAAAATAACCCTGATGATGTTAATTACTGTGAGTTATTTGTTTTGGAAATGTTTGTTTTTTCCCGGTAGTGATTTGTCAAAAAAGGTGATTAATCGATCACTTAATGGTGTCAGCAACACCCAGGGCAAACCGATCAATATCACGGTCATCGAACCTACAATGATGTCAGTAAACCAGTGTGCGCCAATCATTACTCTGGGAAACGCAAAAACCACAAAAATAATAAGGGCGATAAGGCCTGCAACTTTGCCGAAATAACGCCACATGAATGCCGAAAAAATAAGCAGCATCATGCCGTGATCGCCGGGAAAGCTATCTCGTGAGGCATCTTTCGTGGGAACAGAGAGCAGTTCGCTGACGCGGTTAATATTGGTAAAAGTCAATGTTGGGCTGGCCCGTTTTACAGGAATTAATGCCTGACCCAGCTGGTTTAATACCACTGCAGTTAATAGCATGACCAGACCAATAATCACGATACGTCGTCTGCCAGGGGCGTTTTCTTTCAGCCAGAAACTCAGCATCAACATTCCCATCGCCAGCAGAGAACAACCGTCGAAAGCGCGATTGTTGGTCAATGCAACCAGCCACAAAAAGGCCTTACTTTCGACCAGTTTCTGATTAAAGAAATAAAAAATATCCGCATCAATCGGCAACCAGAATCCATGATTAACGGGAATATACCAGGAAAGAAACAGCGCGAGGCCGACAATATTCAACAACACTATTTGCGGCAAATTTTTAATCATATTTTCTCTAATTATCTTACTGAAAAACGCAGGCAACCTTACGCGGTAGTCGCTAAACGAAGCTTCAACAGCGCGCTCTGCAAGGCATTCCAGTCAGCTTCGCTGCTGGAAATCAGCTCAATACGGCTGTCCGGTGGCGCAATGTTTTGCGTTTCAATGTGCAGGTCATCGCCCTGACGGTTGATTCGCACCAGCCCTTCGGGAATACGCAGCACGCCTTTGACGCGTTCTACCGATGCAAGTCGCGCCCATTCCAGAATGCCAATGGTGTCGAATACCGTATCAGCGTCGAATATCCAGCCGCAGGCCTGATATCCTTGCCCGCTGTTCAGACTGCGACGCCAGCGTTGATGCTCTGGCAGGCTTAACGCTGCTAACCCTTTTTTCACGCTATGATGATGAGAATGTGCGGCGCTGGCGGGCAACTCGGCTAAATTGCGACGCGGCAAATCCAGAAGATGACCGTCAATTTTCCCATGCTCGCTGTGAATTAATTGCCGATCGCCACCATTTTGCTGCCACCAGCGCTGTAGCGCTTGCTCACTTTCGGGCGTCGCACGGTCGGATTTATTGGCGACAATAATGTCTGCGGCAGCCAGCTGGTCACGGAAGTTTTCATTGCTGGCGCTTTTTTCGTCCAGCAGCAGGCGTGGATCGAGAATGCACAACGTGGCGCGCAGATCTATCCACGGTTCATACACGGGCGCGGTTAAGAGATCTAGGATCTGTTTCGGATGACCCAGTCCGGTCGGCTCTATCAACAAGCGGTCTGGTTTTCCCTGACGCAGTAAGGTATTCAACCCTACCTGCATGGGTAAACCATTAACGCAGCACATGCAGCCGCCGGGGATCTCTTTCAGCAATGCGCCGCTATCGGCGAGCAAAGCACCATCAATTCCGACTTCCCCAAATTCATTAACCAGTACCGCCCATCTTTCGTTGGGATCTTTATGGGCTAACAGATGAAGAATCGACGTAGTTTTCCCGCTGCCGAGAAAACCGGTGATGAGGTTGGTCCTGGTCACAACGGCTCCGCAATACTCTTAAAAGTTAACTGAGCGTTAATCCTGGCTAAAAAAGGCAGAAAAGAGAAGGGGGGAGCGGACGAAGGCGAGCTTCATCCGCTTTAACCGCAGAAATCGTTAAATTTTGAGGGTGTTTAATAGCGCCTGATGCGCGCCGAATTGTGCGATTTGTTGCCAGGCTTGTTCGATAGCCTGCACAAAATGCGGGTTATCTGGCAGATCATCACCGAAAACTTCACGCAGGGAAAGCAGGGCGGTTACGCGTTGTTCACTGCTACTGCCCGCAACAAGTTCGCGAATTTTATCGCTAAGCGGATCGCGAACATCAATGGCATTTCCGGCATCATCAACGCCGCTGACGTAACGCATCCAGCCTGCAACGCCTAATGCCAGCAACGACCAGTCCGTTTCGCGCCCCAGATGTATGCGAATACCTGCCAGCATACGTTGCGGTAATTTCTGGCTGCCATCCATCGCGATTTGCCAGGTCTTATGTTTCAGCGCCGGATTAGCAAAACGTGCAATTAACTTATCCGCATATTGTGTTAAATCGACATCTTTAATTCGCAATGTTGGCGCTTGCTCATCCAGCATTAATGTTCTGGCGGCATGGCGAAATGCGCGATCCTGCATGCAATCACTGATATGGGCGAATCCTGAGAGGTAACCCAGATAAGCGAGAAAAGAGTGGCTGCCATTAAGCATACGCAGTTTCATCTCTTCCCATGGCAGGACATCATTCACCATTTGTACACCTGCGACTTCCCAGGCAGGACGCCCAGCGACGAAGTTATCTTCCACCACCCACTGGATAAACGGTTCGCAGCTAATCGCGCAGGGATCATTCACCCCCAGATGCTGGCTGATTTCCGCCAGTGATTCGTCGGTTGCTGCCGGAACAATACGGTCGACCATGGTTCCCGGAAAACTGACGTGTTCTTTTATCCACCCGGCGAGTTCTGGTGAACGTTTTTCCGCCATCCCCAGCACCGCGTTTTTCACCACATGGCCATTGTCGGGAATATTGTCGCAGGAGAGTACGGTAAACGGTGCAAGGCCGCGTTCACGGCGTCGTTTCAGTGCTTCGACGAGAATACCCGGCGCGGAGTGAGGTTCTTCAGGGTTTTGTAGATCGTGAATAATCCGCGGATTGCTGGTGTCGAGTGCACCGGTGGCCGGGTCAATACAATAGCCTTTTTCGGTAATCGTCAGGGAAACAATTGCCACCTGTGGCTCGCAAAATTTCTCAATAATTGCCGCTAAGGAATCCAGTTTTGCATTAAGGCATTCGTGAACGGCACCGACAATTATCGCCTGATTGCCGTCCGCCCCTTTCTCCAGCACGGTATATAAATGGTTCTGTGCGCGGAGCTGGCTCATCAGTTGATCACCGCTGAACAAGCTGATTTCACAGATCCCCCAGTCGCTGCCCTGGGCATTCAGCACACGATCGGTCAGTAACGCCTGATGTGCGCGGTGAAAGGCTCCAAAGCCAAAATGAACGATACGTGATTGCAACTGCTGGCGATCGTAGCGTGGAGCGTGTACATGATGCGGGAGCGTAACGGAGGCGATTGTATTCATAGGAGTCACGTCTTAGTAACGATTAATTAACAATGACAGTGTAAAGTTATATGACAGCAATTGAAATTGGTCTGGATTGTTAATGCGATGAAGTGTGAGGGCGATCAATCAACGAGTGAAAATTGAGGACGTAAGGTGTTCAGGAAGCGCAAAATAGAAGATTGGTATAATAAATTAAAAAAGGGACAGCCTGAGCTATCCCTTTTCTGCATGCGGCTGAAGTTAGTCAGCACGACCCATATAACGGCGTTCTTCGATATGGATACGAATTTTTTCGCCCGGGCTTAAGTATTCTGGTACCTGAATCACCAGACCAGTGCTCAATGTCGCCGGTTTGTTACGGGCGCTGGCAGATGCCCCTTTGATGCCTGGTGCGGTTTCAACGATTTCCAGATCAACGGTCTGCGGCAGCTCAAGCGCCAACAGTTGACCGTCCCAGGTCAGCACCTGCATGTCCGGCATGCCGCCTTCTGGCATAAACAGCAACTCTTCTTCAATCTGATCTTTGGTGAAGGTATACGGGGTATAGTCTTCTTTATCCATAAAGACATATTCGTTACCATCGACATAGGAGAAGTCAACGTAACGGCGGGTCAGCGTCACGGTGTCAACGATGTCATCACCTTTGAAACGCTCTTCTACTTTCAGCCCGGTACGGACATCAGAAAAACGCATTTTGTACAGCGTAGCGGCACCGCGGGCAGTGGGCGACTGAATATCAATATCCTTAACCAGCAGCAGTTTGCCGTTGTAATTCAGTACCATACCTTTTTTAATTTCGTTCGCTCTTGGCATCGAAAAATTCCTGTAGTCGAAAATGTCAAAAATATCGCGACAAAGTACTCGCGACGGGCCTTTCGGGCAAGTGGTATTCGCACTTTTGCTGGTGCAAAAAAGGTGGTACTGTGCGCGCTCATCAATCCGGTGGTTAACCTTAAGAGAACAACGTATGGAATGCCGTCCGGGTTGCGGGGCGTGTTGCACTGCCCCTTCAATTTCCAGCCCTATTCCCGGTATGCCAGATGGCAAGCCCGCCAATACGCCCTGCATTCAGCTTGATGAACAGCAACGCTGTAAAATTTTCACCTCGCCACTGCGACCGAAAGTCTGTGCAGGCTTACAAGCCAGCGCTGAAATGTGCGGTAACTCGCGTCAGCAGGCGATGACCTGGCTTATCGATCTGGAAATGCTGACCGCGCCTTAAACATCTTTAATCCGCAGTAAGCAAAACAGAGTGGCGATAATCATCACCATCGCAAACCAGAACACAGCGTGATAATTCCAGATCTCGGCGACGATGCCCGCCACTGATCCTGCGATGATCCAGCCCACGCGCGACGTGTTGGTATAGAGCGTGGTGGCTGAACCCGCCTGACCGGGCATCAGATCCTGAAAATAGAGCATCCCGATGCCGCCCAGAATGCCAATAAAAATAGCATTTAGCAGCTGCAAGCCCAACAGAATGACAGGTGAATGCGCCATCAGCATTCCTGCGTAAAAACAGACGCCACCCACGGCAGCAACGCGCATTAAGAAACGCTTACCCAGACGTTTGGCGAAATATCCGGCAATCAACATCGTCGGGATTTCCAGCCCGGCGGCGGTCCCCATCATCACACCGGCCAGTTTCTCGGGAAGATGCAGTTCGTTGATAATAAATAGCGGCATGTTGATGATGTACAGGCTGTTCGAGCCCCACATCAATGTACAAATGACAAACAGCAGTAGCGTATCGCGACGGTTACGGCGCGGCGCTTCAACCGTGCCGGTCGCCAGCGGAAGCTCTTTTTGCATCGACGGTAAAAACAGCCACACCATCACGCCGCAAACAATAAACGCTACCGCTGCGCTCAGATACATTACCGTAAAGCTGAAACCCATCGCTAACGCATAAGCCAGCGGTGGGCCAATGACCCATGCCAGTGAAACCTGAGCGCGTAAAAAAGAGCTGAACATCACCGCCTCACGTCCGGTTTTGTCGGCATGTTCACGGGCAAGGGCAAACATTTGCGGGTTAGCGGTCGAGCCAAAGCTGCTAAGAAAGACGCCAACGAATAGCAAAACAAAGTAGTTGCGATTCCAGGCAAAAAGGGTGCAGGCCAGCACGCCTAACAGGCAGCAAAAGACAATCAGCGATTTGCGATCGCCGCGCTTATCAGAGCGCCCGGCGAGAAACTGACTTACCAGAATCCCAATGACAGCGCTGCCGGTAAAGAAGAATCCCACCATCGCCGGACGGGCATGTACTTCATCGGTAAGAAAAATACTGAGTGTCGGGGTTTGCAGAGCGCCCGCAATACCGGTGAGAAAGGCAACGATTAAAAACGCCGTCGAGGTCAGGTCAAACGATTTCGCGCTGGAGACTGCGGGGGAGTTATGCATGCTGGTCGATCACTGGAAGAGGAAGACGCGGAGTTTACGCTGCTTGTCAGAAAATAAACAGACAGCGAAATCAAAAGCGCCACGAATAATCAAAATGCCATTTCACTGTTGCTGATTGGCTGCTGACGCTGCTGAAATGAAATTGCTGATAACGGATTTTCCCATCAGCAATTAGGAAAAATGGCAAAAAATTGTGCAGCACATCAAACTTTTGCTCATAACTTTACGGCTTTCCTTGCGTGCTGAAACAGAAGTATTATGCTTTCTTGAAACGTTTCAGCGCGATCTTGTCTTTAACCCTAAGCCAGGTTGGCGCTTTTTTTCTCATAGAAGCTGAATCGTTTCAATTCAGCAAGAGAGGAGAACTATGTTCCAGTTATCCGTACAGGACATCCATCCGGGCGAAAAGGCCGGAGACAAAGAAGAGGCGATTCGCCAGGTCGCTGCGGCGCTGGTGCAGGCCGGTAATGTAGCTGAAGGCTACGTCAATGGCATGCTGGCGCGCGAACAGCAAACCTCTACGTTCCTCGGCAATGGTATTGCTATTCCACACGGCACTACCGACACCCGCGATCAGGTGCTGAAAACCGGCGTTCAGGTATTTCAGTTCCCGGAAGGCGTCACCTGGGGTGACGGCCAGGTAGCGTACGTGGCGATCGGTATTGCTGCCAGCTCGGATGAACATCTGGGCCTGCTACGCCAGCTGACCCACGTACTGAGCGATGATTCCGTTGCTGAACAACTGAAGTCAGCAACAACAGCAGAAGAACTTCGCGCATTGCTGATGGGCGAAAAGCAGAGTGAGCAGCTGAAGCTCGACAACGAAATGCTGACGCTGGATATCGTCGCCAGCGATCTGCTGACTCTTCAGGCGCTGAACGCTGCACGTCTGAAAGAAGCGGGGGCAGTTAACGCCACTTTCGTCACCAAAGCCATCAATGAACAACCGCTGAACCTCGGACAGGGTATCTGGCTGAGCGATAGCGCCGAAGGCAATCTGCGTAGCGCGATTGCGGTAAGCCGTGCGGCAAATGCTTTTGATGTGGACGGCGAAACGGCAGCCATGCTGGTGAGTGTGGCGATGAATGACGATCAGCCCATTGCGGTTCTTAAGCGTCTCGCCGATTTGTTGCTCGATAATAAAGCTGACCGCTTGCTGAAAGCGGATGCGGCAACGTTGCTGGCGCTGCTGACCAGCGATGATGCGCCGACCGACGATGTGTTAAGCGCGGAGTTTGTGGTGCGCAATGAACACGGCCTGCATGCTCGTCCAGGTACCATGCTGGTCAATACCATTAAACAATTTAACAGTGATATTACCGTGACAAACCTTGATGGCACCGGCAAACCGGCAAACGGACGTAGTCTGATGAAAGTTGTGGCACTTGGCGTTAAGAAAGGTCATCGCCTACGCTTTACCGCCCAGGGTGCAGATGCTGAACAGGCGCTGAAAGCCATTGGCGACGCTATCGCTGCTGGTCTTGGGGAGGGCGCATAATGAGCAGACGTGTTGCTACTATCACCCTTAATCCGGCTTATGACCTTGTTGGTTTCTGCCCGGAAATTGAACGCGGCGAAGTGAACCTGGTGAAAACCACCGGTCTGCATGCGGCGGGTAAAGGCATCAACGTGGCCAAAGTATTAAAAGACCTGGGAATTGATGTCACCGTTGGCGGCTTCCTCGGTAAAGACAATCAGGATGGTTTTCAGCAACTGTTCAGCGAGCTGGGCATTGCCAACCGTTTCCAGGTTGTACAGGGGCGCACCCGAATTAACGTTAAGCTGACGGAAAAAGACGGCGAAGTGACCGACTTCAACTTCTCGGGTTTTGAAGTCACCCCCGCCGACTGGGAACGCTTTGTGACTGATTCTCTGAGCTGGCTCGGTCAGTTCGATATGGTCTGTGTCAGCGGAAGCTTACCGTCAGGCGTCAGCCCGGAAGCGTTCACCGACTGGATGACTCGCCTGCGTAGTCAGTGTCCTTGCATTATCTTTGATAGTAGCCGTGAAGCGTTAGTAGCAGGTTTGAAAGCGGCACCGTGGCTGGTGAAACCTAACCGCCGCGAGCTGGAAATCTGGGCAGGCCGTAAACTGCCTGAAATGAAAGATGTGATTGAAGCTGCACATGCGCTGCGTGAACAAGGTATTGCGCATGTTGTTATTTCACTGGGTGCCGAAGGCGCGCTTTGGGTTAATGCCTCCGGCGAATGGATCGCCAAACCACCGTCAGTCGATGTCGTAAGCACCGTTGGCGCAGGGGATTCTATGGTTGGTGGCCTGATTTATGGCTTGCTGATGCGTGAATCCAGTGAACACACACTGCGTCTGGCGACAGCTGTTGCAGCCCTGGCGGTAAGTCAAAGCAATGTGGGTATTACCGATCGTCCGCAGTTGGCCGCAATGATGGCGCGCGTCGACTTACAACCTTTTAACTGACAGCAGGAGAGGCATAATGAAAACGCTGCTGATTATTGACGCTAATCTCGGTCAGGCACGCGCCTATATGGCGAAGACCCTGCTGGGCGCGGCGGCGCGAAAAGCAAAACTGGAAATCATCGACAATCCGAACGACGCTGAAATGGCGATTGTTCTCGGTGATTCCATCCCGAACGACAGCGCGCTGAACGGTAAAAATGTCTGGCTGGGCGATATTTCCCGGGCAGTTGCGCACCCTGAGCTGTTCCTGAGTGAAGCCAAAGGCCATGCGAAACCTTACACTGCGCCGGTCTCTGCGACAGCACCGGTTGCCGCCAGCGGTCCGAAACGCGTAGTTGCGGTGACTGCTTGCCCGACTGGCGTAGCACACACCTTTATGGCGGCTGAAGCCATTGAAACCGAAGCGAAAAAACGTGGCTGGTGGGTGAAAGTTGAAACCCGTGGTTCTGTTGGCGCGGGTAATGCAATCACCCCTGAAGAAGTAGCCGCAGCGGATCTGGTGATTGTGGCGGCAGATATTGAAGTGGATCTGGCGAAATTTGCTGGTAAACCGATGTATCGTACCTCTACCGGTCTGGCGCTGAAGAAAACCGCGCAGGAACTGGATAAAGCGGTTGCTGAAGCAACGCCGTATGAACCGGCGGGCAAAACTCAAACAGCGACCACTGAAGGTAAGAAAGAGAGTGCAGGCGCTTACCGTCACTTGCTGACGGGCGTCTCTTACATGCTGCCGATGGTCGTTGCAGGTGGTCTGTGTATCGCGCTTTCTTTTGCTTTTGGTATCGAAGCGTTTAAAGAGCCGGGTACGTTGGCTGCGGCGCTGATGCAGATTGGTGGTGGTTCAGCCTTTGCGCTGATGGTGCCGGTACTGGCAGGTTATATTGCCTTTTCCATTGCCGATCGTCCGGGTCTCACGCCGGGTCTGATTGGCGGTATGCTGGCGGTCAGCACCGGTTCTGGCTTCATTGGCGGTATTATTGCGGGCTTCCTGGCTGGTTACATTGCGAAGTTAATCAGTACGCAAT
Organism: Escherichia sp. WS547; assembly: GCF_046486065.1. NCBI lineage: Bacteria > Pseudomonadati > Pseudomonadota > Gammaproteobacteria > Enterobacterales > Enterobacteriaceae > Escherichia > Escherichia sp. WS547. The sequence continues at coordinate 58,284 of NZ_JBJQMA010000001.1, read as the reverse complement.
TGAAACTGCCGCAGAGTATGGAGGCGCTGAAACCGATCCTGATCATTCCGCTAATTTCCAGTCTGGTGGTCGGTCTGGCGATGATTTACCTGATCGGTAAACCGGTTGCTGGCATTCTCGAAGGGTTGACTCACTGGCTGCAGACCATGGGGACTGCGAATGCGGTTCTGCTGGGGGCGATCCTCGGTGGCATGATGTGTACTGACATGGGCGGTCCGGTAAACAAAGCAGCGTACGCATTCGGTGTGGGTCTGCTGAGTACTCAAACCTATGGCCCGATGGCGGCGATTATGGCGGCAGGTATGGTGCCACCGCTGGCAATGGGTCTGGCAACAATGGTGGCGCGTCGCAAATTCGACAAAGCGCAGCAGGAAGGGGGCAAAGCCGCTCTGGTACTGGGACTGTGCTTCATTTCGGAAGGTGCAATTCCGTTTGCTGCTCGTGATCCGATGCGTGTGCTGCCGTGCTGTATCGTGGGTGGGGCGCTGACTGGCGCAATCTCAATGGCGATTGGTGCGAAACTGATGGCACCGCACGGTGGTCTGTTTGTTCTGCTGATCCCTGGCGCGATTACGCCGGTATTGGGTTACCTGGTAGCCATTATTGCCGGTACGCTGGTGGCGGGTTTGGCCTATGCCTTCCTGAAACGTCCGGAAGTGGACGCAGTAGCGAAAGCAGCGTAATAAAAGGTGTGTTCCAGGGCAGAAATTTCCTGCCCTGGAACATTTGATGAGCGCAAAGGGAATGACCGGTTTGTGAATGTAATTTTATGAATTTAAATGGTTTTATCTTTCAGTAGAAACCTGAAACGTTCATCAAACACTAAGGTTATTTCCTCAAGGGCAGATTAATTTCTGCCCTTTTTTATTGTTCCTGTTCTGTGCATCCCGTCACAAATTCCCCGTTTTTGTAATTCAGGCATTTAATCGCGTTTTGTGAGCCTGCTCAAATCTGCCCATTTTGCCTCTCTGGCGGTAATTTACTTTACGTAAAACATGCATACTATGAGCACATGTTTAAATATGAACACATGTTTAAACCGTCTTTGCAGTATCAATATTCTTGTGGATTGACAGGGTTGGTAATTTTTTACCAGAGGACGTGCTATGCGCGAAAAGGATTATGTCGTAATTATAGGTTCGGCGAATATTGATGTCGCCGGATATTCACATGAATCATTAAATTATGCGGATTCAAATCCAGGTAAAATAAAATTTACGCCTGGTGGAGTCGGGCGCAATATTGCACAAAATCTAGCGTTGCTGGGGAACAAAGCCTGGCTAATGAGCGCAGTAGGCAGTGACTTTTATGGTCAATCGCTGCTAACGCAAACCAATCAATCTGGCGTTTATGTCGATAAATGCCTGATTGTGCCGGGAGAAAATACGTCAAGCTATTTATCATTACTCGATAATACCGGTGAAATGCTGGTTGCTATAAATGACATGAATATTAGCAACGCTATTACAGCTGAATATCTCGCACAGCACGGTGAATTTATTCAGAGGGCAAAGGTCATTGTCGCAGACTGTAATATCAGTGAAGAGGCACTGGCATGGATTCTGGATAATGCCGCCAATGTACCTGTATTTGTCGATCCGGTTTCCGCATGGAAATGTGTCAAAGTGCGCGACCGTCTAAATCAAATCCACACTCTCAAGCCAAACCGCCTTGAAGCGGAAACCCTGAGTGGGATTGCTTTGTCAGGGCGTGAAGATGTGGCAATAGTTGCTGCCTGGTTCCATCAACATGGCCTGAACCGACTGGTATTGAGCATGGGCGGCGACGGCGTTTATTACAGTGATATCAGCGGTGAAAGTGGTTGGTCTGCGCCGATCAAAACCAATGTCATTAATGTTACCGGAGCGGGCGATGCCATGATGGCGGGACTTGCTTCGTGTTGGGTAGACGGAATGCCGTTTGCCGAATCTGTTCGTTTCGCACAGGGATGTTCGTCAATGGCGCTCTCCTGTGAATACACCAATAACCCCGATTTATCGATTGCCAACGTTATATCGTTAGTGGAGAACGCCGAATGTCTGAATTAAAAATTCCCCCTGAATTATTACAAATTTCCCCGGAAGTGCAGGACGCTTTAAAAAAAAAAAAACCGGTTGTGGCGCTGGAATCGACCATTATTTCTCACGGGATGCCGTTCCCACAAAATGCCCAGACCGCAATTGAAGTTGAAGAAACTATTCGTAAACAGGGCGCTGTACCTGCCACTATCGCCATTATTGGCGGCGTGATGAAAGTGGGTTTAAGCAAAGAAGAAATTGAATTGCTGGGTCGTGAAGGGCATAACGTGACCAAAGTTAGTCGTCGCGATTTACCTTTTGTTGTTGCCGTCGGAAAAAATGGCGCAACTACCGTTGCTTCAACGATGATTATTGCGGCGCTTGCCGGAATTAAAGTATTTGCCACCGGGGGAATTGGTGGTGTGCATCGCGGGGCGGAACATACCTTCGATATTTCTGCCGATTTGCAAGAGCTGGCAAATACTAATGTCACCGTTGTTTGTGCCGGGGCGAAATCTATTCTCGATTTAGGATTAACCACTGAGTATTTAGAAACTTTCGGTGTACCGCTAATTGGCTATCAGACCAAAGCGCTGCCTGCGTTTTTCTGCCGCACCAGCCCGTTTGACGTGAGCATTCGTCTCGACAGCGCCAGCGAAATTGCCCGTGCAATGGCGGTGAAATGGCAAAGCGGGCTGAACGGTGGCCTCGTGGTAGCGAACCCGATCCCGGAACAGTTTGCTATGCCGGAACACACTATCAATGCGGCGATCGATCAGGCGGTAGCTGAAGCTGAAGCGCAGGGTGTTATTGGTAAAGAAAGTACGCCATTCCTGCTGGCGCGCGTTGCTGAGTTGACCGGCGGTGACAGCCTGAAATCCAACATCCAGCTGGTGTTCAACAACGCCATCCTGGCGAGTGAAATAGCCAAAGAATACCAGCGTCTCGCGGGTTAATTTCTGACGGGCAGAAAGCCGTCGCCCGTACTGATCATACATACCAAAACCTGGCGCTGACGCCGGGTTTACTGGCATGAAGGGAAAATCATTATGGATATAATGAGAAGTGTTGTGGGGATGGTGGTGTTACTGGCAATAGCATTTTTGTTGTCAGTGAATAAAAAGAGCATCAGTTTGCGCACGGTTGGAGCCGCGTTGCTGCTACAAATCGCCATTGGCGGCATCATGCTCTATTTTCCACCAGGAAAATGGGCGGTAGAGCAGGCGGCATTAGGCGTACATAAAGTGATGTCTTACAGTGATGCCGGTAGCGCCTTCATTTTTGGTTCGTTGGTCGGGCCGAAAATGGATGTCCTCTTTGACGGTGCGGGTTTTACCTTCGCCTTTCGCGTACTCCCGGCGATTATCTTCGTCACTGCGCTCATCAGCCTGCTGTACTAGATTGGCGTGATGGGGCTGCTAATCCGCATTCTTGGCAGCATTTTTCAGAAAGCTCTCAACATCAGCAAAATCGAATCTTTTGTTGCGGTTACCACTATTTTCCTCGGGCAAAATGAGATCCCGGCGATCGTTAAACCGTTTATCGATCGCATGAATCGCAACGAGCTGTTTACCGCAATTTGTTGCGGGATGGCGTCCATTGCGGGTTCGATGATGATTGGTTATGCCGGAATGGGCGTACCAATTGACTACCTGTTAGCGGCATCGCTGATGGCGATCCCTGGTGGTATTTTGTTTGCACGTATTCTTAGTCCGGCAACCGAGCCTTCGCAGGTCACATTTGAAAATCTGTCGTTCAGCGAAACGCCGCCAAAAAGCTTTATCGAAGCAGCGGCGAGCGGTGCGATGACCGGGTTGAAAATCGCCGCTGGTGTAGCGACGGTGGTAATGGCGTTTGTCGCAATTATTGCGCTGATCAACGGCATTATCGGCGGAATTGGCGGCTGGTTTGGTTTCGCCAATGCCTCTCTGGAAAGTATTTTTGGCTATGTGCTGGCACCGCTGGCGTGGATCATGGGTGTGGACTGGAGTGATGCCAATCTTGCGGGTAGCCTGATTGGGCAGAAACTGGCGATTAACGAATTCGTCGCTTACCTGAGTTTCTCCCCATACCTGCAAACGGGCGGCACGCTGGAAGTGAAAACCATTGCGATTATCTCCTTTGCGCTTTGTGGTTTTGCTAACTTTGGTTCTATCGGTGTTGTCGTTGGCGCATTTTCGGCTATTTCGCCTAAACGCGCACCGGAAATCGCCCAGCTTGGTTTACGGGCGCTGGCAGCAGCAACGCTTTCCAACCTGATGAGCGCGACCATTGCCGGGTTCTTTATTGGTTTAGCTTGAGTTTCATTGCCGGATGTACGCGCTTATTTAGCGTCACATCCGGCAATCGCTCTATTGCAAATAATTTTTACTGCATCATCCCTGAGAATTTATTTTCCGGGTCCATCTCCAGTGCCAGTCCTGACAACTGCTTTCTGTTTTTAATTAGATACCCTTTCTTGCTTTTAATTAATAAACCGTCGTGAATGAATTGCGCTAGAACATATAAAAGATGTCGATAAGAAACGCCTAAATACTCTGCCGCTTGCGTATGCTTTTCGTGATAAAGATCACCTTCCTGCGAGAGTAATATAAAAGCTGCCAGGCGATTCACTAACGGAAATGATTGATTCTGAGTTAAAGAAACAATATTGCGATAATTTTTATGGCTTAAAGTAACGCAGAGTTTTCGTAAAAATAGCGTGTCGTTTAATAACAGCGGACGGTAATGTTTCATAGGGAGCGCAAGGCACCAACACTCTTCAATAGCCTGTACCGCACGCGGTTCATGGTCTTTGTCGATTAACTCAATCTCGCCAATAAAACAGGGAGCGGCAAAGAAATCGATCAGCGACACGCGACCATTAGCTAGCGTGGCGTAAAGCCTGGCGCGGCCTCGCGTCAGGTAAAACAGCCAGGACGGCTGTTGCCCTTCCTGCACAATGTAGTCACGCGCTAAAAAATGAAACAGCCGCGTATCGGCTGAAACATCCGTTGAAAAGCAATCCTTAAACGCGGATTCACTCATCAATTGCTGCTTAAGGTCATTATTGTGGATTTCTTTCACGATGTTTATCCGCTATGAGATTTCTCATATTTAGCATACTTACGCTGTTGTTAAGATTCAATCATCGGCCCGGTCGAATTTTCTTTGCTGTAGAAAAAATAACGCAACTGGAAACAGAGGAAATAAACAATGGAAAAGAGAAAAATTATTCTGGATTGTGATCCGGGTCATGATGATGCTATTGCCATAATGATGGCAGCGAAACATCCGGCAATAGATTTATTAGGCATCACCATTGTGGCGGGTAATCAGACGCTTGATAAAACATTAATTAATGGCCTGAATGTTTGCCAGAAACTGGAGATTAATGTTCCGGTTTATGCGGGGATGCCACAGCCCATTATGCGTCAACAAATCGTTGCCGACAATATTCATGGTGAAACAGGACTGGATGGCCCGGTATTCGAGCCGCTGACCCGCCAGGCAGAAAGTACCCATGCGGTGAAATACATCATTGATACCCTGATGGCAAGCGATGGCGATATCACTCTGGTGCCGGTTGGTCCACTTTCAAACATCGCGGTGGCAATGCGTATGCAACCCGCGATCCTGCCGAAAATCCGTGAAATTGTGCTGATGGGCGGCGCTTACGGTACTGGCAACTTTACGCCATCCGCCGAGTTCAACATCTTTGCTGACCCGGAAGCCGCACGCGTGGTGTTCACCTCCGGCGTTCCATTAGTGATGATGGGCCTCGATCTCACCAACCAGACCGTTTGCACCCCGGACGTGATTGCACGGATGGAAAGGGCAGGCGGCCCCGCCGGAGAGCTGTTCAGCGACATCATGAACTTCACTCTCAAAACGCAGTTCGAAAACTACGGCCTTGCTGGCGGCCCGGTGCATGACGCCACCTGCATCGGTTATCTGATTAACCCTGATGGCATTAAAACCCAGGAGATGTACGTCGACGTGGACGTTAACAGTGGCCCTTGCTATGGGCGTACCGTCTGCGACGAGCTGGGCGTTCTTGGCAAGCCCGCCAATACCAAAGTCGGCATCACTATTGATACCGACTGGTTCTGGGGATTAGTCGAAGAGTGCGTGCGCGGCTACATCAAAACCCATTAAGTGTTGATAACAAGCCGGGACAGTATCGCAAGATGCAGGCCCGGCTATTTCTGATGGGCAGAAAGCCGTCGCCCAAAATGACATGAAGAGATAATAACTATGGATGTCATGAGAAGTGTTCTGGGAATGGTGGTATTGCTGGCAATTGCGTTTTTGCTGTCAGTAAACAAGAAGAAGATCAGCCTGCGTACCGTTGGCGCGGCGTTAGTGTTACAGGTCGTGATTGGCGGCATTATGCTTTGGTTACCACCAGGGCGTTGGGTCGCAGAAAAAGTCGCTTTTGGCGTGCATAAAGTGATGGCGTACAGCGATGCAGGTAGCGCATTTATCTTTGGTTCTCTGGTCGGACCGAAAATGGATACCTTATTTGATGGCGCAGGATTTATCTTTGGTTTCAGGGTATTACCGGCAATTATCTTCGTTACAGCACTGGTGAGTATTCTCTACTACATCGGTGTGATGGGGATCTTAATTCGCATTCTCGGCGGTATCTTCCAGAAAGCATTAAATATCAGCAAGATCGAGTCATTCGTCGCGGTCACTACCATTTTCCTCGGGCAAAACGAAATTCCGGCAATCGTCAAACCCTTTATCGATCGTCTGAATCGCAATGAATTATTTACGGCTATTTGTAGTGGCATGGCCTCGATTGCTGGTTCGACAATGATTGGTTACGCCGCACTGGGCGTGCCTGTGGAATATCTGCTAGCGGCATCGTTAATGGCGATCCCCGGCGGGATCTTGTTTGCCCGCCTGTTAAGCCCGGCTACCGAATCTTCGCAGGTTTCCTTTAATAACCTCTCTTTCACCGAAACACCGCCAAAAAGCATTATTGAAGCCGCCGCTACAGGGGCTATGACCGGACTGAAAATCGCCGCAGGTGTGGCGACAGTGGTGATGGCATTTGTTGCAATAATTGCGTTGATTAACGGTATTATCGGCGGCGTTGGCGGCTGGTTTGGTTTTGAACATGCCTCGCTGGAGTCCATTTTAGGTTACCTGCTGGCCCCGCTGGCGTGGGTGATGGGGGTTGACTGGAGTGATGCGAATCTTGCCGGGAGTTTGATTGGACAGAAACTGGCGATTAATGAATTTGTCGCTTACCTCAATTTCTCACCTTATCTGCAAACAGCTGGCACTCTGGATGCTAAAACCGTGGCGATTATTTCCTTCGCGTTGTGCGGTTTCGCTAACTTTGGTTCTATCGGGGTGGTGGTGGGGGCGTTTTCTGCGGTTGCGCCACACCGTGCACCGGAAATCGCCCAGCTTGGTTTACGCGCGCTGGCGGCGGCGACACTTTCTAACCTGATGAGTGCCACCATTGCAGGATTCTTTATTGGCTTAGCGTAGTGCGCGAGTTATGAGCCGGATAAGACGCGGTCAAGCGTCGAATCCGGCAACATTGTTACACCATCGGCACTAATGAAAGCGCGTTATCGGCAGACAGGGTAGGGTTGTTTAAGCTGCCGCTGGCGCGTGAAATTGCCGCGCAGGCCATCGCAAAACGGGCGCTGTCACGGAAATTGTTTCCCTCCAGAAAGCTATATACCAGGCCCGCCATAAAACCATCGTCAGCACCAAAACTGTCTACTGTCGTATGCGCTGGCGCTGTCAGCAAAAATTGCTCTCCATCCTTTTCGCTGCAATAAACTGACTCATCGGGCAAATAAACAAACAGTTGCTGAACGCCTTGCTGATGCAACGCATTCACTGCGGCATTACGGTCAGCATCGCTGGTGATCGCCTGTCCCCATAAAATTTCCAGCTCCGGTAAAGTGGGTTTCAGGGTGTGAATATGCGCCAGCCAGTGTTTGATTTTGCCCGCTTTGAATTCTGAAACGGTATCGACAAACACCGGGATTTCATCAGCGAGGGTAAAGACCCACTCCAGCGCCTCGGCTGTCAGGTTGCAATCAGCCAGTACCACGCCCGCATGACGAAGTAAATCGCGCGACCCGTTCAGTAGTTGCGGTGTCAACTGATCCAGCAGATGGGTATCGTTAATCGCCAGCACGGTTTGATCGTCTCGATCGGCAATTGCCAGATACGTCGATGTGCTTTGGCCATGTAAACGAACGCAGCCGGAGACATTCACGCCGGCGCGGCGCGTTTCTTCCAGGAGCATTTCGCCATAAAAGTCATCGCCAATCACTGAAAGCAAATGGACGTCGCGGCCTAACAGCGCCAGATTGTGGGCGATATTGCGTCCAACGCCGCCTGCCGAGCAATGAATGGTACCGGGATGAGAAGCCGCTTGCGGGTAACGGATATCCGCCATCCCGCGAATATCCATATTGATTGTCCCCACCACTACGCAGTATTCCTGCTCGGTGAGAATGTAACCTTTGCCTTTAATCCGGCCTTTGCGCATTAAATCCATAATATGCGCCGCAACGCGCGAACGGCTGATTTGCAGCATATCCGCAATTTCGTTCTGCTGAATCAGCGGGTTACGCCGTAAAATTGCAAGGATCTCCTTCTCCCGGTTGTTCATCTTCAGGCTACCGCTTTTTCAGTTTGTTGCGCTTTCAGCCAGGCGATCTCTTCTGCCCAGATATCCGGGTTGATGGTTTCAAGGATCAGCGGAATGCCGTCGAAACGGTCGTCCTGCATGATCCAGCGGAACGCATCATGACCGATATTGCCTTCACCGAGGCTATGATGGCGGTCAACGCGGCTGCCAAAGGTGCTTTTCGCATCGTTAAGGTGCATCCCGCGCAGATACTTAAAGCCGACAATACGGGCAAAATCCGCGAACGTTTTCTCGCATTCGGCAGGAGTACGCAAATCATACCCGGCAGCAAAAGCATGGCAGGTATCAATGCAGACGCCGACGCGGGATTTATCTTCCACGCCGTCGATAATCGCCGCGAGATGTTCGAATTTAAACCCTAAGTTACTGCCCTGACCGGCGGTGTTTTCAATCACCGCGGTTACACCTTGAGTTTTATCCAGCGCAATGTTGATGGATTCGGCAATACGCGCAAGGCAATCCTCTTCTGAAATCTGCATCAGATGGCTGCCAGGGTGGAAGTTGAGCAAAGAAAGCCCCAGCTGTTCGCAACGCTGCATTTCATCTATAAACGCATCGCGCGATTTTTCCAGAGCTTCAGCGACCGGATGTCCGAGGTTAATCAGATAACTGTCGTGGGGAAGAATTTGCGCCGATGTGTAGTGATATTTTTCACAGGCGGCTTTGAATTCATCGATGGTTTGCGTCGTGAGCGGTGCGGCACGCCACTGACGTTGGTTTTTGGTGAACAAGGCAAACGCGGTTGCGTCGATTTCGGCGGCGCGAATTGCGGCATTTGCCAGACCGCCAGCAGCACTAACGTGCGCTCCAATGTATTTCATGCGAGGACTCCTGTTAAACCCGCTGGAGGAAAACGGTAATGATAGCGGGTTAACAGGAGCAAGATGTAGTGGTTTATGCGATGACGCTTTGAATCACATAGTTAATCGCACCACCACCAACAATCAGCCAGGCAAACAGTACCAGTGCCATCAGCAGAGGTTTCGCCCCGGCTTTTTTCAGCGCGCTGACGTGAGTGGTCAGACCCAGCGCCGCCATCGCCATTGCCAGCAGGAAGGTATCCAGCGTTACCAGCATGTTCACCACGCTCTGCGGTAACAGGTGGAACGAGTTAAAGATGGCAACTACGATGAACAAGATGGCAAACCACGGAATAGTGATTTTGCTTTTCTCGCCGCTGTTCGCCCCAGACAGCTGTTTAACACGCGCCGCCAGCAGGATGAGGAACGGAGCCAGCATCATCACGCGCAGCATTTTGGAAATAACTGCTGCGTTTTCTGCATCCGGGCTGATGGCATGACCTGCCGCCACCACCTGCGCCACTTCGTGCACAGTAGAACCAATGTAGATACCGAAAGTTTCCGGACTAAACCATTGAGACATCAGCGGATATATCGCCGGGTAGAGGAAAATCGCGACGGTCCCGAAGATAACAACGGTTGCAACAGCCACGGTTACTTTACTGGCTTCCGCTTTCACTACCGGCTCAGTCGCCAGTACCGCGGCAGCACCACAAATACTGCTACCGGCACCGATCAACCAGCTGGTGTGCTTATCCAGACCAAACACTTTCTGCCCCAGGAAGCAAGCCAGCAGGAAGGTACTGGACAGCGTCAACACGTCAATGATGATCCCACTGATACCGACATCGGCAATTTGCGAGAACGTCAGACGGAAGCCATAAAGAATGATACCCAGACGTAATAAATATTGCTTGGCAAACAGCACACCACCGTCACAGCTTTTCCAGATGTGCGGATAGATGGTGTTGCCTAAAACCATCCCCAACAAGATTGCGAGGGTGAGGGCACTAAACCCGGCACCCGCAACCGCGGGAATGGAACCACCCCACAGGGCGACCCCGGTGATAACTGCACTCAGGGCTAACCCCGGAATAAAATGCCACAGTGTACGATGTTGTTTCTGTAAGGTGATATTCGTCATAACCCTCTCCTTTAACCGGGCATAAGGTTACGACTAACTGGTTTAAAAATAAAATTGATTATATATTTATAATTAATCTTTATAAGTGGTAAGCGACTATGCACATCACCCTCCGGCAGTTGGAAGTTTTTGCAGAAGTATTGAAAAGTGGATCAACCACCCAGGCGTCGGTGATGCTGGCGTTGTCGCAATCAGCAGTGAGCGCAGCCTTGACCGACCTGGAAGGGCAGCTTGGCGTGCAACTGTTTGATCGCGTGGGGAAAAGACTGGTTGTTAATGAACACGGGCGGCTGCTCTATCCGCGCGCGTTGGCACTGCTTGAACAGGCGATCGAAATCGAACAACTGTTTCGCGAAGACAACGGTGCGATTCGTATCTATGCCAGTAGTACCATCGGTAACTACATTCTGCCTGCAGTTATCGCCCGTTATCGCCATGATTATCCGCAGTTGCCGATTGAACTTAGCGTTGGGAACAGCCAGGACGTGATGCAAGCGGTGCTGGATTTCCGCGTTGATATTGGCTTTATTGAAGGACCGTGCCACAGCACTGAAATCATCTCAGAACCGTGGCTGGAAGACGAGCTGGTGGTTTTCGCCGCGCCGACTTCGCCATTGGCTCGTGGACCTGTCACCTTAGAACAGCTGGCCGCTGCGCCGTGGATCCTGCGTGAACGCGGCTCCGGCACGCGGGAGATTGTCGATTATCTGTTGCTGTCACATTTACCGAAGTTTGAGATGGCGATGGAATTAGGTAACTCCGAGGCAATCAAACATGCGGTGCGTCATGGGTTGGGAATTAGTTGCCTGTCGCGACGGGTGATTGAAGATCAATTGCAGGCAGGCACATTAAGTGAAGTTGCGGTCCCTCTGCCGCGCCTGATGCGTACGTTGTGGCGTATACATCATCGGCAAAAACACCTTTCCAACGCGCTACGGCGCTTTCTGGACTATTGCGATCCCGCGAATGTACCGCGTTAAGTTGCTGTACAAGAACATGCTGGTGCTGTGTCGATTTCGTGACGCAGCGCCCTCAGCATGCATTCGCCAGAAAAGAGATTGGCTGCTTTACTTATAATCCCTGGGCGATCATGAAGGTGTCTTATAACCGTGTATTTCTGCCGGAAGGATTGCCAATCGTCTGCTACAATCGCGCCTCATTTTTAAGATGGATAGCATTTTTGTATGGTTTCCGAAACTAAAACCACAGAAGCGCCGGGCTTACGCCGTGAATTAAAGGCGCGTCACCTGACGATGATTGCCATTGGCGGTTCCATCGGTACAGGTCTTTTTGTTGCCTCTGGCGCAACGATTTCTCAGGCAGGTCCGGGCGGGGCATTGCTCTCGTATATGTTGATTGGCCTGATGGTTTACTTCCTGATGACCAGTCTCGGTGAACTGGCTGCATATATGCCGGTTTCCGGTTCGTTTGCCACTTATGGTCAGAACTATGTTGAAGAAGGCTTTGGCTTCGCGCTGGGCTGGAACTACTGGTACAACTGGGCGGTGACTATCGCCGTTGACCTGGTTGCAGCTCAGCTGGTCATGAGCTGGTGGTTCCCGGATACACCGGGCTGGATCTGGAGTGCGCTGTTCCTCGGCGTTATCTTCCTGCTGAACTACATCTCAGTTCGCGGCTTTGGTGAAGCGGAATACTGGTTCTCACTGATCAAAGTCACGACAGTTATTGTCTTTATCATCGTTGGCGTGCTGATGATTATCGGTATCTTCAAAGGCGCGCAGCCTGCGGGCTGGAGCAACTGGACAATCGGCGAAGCGCCGTTTGCTGGTGGTTTTGCGGCGATGATCGGCGTAGCTATGATTGTCGGCTTCTCTTTCCAGGGAACCGAGCTGATCGGTATTGCTGCAGGCGAGTCCGAAGATCCGGCGAAAAACATTCCACGCGCGGTACGTCAGGTGTTCTGGCGAATCCTGTTGTTCTATGTGTTCGCGATCCTGATTATCAGCCTGATTATTCCGTACACCGATCCGAGCCTGCTGCGTAACGATGTTAAAGACATCAGCGTCAGTCCGTTCACCCTGGTGTTCCAGCACGCGGGTCTGCTCTCTGCGGCGGCGGTGATGAACGCAGTTATTCTGACGGCGGTGCTGTCAGCGGGTAACTCCGGTATGTATGCGTCTACTCGTATGCTGTACACCCTGGCGTGTGACGGTAAAGCGCCGCGCATTTTCGCTAAACTGTCGCGTGGTGGCGTGCCGCGTAATGCGCTGTATGCGACGACGGTGATTGCCGGTCTGTGCTTCCTGACCTCCATGTTTGGCAACCAGACGGTATACCTGTGGCTGCTGAACACCTCCGGGATGACCGGTTTTATCGCCTGGCTGGGGATTGCCATTAGCCACTATCGCTTCCGTCGCGGTTACGTATTGCAGGGACACGACATTAACGATCTGCCGTACCGTTCAGGTTTCTTCCCATTGGGGCCGATCTTCGCATTCATTCTGTGTCTGATTATCACTTTGGGCCAGAACTACGAAGCGTTCCTTAAAGATACCATTGACTGGGGCGGCGTAGCGGCAACGTATATTGGTATCCCGCTGTTCCTGATTATTTGGTTCGGCTACAAGCTGATTAAAGGAACTCACTTCGTACGCTACAGTGAAATGAAGTTCCCGCAGAACGATAAGAAATAAGTTTCCTCCCTTCCTTGCTAAGCCCTCTCAACCGAGAGGGCTTTTTCAATTCCATTTCCCTGACAAATCATGCGGATATAAAATTTAACATTTGGATTGATAATTGTTATCGTTTGCATTATCGTTACGCCGCAATCAAAAAAGGCTGACAAATCAGAGGCTGTTCCGGCTTTCTGGGATGATCACCTGCATACAAATAAGTCCACCGCGATGCTGCCGTACGCAAGGGGACGTAAAGAAGATGTGAGCGATACCCATTTTATTTTCGTAGTTACCTCATGGAGATATGGAATGTTTAGGTTGAACCCTTTCGTACGGGTCGGGCTGTGTTTGTCCGCTATTTCTTGTGCATGGCCTGTGTTAGCGGTCGATGATGATGGCGAAACGATGGTTGTCACTGCATCTTCCGTTGAGCAAAACCTTAAAGATGCACCCGCCAGTATCAGCGTCATTACCCAGGAAGACCTGCAGCGAAAACCGGTACAGAATCTGAAGGATGTCCTCAAAGAAGTGCCTGGCGTACAACTGACGAACGAAGGGGATAACCGTAAGGGCGTTAGTATTCGTGGTCTTGACAGCAGCTACACCCTGATTCTCGTCGACGGTAAACGCGTTAACTCCCGCAATGCCGTCTTCCGCCACAATGATTTCGATCTGAACTGGATCCCGGTCGATTCCATCGAACGTATTGAAGTGGTCCGTGGCCCGATGTCGTCGCTGTACGGTTCCGATGCGCTCGGCGGTGTAGTGAATATCATCACCAAAAAAATCGGTCAGAAATGGTCGGGTACCGTTACCGTCGATACCACCATTCAGGAACATCGCGATCGCGGTGATACCTATAACGGTCAGTTCTTTACCAGCGGACCATTAATTGACGGTGTGCTGGGAATGAAAGCTTACGGCAGCCTGGCAAAACGTGAAAAGGATGACCCGCAAAACTCAACGACCACCGATACCGGAGAAACGCCGCGTATTGAAGGATTCTCCAGCCGCGACGGCAATGTCGAATTTGCCTGGACACCGAATCAAAATCACGATTTTACTGCCGGATACGGTTTCGACCGTCAGGATCGTGATTCCGACTCGCTGGACAAAAACCGCCTGGAACGCCAGAACTACTCCGTCAGCCATAATGGGCGTTGGGATTACGGCACCAGCGAACTGAAATACTACGGTGAGAAAGTCGAGAACAAAAACCCTGGCAACAGCAGCCCGATAACTTCCGAAAGCAATACGGTCGACGGCAAATACACGTTGCCGCTGACGGCGATTAATCAGTTTCTCACGGTTGGCGGTGAATGGCGTCACGACAAACTTAGCGATGCGGTGAACCTGACTGGGGGAACCAGCTCCAAAACGTCTGCCAGCCAGTACGCGCTGTTTGTGGAAGATGAATGGCGGATCTTCGAGCCGCTGGCGCTGACGACCGGCGTACGTATGGACGATCATGAAACCTACGGTGAACGCTGGAGTCCGCGTGCCTACCTGGTTTATAACGCCACCGACACCGTAACGGTAAAAGGGGGCTGGGCGACGGCATTTAAAGCACCTTCTCTGTTGCAACTTAGCCCTGACTGGACGAGCAATTCTTGCCGTGGCGCATGTAAGATTGTGGGTAGCCCGGATCTGAAACCAGAAACCAGCGAAAGTTGGGAACTGGGGCTTTACTACATGGGCGAAGACGGCTGGCTGGAAGGGGTGGAGTCCAGCGTTACCGTTTTCCGTAACGATGTGAAAGATCGTATCAGCATCAGCCGTACGTCTGACGTCAACGCTGCACCGGGCTACCAAAACTTTGTTGGTTTTACAGCGAACGGTGTGCCGGTATTCAGCTACTACAACGTTAACAAAGCACGTATTCAGGGCGTGGAAACCGAGCTGAAAATTCCGTTCAACGATGAATGGAAACTGTCACTCAACTACACCTACAACGATGGTCGTGATGTCAGCAACGGCGAAAATAAACCTTTATCCGATCTGCCGTTCCATACCGCTAACGGTACGCTGGACTGGAAACCGCTGGCGCTGGAAGACTGGTCATTCTATGTTTCTGGTCACTATACCGGGCAGAAACGCGCCGACAGCGCGACGGCTAAAACACCGGGCGGTTATACCATCTGGAATACCGGTGCGGCCTGGCAGGTGACTAAAGACGTCAAACTGCGCGCAGGCGTGCTGAACCTTGGCGACAAGGATCTCAGTCGTGACGATTACAGCTATAACGAAGACGGACGTCGTTACTTTATGGCAGTGGATTATCGCTTCTGATGAGAAGATGCCCGGCGAACCGGGCAGACTTTACTTCAGTAAATGTTGCGCATGGAAGCGCAAATGATCCTCTATAAAAGAGGCGATGAAGTAGTAACTGTGATCATATCTCGGCTGAATACGCAGCGTCATCGGCCACGCTTTCTGGCGCGCGGCTTCTGCCAGCACTGCGGGTTGCAGCTGGTCGGCAAGAAACTGATCATTATCACCCTGATCGATAAGCGTCGGGATCGCATCCTGCGCGTTACTGGCATACATCAGCGCACAACTGTCCCATTCCAGCCATGCATTTTTGTCCTCACCTAAATAGGTGCTAAACGCTTTAATGCCCCAGGGTACGCTGCATGGATTCACAATCGGCGCAAAGGCGGAAACGCTGGTGTATTTGCCCGGGTTTTTCAGCGCCATAATCAATGCACCGTGACCACCCATTGAATGACCGCTAATAGCGCAGCGGTCGCTGACATTAAATTGCGACTGAATCAGCGCCGGTAATTCATCGCGCAGATAATCATACATCCGGTAATGCGTCGCCCAAGGCGGTTGCGTGGCGTTAAGATAAAACCCCGCGCCCTGGCCTAAATCGTAGCCATCGTCGTTGGCAACCTGTTCGCCGCGCGGGCTGGTGTCTGGCATTACCAGTACAATCCCCAGTTCTGCCGCCACGCGCTGGGCACCCGCCTTGGTGGTGAAGTTATCGTCATTGCAGGTTAATCCGGAAAGCCAGTACAGCACTGGTGGCGGGGTGTGATCACGAGGTGGTGGGAGAAAGATACTGAACGTCATCGGGCAGTTTAAGGTACTGGAGTCGTGTCGCCAGCGTTGCTGCCAGCCTTCAAAACAGCGGTGCTCTTCGAGCATTTCCATGCGTGGCTCCTTGTTGTGTTGTTTGCAATTTCTTCATCATACCGTTTATTCAATGTGCTGTGAGTAACTTTCACTTCCGTATTTGCATAACGATGTTTTAACATCTGCTGATGAAAGGCAGCGGCAATTACAATAATTATCGCTGTGAATACTGGATTATGTGCGCCGCCTCACGCACAATAATCAGGCTGTAAATCAGCTTAATAACTTTGCCCCCACGCAGGGCGGAGGCGTCACACCTGCAGGAGAAATCATAAATGCCATCACTCAGTAAAGAAGCGGCCCTGGTTCATGAAGCGTTAGTTGCGCGAGGACTGGAAACACCGCTGCGCCCGCCCGTGCATGAAATGGATAACGAAACGCGCAAAAGCCTTATTGCTGGTCATATGACCGAAATCATGCAGCTGCTGAATCTCGACCTGGCTGATGACAGTTTGATGGAAACGCCGCATCGCATCGCTAAAATGTATGTCGATGAAATTTTCTCCGGTCTGGATTACGCCAATTTCCCGAAAATCACCCTCATTGAAAACAAAATGAAGGTCGATGAAATGGTCACCGTGCGCGATATCACCCTGACCAGCACCTGTGAACACCATTTTGTTACCATAGATGGCAAAGCGACGGTGGCTTATATCCCGAAAGATTCGGTGATCGGTCTGTCAAAAATTAACCGCATCGTGCAGTTCTTTGCCCAGCGTCCGCAGGTGCAGGAACGTCTGACCCAGCAAATTCTCATTGCGCTACAAACGCTGCTGGGCACCAATAACGTGGCTGTCTCTATCGACGCGGTGCATTACTGCGTGAAAGCGCGTGGCATCCGCGACGCAACCAGTGCCACAACAACGACCTCTCTTGGTGGATTGTTCAAATCCAGTCAGAATACGCGCCACGAATTTCTGCGCGCTGTGCGTCATCACAACTGATTAAAAGGCAGGAACCATGGAGCGCAACGTCACGCTCGATTTTGTTCGCGGCGTCGCCATTCTGGGGATCCTGCTATTAAACATCAGCGCCTTTGGGCTACCAAAGGCGGCTTATCTCAATCCCGCCTGGTACGGCGCTATTACGCCGCAGGATGCATGGACCTGGGCATTTCTCGATCTCATCGGCCAGGTGAAATTCCTCACGCTTTTTGCGCTGCTGTTTGGTGCTGGCCTGCAAATGTTGCTGCCCCGTGGCAGACGCTGGATCCAGTCGCGGTTAACGCTGTTAGTCTTGCTGGGCTTTATTCACGGTTTATTGTTCTGGGACGGCGATATTCTGCTGGCTTACGGGCTGGTGGGCTTAATCTGCTGGCGGCTGGTGCGCGATGCGCCATCAGTAAAAAGCCTGTTTAATACAGGCGTCATGCTTTATCTGGTGGGGCTTGGCGTTTTGATGTTATTGGGGCTGATTTCCGACAGCCAGACCAGCCGCGCCTGGACGCCGGATGCATCGGCTATTTTGTATGAAAAATACTGGAAGCTTCACGGCGGCGTTGAAGCGATCAGTAATCGTGCCGACGGTGTTGGCAACAGTTTACTGGCACTGGGCGCACAGTATGGCTGGCAACTGGCAGGGATGATGCTCATTGGTGCGGCGCTGATGCGCAGCGGCTGGCTGAAAGGGCAGTTCAGCTTACGTCACTATCGTCGTACTGGTTTTGTGCTGGTGGCGATTGGGGTGACCATTAACCTTCCTGCCATCGCCCTGCAATGGCAGCTGGACTGGGCGTATCGCTGGTGTGCCTTCTTACTTCAAATGCCGCGGGAACTGAGTGCGCCGTTTCAGGCGATTGGCTATGCGTCGCTGTTTTATGGCTTCTGGCCGCAATTAAGCCGCTTTAAGCTGGTACTGGCAATCGCCTGCGTCGGACGGATGGCACTGACCAACTATCTATTGCAAACGCTGATTTGTACCACGCTTTTTTACCACCTCGGTTTGTTTATGCTGTTTGACCGCCTGGAGCTGCTGGCGTTTGTTATTCCGGTATGGCTGGCGAATATCCTCTTCTCTGTTATCTGGCTGCGTTACTTCCGCCAGGGGCCGATGGAATGGCTCTGGCGTCAGTTAACTTTGCGTGCTGCCGGACCGGCAATATCTAAAACATCAAGATAACGATCTGGATCACATTCGTTAACAAAACGGCTGTAACCGTTTCCATTGCTGTGACTCGATTCACGAAGTCCTGTATTCAGTGCTGACAAAATAGCCGCCAGCAAGCAGTCATTTACTGCAATCTCATAACAGGTAGTGAATATGATCACCATTCGTGATGTAGCGCGTCAGGCTGGCGTCTCTGTGGCAACGGTTTCCCGAGTGCTCAATAACAGCACGCTGGTCAGTGCCGACACGCGTGAAGCAGTAATGAAAGCCGTTAGTGAGCTGGATTATCGACCAAATGCCAATGCCCAGGCGCTGGCAACTCAGGTTAGCGACACCATTGGCGTGGTGGTGATGGACGTTTCTGATGCGTTTTTCGGCGCGCTGGTAAAAGCGGTGGGTCTGGTCGCCCAGCAGCATCAGAAATACGTGCTAATCGGCAATAGCTATCATGAAGCGGAAAAAGAGCGTCACGCCATTGAGGTGTTAATTCGCCAGCGTTGTAATGCGTTGATTGTTCACTCAAAAGCATTGAGTGACGATGAACTGGCACAATTTATGGATAACATTCCCGGTATGGTGTTAATCAACCGCGTTGTGCCGGGGTACGCCCATCGTTGCGTTTGCCTGGATAATCTCAGCGGTGCCCGAATGGCGACGCGCATGTTGCTGAATAACGGTCATCAACGTATTGGTTATCTTTCTTCCAGTCACGGCATTGAAGATGACGCCATGCGTAAAGCAGGCTGGATGAGTGCGTTGAAAGAGCAGGATATTATTCCGCCGGAAAGCTGGATTGGCACTGGCACGCCGGACATGCCGGGCGGTGAGGCGGCGATGGTTGAACTGCTGGGGCGCAATCTACAACTTACCGCTGTATTTGCTTATAACGACAATATGGCCGCTGGCGCACTGACAGCATTAAAAGATAATGGCATTGCGATTCCGTTACATCTCTCAATCATCGGTTTCGATGATATTCCCATCGCCCGTTACACCGACCCGCAATTAACGACTGTGCGTTATCCCATTGCTTCAATGGCTAAATTAGCCACCGAACTGGCCTTGCAGGGGGCAGCAGGCAATATTGATCCGCGTGCCAGCCACTGTTTTATGCCGACGTTAGTGCGTCGCCATTCTGTCGCAACGCGCCAGAATGCGGCGGCGATCACTAACTCAACAAATCTGGCGATGTAACCGCTTTCAATCTGTGAGTGATTTCACAGTATCTTAACAATGTGATAGCTATGATTGCACCGTTTTAACGTTGTAACCCGTATGTAACAGTGAATAATCACTTTCACCGAGGTAATAGCGTCATAACAACAATTAAAGCCGTTTTCTGGAGCGTTACCGGGCATGGAAGAACGAATTTTAAAAAGTGAGCTTCGGCGTTCAGTAACACTTCATTAACTCTACTGCCCCGCCGAGCATTTATCTCAAGCACTACCCTGCATAAGAAAAACCGGAGATACCATGAATAAGAAGGTGTTAACCCTATCTGCTGTGATGGCCAGCATGTTATTCGGTGCCGCTGCACACGCTGCTGATACTCGCATTGGTGTAACAATCTATAAGTACGACGATAACTTTATGTCTGTAGTGCGCAAGGCTATTGAGCAAGATGCGAAAGCCGCGCCAGATGTTCAGCTGCTGATGAATGATTCTCAGAATGACCAGTCCAAGCAGAACGATCAGATCGACGTATTGCTGGCGAAAGGGGTGAAGGCACTGGCAATCAACCTGGTTGACCCGGCAGCTGCGGGTACGGTGATTGAGAAAGCGCGTGGGCAAAACGTGCCGGTGGTTTTCTTTAACAAAGAACCATCTCGTAAGGCGCTGGATAGCTACGACAAAGCCTACTACGTTGGCACTGACTCCAAAGAGTCCGGCATTATTCAGGGCGATTTGATTGCTAAACACTGGGCGGCGAATCAGGGTTGGGATCTGAACAAAGACGGTCAGATTCAGTTCGTACTGCTGAAAGGTGAGCCGGGCCATCCGGATGCAGAAGCACGTACCACTTACGTGATTAAAGAATTGAACGACAAAGGCATCAAAACTGAACAGTTACAGTTAGATACCGCTATGTGGGATACCGCTCAGGCGAAAGATAAGATGGACGCCTGGCTGTCTGGCCCGAACGCCAACAAAATCGAAGTGGTTATCGCCAACAACGATGCGATGGCAATGGGCGCGGTAGAAGCACTGAAAGCACACAACAAGTCCAGCATTCCGGTGTTTGGCGTCGATGCGCTGCCAGAAGCGCTGGCGCTGGTGAAATCCGGTGCACTGGCGGGCACCGTACTGAACGATGCTAACAACCAGGCGAAAGCGACCTTTGATTTGGCGAAAAACCTGGCCGATGGCAAAGGTGCGGCTGATGGCACCAACTGGAAAATCGACAACAAAGTGGTCCGCGTACCTTATGTTGGCGTAGATAAAGACAACCTGGCTGAATTCAGCAAGAAATAAGACTGATTGGGCGCAGTCGTTTACTGCGCCCTTATTGTATGGCCAACAAGGTAAAATTATATGGTCAGCTCAACGACTCCGTCTTCCGGGGAATACTTGTTGGAAATGAGCGGTATCAACAAGTCTTTTCCTGGTGTTAAGGCACTTGATAACGTTAATTTAAAAGTCCGGCCACATTCTATCCATGCATTAATGGGGGAAAACGGCGCAGGAAAATCAACATTATTAAAATGCCTGTTTGGTATTTATCAAAAAGACTCCGGCACCATTTTATTCCAGGGTAAAGAGATCGATTTCCATTCTGCAAAAGAAGCGCTGGAAAATGGTATTTCGATGGTACACCAGGAGTTAAACCTGGTATTACAACGTTCGGTGATGGATAACATGTGGCTGGGGCGATATCCCACCAAAGGCATGTTTGTCGATCAGGACAAAATGTACCGCGAAACCAAAGCGATTTTTGATGAACTGGATATTGATATCGATCCGCGTGCGCGCGTCGGCACATTATCCGTTTCGCAAATGCAGATGATCGAAATCGCCAAAGCGTTTTCCTATAACGCGAAAATTGTGATTATGGATGAACCGACTTCTTCGTTAACCGAAAAAGAGGTCAATCATCTGTTCACTATTATTCGTAAATTAAAAGAGCGCGGCTGCGGTATTGTTTATATCTCGCATAAAATGGAAGAAATCTTCCAGTTATGTGATGAAGTTACCGTATTGCGCGACGGTCAGTGGATCGCTACCGAACCGCTGGCAGGGCTGACGATGGACAAGATCATCGCCATGATGGTTGGGCGTTCTCTTAACCAGCGTTTCCCTGACAAAGAAAACAAGCCGGGCGAAGTGATTCTTGAAGTACGTAACCTGACGTCGCTGCGCCAGCCATCGATTCGCGATGTGTCGTTTGACCTGCATAAAGGGGAGATCCTCGGTATTGCCGGGCTGGTGGGGGCGAAACGTACCGATATTGTTGAGACGTTATTTGGTATTCGCGAGAAATCGGCTGGCACCATTACGTTGCACGGCAAAAAGATCAATAACCATAATGCCAATGAAGCCATAAACCACGGATTTGCTCTGGTAACTGAGGAGCGCCGCTCAACGGGAATTTATGCCTATCTGGATATCGGTTTTAACTCGTTAATTTCCAATATTCGCAACTACAAAAATAAAGTTGGTTTACTGGATAACTCGCGGATGAAAAGCGATACCCAGTGGGTGATTGATTCGATGCGGGTAAAAACGCCGGGTCATCGGACGCAAATTGGTTCGCTCTCCGGTGGTAATCAGCAAAAGGTGATTATTGGTCGCTGGCTACTAACGCAACCAGAAATATTAATGCTCGATGAACCGACGCGCGGTATTGATGTTGGAGCGAAGTTTGAAATTTATCAGTTAATTGCCGAGCTGGCGAAGAAAGGCAAGGGGATTATTATTATCTCCTCCGAAATGCCAGAGCTGTTAGGGATAACAGACCGTATTCTGGTCATGAGCAATGGTCTCGTTTCTGGAATTGTCGATACAAAAACAACAACGCAAAACGAAATTCTGCGTCTTGCGTCTTTGCACCTTTAAGATTAGGGGCTTCCCATGAGTGCGTTAAATAAGAAAAGTTTTCTTACTTACCTGAAAGAGGGCGGAATTTACGTCGTTCTTTTAGTTTTGCTGGCCATTATTATTTTCCAGGATCCAACATTTTTAAGTTTGTTGAACTTAAGTAATATTCTCACCCAGTCATCGGTGCGTATTATTATCGCGCTCGGCGTGGCAGGGTTAATTGTCACCCAGGGGACTGACCTTTCCGCAGGTCGCCAGGTGGGGCTGGCGGCAGTAGTAGCGGCGACGTTATTGCAGTCGATGGATAACGCCAACAAAGTGTTCCCGGAAATGGCGACGATGCCGATTGCGCTGGTTATTCTGATTGTCTGTGCCATTGGTGCGGTGATCGGTTTGATTAACGGCCTGATTATCGCTTATCTCAACGTGACGCCGTTCATTACCACGCTCGGCACGATGATCATCGTCTATGGCATCAACTCGCTCTATTACGACTTTGTCGGTGCGTCGCCAATTTCTGGTTTTGACAGTGGCTTCTCTACCTTTGCTCAGGGCTTTGTCGCGCTGGGGAGTTTCCGTCTCTCTTACATCACCTTCTACGCGTTGATTGCGGTGGCGTTCGTCTGGGTGTTGTGGAACAAAACCCGCTTCGGTAAGAACATTTTTGCCATTGGCGGTAACCCGGAAGCGGCAAAAGTATCTGGTGTCAACGTCGGCCTGAACCTGCTGATGATCTACGCGTTGTCTGGCGTGTTCTATGCCTTTGGCGGGATGTTAGAAGCCGGACGTATCGGCTCTGCCACCAACAACCTCGGCTTTATGTATGAGCTGGATGCTATCGCGGCGTGCGTGGTAGGCGGTGTATCGTTCAGCGGCGGTGTGGGGACGGTGATTGGCGTGGTGACCGGGGTAATTATCTTTACGGTCATTAACTATGGCCTGACGTACATCGGTGTAAACCCATACTGGCAGTACATCATCAAAGGGGCGATTATTATCTTCGCCGTAGCGCTGGATTCACTGAAATACGCGCGTAAGAAGTGATGTGATTGTGGGTATTGCCGGATGCGTCGCATCCGGCAATCGGTGCCAAATGCCGGATGCGTCGCTGGTTTTACAACGTTACCGGGTGTTCTTTCTCTCCCTTCTTAAACTTCACTTCTCCGAGATCAATACAACCCACCGGGCAGACGTGACCACAAAGCAGGCAACCAACACATTTCTCGGTATTACAATGCGGCGTGCGTGTTTTCTCGCTCCATTCCATCGCCTGGTGACCGCCGTCGTAACAGGAAATATAACAGCGTCCACAGCCAACACATTTATCGAGATTGATATGGGGATAGACAATATAACTGCGGTCTAAATCTTCCGCCGGGACAATATTGTTATTCGCCAGACCTACCATATCCTGCAACGAATCAAATCCCTGATCGGCGAGATAATGCGACAACCCGCTCGCCATATCTTCTACGATGCGATAGCCGTACTGCATAATGCCGGTGGTCACCTGCAACGTCGCTGCACCGAGCAATAAAAACTCTGCCGCATCTTCCCAGGTTTCGATACCGCCGATACCGCTGATCGGGAAATCGCGCAGCTCTGGATGGGTGCGCATTTGCTGAATAAAGCGCAGAGCGATCGGTTTTACCGCTTTACCGGAATATCCGGAAATACTCGATTTACCGTTAACGATCGGCATACCAATTTTCTGATTAAGATCGATATTGGTGATGGATTTAACGGTGTTAATCGCCGCAATGCCATCTGCGCCGCCGCGCTTCGCAGCCAGCGCCACTTCGCACATATCACCGATATTCGGCGTCATCTTCGCCAGCATCGGCAGCGTGGAACCACGTTTTACTGCCCGACAATATTTTTCTACCAGCTCCGGGCTTTGCCCGACATCGCTACCCATCGCATGAGAAGTCATTTGCGGACAGGAGAAGTTACACTCGATCATATCCGCGCCAGCTTCTTGCACCAGACGCGCCAGCTCTTCCCATTGCTGCTCATTTTCGCCCATGATCGAAGCGATCAATACTTTGTCCGGGTAATCTTCTTTCAGCCGACGCAGGGCGGCCAGATTCTCTTCCAACGGATGTTCAGCAATTTGCTCCATATTTTTGAAGCCGATAAAACCGGTATCTTCTTTCACCAGATGATCAAAACGCGGCGAGACTTCGTTGGCGATAAAAAAACCGATCGTTTTAAACACCACGCCACCCCAGCCTGTGTCGTAGGCTTTGGCACACATCTCATAGCAGTTGCCTACCGGCGAAGAAGAGAGGCAGAACGGGTTGGGAAACTTCACGCCGCAAAAGGTAATAGAAAGATCTTTCGTTAACATGAGCAAGCTCCCTCTAAATAATGATGAATCGCCCCGGCGGCTTCTTTCCCGGTTTTCACTGCATAGACCACGGTTTTGTCACCCTCAACAATATCGCCAGCAGCAAAGACTTGCGGGTCGCGGGTCTGGTAATTTTGTGTATTGATGGTGTTACGCTGCGGCTCTAACTCCGCAAAGGCATCCAGTCTGGCATGCTGACCGACGGCGAGAATAATTTTATCTGCCGCCATCGTCAGTTCGCCCGGTAACCGTACATGCTTAAACGTGACTTTATTGCCTTCCACGGCTACTGGCGTGAATCCATCAATGATCGAAACGCCCAGCTCCCGGGCGCTGGCAAACTCTTTTTCGCTTGCCGGAAACTCATCTAACTCTTCACGCGCTACGCAAGTTACTGCCTGACAGCCGAGAACTTTCAGCGTGCTGGCTACGTCCATCGCGACATCACCGCCGCCGATAATTAATGCGCTTTGTGGAATGCTGATATCGCCTTGCGCCTGTCGTGCACGTTGCAAGAAGTCGACGGCAATCTCAACGTCGCTATGCTCAAACAGTGGTAGCCCGGAACCGCTAGATAACCCCACGGTGACCAGTACCGCGCGGTTTTCCGCTTTCAGCTGCTCCAGGGTGAGTGTTTTACCGATTTCGTTATTGCACTTAATGGTCACGCCCATTTTTTCAATACGGGCGATTTCTGCATCCAGTACTGATTGCGGTAACCGGAATTGCGGAATGCCGTTACGCAACCAGCCACCGGGTTGTGCTTCTTTCTCATAGATCGTGACGTCATAACCCTGGTTTGTCAGTGTCACACTGGCCTGCAATCCGGCAGGACCCGCGCCAATAATGGCGACTTTGCCGAGCGTTTTAGTACCGGGCTGATAAATTTCCATCCCAGTTTGTTGTTCAAAATCAGTAACAAAACGCTGTAAGCGACCGATATCAATGGGAGTATCAACACCGGCACGGGTACAACCGCTTTGGCATAATTTCTCCGTCGGGCACACTCTGGCACAAACGGCACCGAGGGCATTATTTTCACGAATTGTCTCGGCAGCGCCTTTAAAATTACGAAAGTAGATTGAGCGAATAAATTTCCCCGGATCGGTCTGTGCCGGGCAAGCCTGACTACAGGGAGCGTCGTGACATAATAAGCAGCGAGAGGCTTCTTTAATCGCCAGTAACGGTGTAAAAGCCGGAGTGAGTTCATCCAGATAATTTTGTTGCGGCATGTGATCTTCCTTAATGCTATGAGTAATTAAGGCGAACGCTAAATATACTCGTCATACTTCAAGTTGCATGTGCTGCGTCTGCGTTCGCTCACCCCAGTCACTTACTTATGTAAGCTCCTGGGGACTCACTCACTTGTCGCCTTCCTGCAACTTGAATTATTTAGAGTATAAATATTGCGTGCTGATATTAAGGCTATGCGCGTGGGGAAATTTAAACTGTGAAAGGATTCACAAATAGCTGCGGTTCAGAATGTTATATCCGCAGCTTATTGAGTGAAGTAATAATTATTCTCAATAATTAACAGAAAAGAGAAAATATTAACGATAGAAAATAAGATAAACAATCATGCCGATAGATAAAATTCCGAAGCCGATATATGCCACCATATAAGCGAAGAAGAGTCCGGGATTTTTTGCTCGCCAGACATACACCGGTTCCGGTGCATTTTTAACCCGTTTATCAATCGCGCCTGCGCGCCAGCCTTTCCATGCTTCGCGGAAACAAAATATCGGAATGAGGAAAAAAACGGCAACGACAAAAAAATGCTGTACATCCATAACTACTTTCCTTGTTTCTTTTGTAATTCAAGTAACTGTTCGGGCGTGACGGCGGGATACCCCTGCGCATCTTCCGGCACCTGGTGCATAGCCGGAATAGGGACCAGCGGCCCTAAAAAACGCGGTTCACGTTTAAAAATATAAAGGTCAGCCAGCGCACCGAAACGGGCGGCAAATTCGCGAATACGTACTGACAGCATATCCTTCGGTGACGGTACGGCATAACACTGAGCCTGAATCCCCATATGCAGCGCAATAAATAATGCCCGCTCACAGTGGAAACGTTGGGTGATAATAATGAAATCATTAGTATCGAAAACTTTGCGTGTACGCACGATGGAATCCAGCGTACGAAAGCCTGCGTAATCGAGAACAATATCTGATGGGTCGACACCAGCAGCGATTAAATCTTTGCGCATGGTCATCGGCTCATTATAACTTTGCAATGCGTTATCGCCGCTCAGTAATAGATAATTTACCTTACCGCTGTTATAGGCATTAATCGCTCCTTGAATACGGTAGCGATAATACTGATTAATTACACCAGTACGATAATATTTTGCTGTGCCGAGCACCACACCGACCTGGCGGTAGGGGAGATCCTGCAATTCGTCGTAGATATAAGGCGCGGTTTTCCAGCTCATCCAGCGATCGAGGCCGAGCACAGTCAACAGCAGCAAGCCGATCAGGACTAACAGGCTGAGGAACACGCGCTTTAACATGCAGGAGACTCGATCTAAGGAAAATTTCCATCAGGCTACTTTACCCGCTGGTTTTGCGCAAGAAACGGCAAACTGTTTGCCGGGATTTTCGACACCAGGAGAGGGCTGGCAAGCCGGACAAGGCGTTCACGCCGCATCCGGCACCAGGCTTAAGCGAGAAGCACGCGGTCGATATTGTGACAGCCGAGAGCTTTCAGTGTTGCGGAGGTGGCATCCCACTGAATCAACGGCGCATCGGCTTTTTCTGCCAGAACCGCGCGCTGGATATCCGGGTAATCATAACCCTTGAGATTCAATAGAATTAACGCTCCCTGCAACGGTGGCAGAGTCGGGTTGAATGCGGCGTTTTCAGCGTAACTGCCGCTGAAAATACGACCGTCTTTACATTCCAGCGCGACACCGCTTGGCGACTTACTGTAAGGCATGTGCGAACGGTTTGCCGCCGCAATCGCTGCCTGAGAAAGCGCATCACCCGTCAGCGCATAGCCGTGATCCTGCTCGTCCATCAGCAGCGTTTTAATCTCCAGATCTTTCGGCCCAAAGGCATCCGGTAGATAGTCACGCAGCGCGTGTGCCTCGCGGCCCGGCAGATGAATACGCAGATCCAGACCGCTGTTTAGTTCATTCATAAACTGACGGCAGTGACCACAAGGCGTGTAGTTAACGGTGATGGCTGCAAGCGCTTTTTCACCACTCAACCAGGCGTGGCTGATCGCGCTTTGTTCGGCATGAACGGTTTGCTGCATTGTCGCACCAATAAATTCCATATTGGCACCAAAATACCAGGTTCCGCTCACACCGCGCGCAATTGCGCCAACATTAAAATTCGACAATGGCGTACGCGCACAGGCCGCCGCCAGCGGAAGTAGTGCGAATGCCAGCGCGTCTTCGTCCAGCCCCGTTGCGCTCTTTAGCGATGAGACTTGCTCCCCGGTCAACAAAGCGGGGAAGTACTTGTCTGCCAGAATAGGTTCCAGTGCAGATTGCAAGTTATCCGCAAGTTGGGCAAAAGCGGTTTGAAAACGTGGATGCATGGCGTTGCCTCATAATCATGTAATGGGATAACAGTTTACGAACCCGTTATGGCTTTATATGTGATCTGAATCTCATTAATTATGCAACGCGTGAAACTTACATCAAAAATGCGCGACGCATCGCAAATTTTAGCCCATTACTGCCAGAATAATCGGGAAAAGGAACGGTGCGATCAGCGAAGTAATAATCCCGCATAACACCAGTGCCAGCGAACTAAACGCACCTTCCTGATAATCCAGCTCGGCGCAGCGCGCCGTACCGAGGGCGTGCGAGGCAGTCCCCATTGCCAGACCGCGCGCAGCTTTGGTACGGATACGCATCGCATTAAGCAATGTATGGCCAAACACAGCGCCGAGGATGCCGACGAAAATCACGCAAACTGCGCTGATTGCCGGAATACCGCCAATACTGCCGCCAACCGCCATTGCAATAGGCGTGGTGACTGATTTCGGCAGGATTGACGCGGCGATTTCCGGTGAAGCGCCCATCAACAATGCCACGGAAGTCCCCGTCACCATCGCAACCACGCTGCCGATAAAACAGATGGTGATGATCGATTTCCAGCGCGCGCGGATCTGGTGTAGCTGCTCATATAAAGGATAGGCCAGCGCAACGACCGCCGGTTGCAGTAGATCGTTTAGCACTTCGCTACCTTTAAAGTAGCTGTCGTAAGAGATGCCGGTCAGCATTAAAAAAGGAATGATCACCACCATTGCTACCAGCAACGGGTTAAGCAAGGGAAACTTATACCGTGCCGCCAGTTTGCGGGCGGCAAAAAAGACAATCAATGTCAGCGGTAATGACCACCAGATATTCGCCATCATTCTTCTGATCCTTTCTGACCTACGACTTTACGTTCACCATGCACCAGTTGCGAACTCCAGCTCACCACCAGAAAAACCACCAGCGTACTGACTGCACAGGAAACCACTACCGGGCCAAACTGTGCGCGGAGCAAATCAAAATATTGCATGACGCCTACGCCAATCGGCACAAACAATAGCGCCATATAGCGAATCAGTACGTAGCACCCCGGATTGACCCATTTCGCCGGAAGAATTTGCAAGGCCAGCAGGACAAACAGGATCAGCATCCCGATGATGCTGCCCGGAATGGTTACCGGTAGCAGTGAAGCAATGAAAATGCCTGCATACAGGCAGGCATAAATCAGGACAAAAGCACGTAAATATTGCCAGATAATGTTCAGTGTCTTACTCATAATCAACACCCCAGATGAGATGGATTCATCATACAATTAATTCGTAAAACGTGCTACCGATCACATTAAGAAATCAGCGCTTATTTTTTCGCTCCCGGGCATTACGCAATGAGCAGCGAACTCAGGCATACATCAAGAATAGAGAGGGATTGCAGTTTGCAGCAATCCCTCTTTGCAGACCTTTAATCCGTTGACTATAGGCGCTAACATAGCGCCTCATTTTTTTGCGGGTGATGATATGCGTGTGTTACTGGCACCGATGGAGGGAGTGCTTGACTCTCTGGTGCGTGAATTGCTGACCGAAGTTAACGACTACGATCTGTGCATCACCGAGTTTGTCCGCGTGGTGGATCAACTGCTGCCAATAAAAGTCTTTCATCGCATTTGCCCTGAGCTACAAAATGCCAGCCGGACACCTTCCGGTACGCTGGTGCGCGTGCAGTTGTTAGGTCAGTTCCCACAATGGCTGGCAGAGAACGCCGCCCGTGCGGTGGAGTTAGGTTCCTGGGGCGTGGATCTCAATTGCGGCTGCCCGTCGAAAACGGTTAACGGTAGCGGCGGTGGGGCGACGTTACTCAAAGATCCTGAACTCATCTACCAGGGGGCAAAAGCGATGCGTGAAGCTGTACCAGCGCATTTGCCCGTCAGCGTAAAAGTGCGTCTGGGCTGGGACAGCGGTGAGAAGAAATTTGAAATCGCCGACGCGGTGCAACAGGCTGGCGCTACGGAGCTGGTGGTGCATGGGCGGACGAAAGAGCAGGGTTACCGCGCGGAGCATATTGACTGGCAGGCGATTGGCGATATTCGCCAGCGGCTGAATATTCCGGTGATTGCCAACGGTGAAATCTGGGACTGGCAGAGCGCGCAACAATGCATGGCGATCAGCGGCTGCGACGCAGTGATGATTGGTCGCGGGGCGCTCAATATTCCCAACCTGAGCCGTGTGGTAAAATATAACGAACCGCGAATGCCGTGGCCGGAGGTGGTTGCTTTGCTGCAAAAATATACCCGTCTGGAAAAGCAGGGCGATACCGGGTTATATCACGTAGCGCGGATTAAACAGTGGTTGAGTTATTTGCGTAAAGAATACGATGAAGCAACGGAATTATTTCAGCATGTTCGGGTGTTGAATAATTCCCATGATATTGCAAGGGCTATTCAGGCAATTGATATCGAGAAACTCTAAGAAACCATAGTGATGTTTTTTGACAATGTGTTAGCTCTTTATCAATAGGCCGCACGGTTGTTTGGTGGCGTCAAAATCGCCGAGGCGTTCCCTGAAGGCCGGGGCAGCCCACATGGATGTGGGCTGAGGGCGCGTTTTACAGGGATGTTACCTCGCGCCCGACCCGGTAGCCGTAAGGGATAAGCCGAGGGCACCGCGCAGCGGCGATTTTGTTCGCCAGAGCCCGGGGGTGCAGGGGGCGGCGGCGATTGGTCGCCCCCTGCGCGCTCCTTGCGCCAGTGATTATATGAAGCAATGCACATGACAGGAGCGCAACAGGATGAGAGACTGAAATATTCTCGTTATTTTCGGATCTGATGACATTAATTAATTTTAAAATATCATCTTAAATACGCCAGTCACCACCAGTAGCCCAATCAGGAAAATAATCAATACAGCCCAGAGTATAATTTTCATTGGCGTTCCTTTATTTGTGAGTGCTGAATAAGTATAGGAAAAAACGAAGCCCTTTGCCGCTATCCATAAACGATTAAGATAAATCGGAAGATATCATTCACTTAGTGTATATTTTTCTGGATATGTCGTTTTATTGCCACTGATGTATTGCCACGCGAAACTAAAAAATATATCGCAACACACGGTAATCTCCGCGCACCTTTTCTTACCTGATTATTCCCCCATGAATCGTGATTTTTTTTATCCAGCCATCGCCTGTTTTCCGCTGTTACTGATGCTGACCGGGTGTGCGCCTATGCATGAAACCCGCCAGGCGTTAAGCCAGCAAACGCCCGCTGCACAAGTTGACACCGCATTACCCACGGCGCTGAAAAATGGTTGGCCAGACAGCCAATGGTGGCTGGAGTATCACGATAATCAACTCACTTCCTTAATTAATAACGCACTACAGAGCGCACCGGATATGCAGGTGGCTGAACAGCGCATTCAGCTGGCTGAAGCCCAGGCGAAGGCAATTGCCACTCAGGATGGTCCGCAGATCGACTTTTCTGCGGATATGGAGCGGCAAAAAATGTCTGCAGAAGGGTTAATGGGGCCGTTTGCTCTGAACGATCCTGCCGCAGGTACGACCGGTCCGTGGTACACCAACGGTACTTTTGGCTTAACGGCGGGCTGGCATCTCGATATCTGGGGAAAGAATCGGGCGGAGGTTACTGCTCGCCTGGGTACGGTTAAAGCACGGGCGGCGGAACGCGAGCAAACCCGCCAATTGCTGGCTGGCAGCGTAGCCCGTCTGTACTGGGAGTGGCAAACCCAGGCGGCGTTAAACACGGTCTTACAGCAAATCGAAAAAGAGCAGAACACTATTATCGCCACCGATCGCCAGCTATATCAGAACGGGATTACTTCTTCAGTTGAAGGTGTGGAAACCGATATTAATGCCAGCAAAACCCGGCAGCAGCTCAACGATGTCGCGGGGAAAATGAAAATTATTGAGGCACGGTTAAGCGCACTTACAAATCACCAGACAAAGGCATTGAAGCTTAATCCGGTCGCGTTGCCGAAAGTGGCAAGCCAGCTTCCTGATGAACTGGGGTACTCCTTACTGGCCCGGCGGGCAGATTTGCAGGCGGCGCACTGGTACGTTGAGTCATCGTTAAGCACTATTGATGCGGCAAAAGCGGCATTTTATCCTGACATCAACCTGATGGCCTTCCTGCAACAGGATGCGTTGCACTTAAGCGATCTGTTCCGTCATTCCGCGCAGCAAATGGGCGTTACGGCAGGCCTGACGCTACCCATTTTCGATAGTGGTCGTCTTAACGCCAACCTCGATATCGCAAAAGCCGAAAGCAACTTGTCTATCGCCAGCTACAACAAAGCGGTGGTTGAAGCGGTGAATGACGTGGCGCAGGCAGCCAGTCAGGTTCAGACACTGGCGGAGAAAAACCAGCATCAGGCGCAAATTGAGCGCGATGCCTTGCGTGTAGTAGGTCTTGCGCAGGCGCGCTTTAACGCGGGCCTCATTGCGGGTTCCCGGGTCAGCGAAGCCAGAATCCCCGCGCTGCGTGAGCGGGCCAATGGCCTGTTATTGCAAGGGCAGTGGCTGGATGCCTCCATTCAACTCACTGGTGCGTTGGGCGGGGGTTACAAACGCTGATGATATGCGCCTTCTATACTTAACGTTTATTCAGCGTTAAGTGGAGAACTCGATGGCACAGGTTGCGATTATTACCGCTTCCGATTCGGGGATCGGCAAAGAGTGCGCGTTATTACTGGCGCAGCAGGGGTTTGATATTGGTATTACCTGGCACTCAGATGAAGAAGGGGCAAAAGATACCGCGCGTGAGGTAGTTAGCCACGGCGTACGTGCGGAGATCGTGCAGCTGGATCTCGGCAATCTACCAGAAGGGGC
The DNA here is from genome assembly GCF_046486065.1 of Escherichia sp. WS547. Classification (NCBI taxonomy): domain Bacteria; kingdom Pseudomonadati; phylum Pseudomonadota; class Gammaproteobacteria; order Enterobacterales; family Enterobacteriaceae; genus Escherichia; species Escherichia sp. WS547. The sequence goes on along the minus strand of NZ_JBJQMA010000001.1, from coordinate 25,064 downwards.
ACTGGCGCTGGAGAAACTCATTCAACGGCTGGGGCGTATTGATGTGCTGGTGAATAATGCGGGTGCAATGACCAAAGCGCCGTTTCTTGATATGGCTTTCGATGAGTGGCGCAAGATTTTTACCGTTGATGTCGATGGTGCATTTTTATGCTCGCAAATTGCTGCCCGCCAGATGGTGAAACAAGGGCAGGGTGGTCGCATCATCAACATTACGTCGGTGCATGAACATACGCCGTTGCCGGATGCCAGCGCCTACACAGCCGCTAAACATGCGCTCGGCGGGTTAACCAAAGCGATGGCGCTGGAGCTGGTCAGGCATAAGATTTTGGTGAATGCGGTTGCACCTGGGGCGATCGCCACGCCAATGAACGGCATGGATGATGGCGACGTGAAGCCCGGCGCGGAGCCTTCGATTCCCTTGCGGCGTTTTGGCGCAACGCATGAGATTGCCAGCCTGGTGGTGTGGCTTTGTTCGGAGGGCGCAAATTACACCACTGGGCAGTCGTTGATAGTGGATGGCGGCTTTATGCTGGCGAATCCGCAGTTCAACCCAGAATAGCGCAGTGAGGTGCGTGGTTATTTCAATGGGTAATATTTGGGTAGGCATGATAAGACGCACAAGCGTCGCATCAGGCATGGTGCACCGGATGTCGGATGCGGCGCGAACGCCTTATCCTAGGCAATGGTTTTACGCCTGATTATCCGGCTTTTTCTTCCCGCGTCGTTTCAGCCACCAGCGCACGCCTACCACCAGAACCACGACCAGAATCAACCAGACCCAGTGCTTCAAATGCTGGTCGAGATTGTGCAACCACGGCGCAATCACCTGACCACCAGCGTAACCGATAGTGGTAAAAATCAACGCCCAGGCAAATGCGCCAAGGATATTCAGTGGCAGAAAGATTTTCGGCGGCAGCTGGCTGGCACCAATCAGCGTCGGGCCAATCACCCTAAAGCCATACATAAAACGCGTACCAATGACAAACAGATACGGATGGCGTTGGATAAGTTTCTGCGCCCGCTCAATTTTATCCTGATGTTTCGAGAAACGGCGTAACAGCTTGCCGCCAAACCGCCGCCCGCACAGATAAAGCACCTGGTCGCCAATCATGCCGCCAAGCGCCACAGAAAGTACCACCAGCGGGAACTTTAATAGCCCCTGATGTGCCGCAACGCCTCCCAGCAAAGTCACGGTTTCACCTTCCGCCAGGCTACCGATCACCAGCGCGGCATAACCATATTGTGAGATGAGTGTATTGAGATCCATAGGCCAGTCTGTCTCCCTTTAGTTGCCTGTAAGCATACACCCTGTGAATAGTTCACGCTGAAAAAGGACGTACATCAGACGGTGCAAATTATATGAGCGAACAAAAAATAATCACAAGCTGGCTTATACTTGAACTGTCAGGTTCATGAACTCACAACAAGGGGGCGGTATGAGCCATGTCTGGGGACTGTTTTCCCATCCCGATCGTGAAATGCAGGTGATTAATCGTGAAAACGAAACGATTTCTCATCACTACACCCACCACGTTTTGCTGATGGCGGCGATTCCGGTGATTTGCGCCTTCATTGGCACTACACAGATTGGCTGGAATTTTGGCGATGGCACTATTCTGAAGTTATCCTGGTTTACCGGACTGGCGCTGGCTGTCTTGTTTTACGGCGTTATGCTGGCTGGGGTCGCGGTGATGGGGCGGGTCATCTGGTGGATGGCGCGCAATTACCCACAGCGTCCGTCACTTGCGCACTGCATGGTCTTCGCGGGCTACGTTGCAACTCCGCTGTTTTTAAGCGGTCTGGTGGCGCTTTATCCGCTGGTCTGGTTGTGTGCGCTGGTCGGCACGGTGGCGCTGTTTTACACCGGCTACCTGCTTTATCTCGGTATTCCGAGCTTCCTGAATATCAACAAAGAGGAAGGCCTTAGCTTCTCCAGTTCGACGCTGGCGATAGGCGTGCTGGTGCTGGAAGTGCTGCTCGCCCTTACCGTTATACTATGGGGTTACGGTTATCGTTTGTTCTAGAAAGTTCTTTTGTGTTGCATTGCTGGCGTAAATGTCAGCAATGCAGCATTTCCTCACGATTCTCCTTTGACGATCGCACTTTTTGCTCGTTATGATGGCGTCGCTAGCCTCAGTAAATCCTTACTCCGGCGGTGCGCAACCCGTGCGCGTGAACCACTATCTGAATGCTCATCATGCCGAAATTTCGAGTTTCTTTATTTAGCCTGGCCCTGATGCTGGCTGTGCCTTTTGCACCGCAGGCCGTTGCGAAAACGGCAGCCGCTACCACCGCTTCACAGCCGGAAATTGCCTCCGGTAGCGCGATGATTGTTGATCTGAATACCAACAAAGTGATCTATTCGAACCACCCGGATCTGGTGCGCCCGATTGCGTCTATCAGCAAATTAATGACCGCGATGGTTGTGCTGGATGCACGACTGCCGCTGGATGAAAAACTAAAAGTGGATATCAGCCAGACGCCGGAGATGAAAGGGGTCTATTCGCGCGTACGACTGAATAGCGAAATCAGCCGTAAAGATATGCTGTTGCTGGCGCTGATGTCTTCAGAAAACCGCGCGGCGGCAAGCCTTGCGCACCATTATCCCGGTGGTTACAAAGCCTTTATTAAGGCGATGAATGCGAAAGCGAAATCGCTCGGAATGAACAACACGCGCTTTGTTGAACCGACCGGATTGTCGGTGCATAACGTTTCAACCGCCCGTGACTTAACCAAACTGCTCATTGCCAGCAAACAATATCCGTTGATCGGGCAGTTAAGTACCACCCGGGAAGATATGGCAACCTTCTCTAACCCGACGTATACGCTGCCGTTCCGCAATACTAACCATCTGGTGTATCGCGATAACTGGAATATTCAGTTAACCAAAACCGGCTTTACCAATGCGGCGGGCCATTGTCTGGTGATGCGTACGGTTATCAATAATAAACCGGTGGCGCTGGTAGTGATGGACGCGTTTGGCAAATATACCCATTTTGCCGATGCCAGCCGCCTGCGTACCTGGATTGAAACCGGTAAAGTGATGCCTGTTCCGGCAGCAGCGTTGAGCTATAAAAAACAAAAAGCCGCCCAAATGGCGGCGGCGGGGCAGACGGCACAGAACGATTAAATGAATTACGGATGGCGATACTCTGCCATCCGTAATTATTACTCCACTTCCTGCCAGTTTTTCCGCTTACTGGTTTTACCGATCCCCGGATTCATACTGTTGGTCGGATCGTTCTCGCGATAGAACTTCTGCAACGTCTCCGGTGCTTTATACAAATGACCGACATTATGCTCGGCAGGGTATTGCGCGCCGCGCTGCTGTAGCAGTTCCAGCATCTGTTCTTTCAACGCATGCACATCCACGCCTTTTTTAACGATGTAATCCTGATGGAAGACATAGCACATAAAATGGCCGTAATAGAGCTTGTGCACCAGCTGGCTGTCGATCTCCGGCGGTAAATGCTCATACCACTCGGTGTCGTTACGCCGCAGAGCGATATCCAGCGCCAGAATGTCTTCGACTTCATCGGAATGCACCGCCTGATAACGAATTGCTGCGCCCGCAGCGGCGAAACGGTGTAAAAACGCTTTGCTACCTTCCTCCGGCGTACAGACAAAGAAATCGCCTTCGGCCTGTTTGAAATAATCTACCAGCCACGATTTGGCTTCACCGACGCCATCGCCCGCCATTTTTAACAGCAGATGATGTTCATATTTATCGCGCCAGTTTTTCATGCGCGGCGGTAAATGGCTGGGGAACAGGTGACCGAATTTTTGCATCGCACGGTCGGTAAAATGCGGACGGAAGAATTTCACTTTCTCCAGCATCGCATCGGTGCGCCCCTTGAGATTAAAGAAGAACGGCATCTTGTCGGTGCCTAACTTATCAATCATCAGGAAGGTGTCTTTGCCGTATTTTTCCGCAATATCGTAGATATCCCGGTGCATATATTCCCCGGCAACCGGCAGATTTTCGAAATTAGCCAGAATATGACGGCGGATTTCGGTCAGTACTTCCGGCTGGTTGGTGCCGATATAAAACACCTGCTGATTTTTTTCCGCTTCGAAGGTATCAAGACGTACCGCAAAGACGGCCAGCTTCCCGGCGCAACCAGAAGATTCAAATAACCGATCCGGATCGGCGTTATAACGTGCGGGCGTGTCGGCTTCAATATCACGAACGCGGTGGACATAGTCATAATCGTGGGCGTGACGACCATCGTGGCGCACATCGTCATCTTTGATGCGATCGTCATCCAGCTTGCTAAGGATCTGCTCCGGCGTTTCGCCCAGATCAATCCCCAGATGGTTCACCAGCGTCAGTTTGCCGTCTTCATTTATACGCGCGAATAACGACATTTCGGTATACGCTGGGCCACGCTGCACCAGCGAGCCGCCGGAGTTGTTACAAATACCGCCGATGACCGATGCGCCTATACACGATGAGCCAATCACCGAGTGCGGTTCGCGTCCCAGCGGTTTGAGGGCTTTTTCCAGCGAATAAAGCGTGGTGCCCGGATAGGCCAGCACCTGTTCGCCCTTGCCAAGAACGTGCAGCTTGTCGAGACGCAGGGTGCTGATGATCACGATATCGCGATCATAGTCGTTACCGTTTGGCGTCGAGCCTTCGGTCAGACCTGTATTGGCTGCCTGCATCAGAATAATTTTGTCGGCGGTGACGCAGGCTTTCAGCACCCGCCACAATTCCAGTAGTGAGCCAGGGAAAACGACAGCCAGTGCATCGCCCTGACCAGAACGGAAGCCCTTGCGATAGCGGGCCGTTTTTGCGGGATCGGTGAGCAGGTGTGAAGAACCCACCAGTCGGGCAAGTTCATTCAAAAAGGCTTTATTATCAGTTGTTGTCATGGAAGACATTTTCCACTCCTTGTGGTGGCGAAAAAATATCACAAACTAGAATAGCGCCTTGTATGACAATTCAGCGAGTGAATATTTTGAAAATTCAGACAATAAACTGAGCATTCTTTTTCTCTCTCCATCATGCTTATGGCAAACTACGGTTTTTGCACCATTTTCGCTGCCACGTCGGGCAACAAAGGAAGAAAAATCCATATGAAATGGCTATGTTCAGTAGGAATCGCGGTGAGTCTGGCTCTGCAGCCAGCACTGGCGGATGATTTATTCGGTAACCATCCATTAACGCCTGAAGCGCGGGATGCGTTCGTCACCGAACTGCTTAAGAAAATGACAGTTGATGAGAAAATTGGTCAGCTGCGCTTAATCAGCGTCGGCCCGGATAACCCGAAAGAGGCGATCCGCGAGATGATCAAAGACGGGCAGGTTGGGGCGATTTTCAACACCGTAACCCGTCAGGATATCCGCGCCATGCAGGATCAGGTGATGGAATTAAGCCGCCTGAAAATTCCTCTTTTCTTTGCTTACGACGTGCTGCACGGTCAGCGCACGGTGTTCCCGATTAGCCTCGGTCTGGCCTCGTCTTTTAACCTCGATGCGGTGAAAACAGTCGGGCGTGTCTCTGCTTATGAAGCGGCAGATGATGGCCTGAATATGACCTGGGCACCAATGGTCGATGTCTCGCGCGATCCGCGCTGGGGACGTGCTTCCGAAGGTTTTGGCGAAGATACGTATCTCACCTCAATAATGGGGAAAACCATGGTGGAAGCGATGCAGGGTAAAAGTCCGGCAGATCGCTACTCGGTGATGACCAGCGTCAAACACTTTGCCGCTTACGGCGCGGTAGAAGGCGGTAAAGAGTACAACACCGTCGATATGAGTCCGCAGCGCCTGTTTAATGATTATATGCCGCCGTACAAAGCGGGGCTGGAGGCAGGCAGCGGCGCGGTGATGGTGGCGCTGAACTCGCTGAACGGTACGCCAGCCACCTCCGACTCCTGGCTGCTGAAAGATGTTCTGCGCGACCAGTGGGGCTTTAAAGGCATCACCGTTTCCGATCACGGCGCAATCAAAGAGCTGATTAAACATGGCACGGCGGCAGACCCGGAAGACGCGGTGCGCGTGGCGCTGAAATCCGGCATCAACATGAGTATGAGCGACGAGTATTACTCGAAGTATCTGCCTGGGTTGATCAAATCCGGCAAAGTGACCATGGCAGAGCTGGACGATGCAGCCCGCCACGTACTGAACGTTAAATATGATATGGGGTTGTTTAACGACCCATACAGCCATTTGGGGCCGAAAGAGTCTGACCCGGTGGATACCAATGCCGAAAGCCGCCTGCACCGCAAAGAAGCGCGTGAAGTGGCGCGCGAAAGCCTGGTGTTGCTGAAAAACCGTCTCGAAACGTTACCGCTGAAAAAATCCGCAACCATTGCGGTGGTTGGCCCGCTGGCAGACAGCAAGCGTGACGTGATGGGCAGCTGGTCGGCGGCAGGGGTTGCCGATCAATCCGTGACCGTGCTGACCGGGATTAAAAATGCCGTCGGTGAAAACGGTAAAGTGCTGTATGCCAAAGGGGCTAACGTTACCAGTGACAAAGGCATTATCGATTTCCTGAATCAGTATGAAGAAGCGGTCAAAGTCGATCCGCGTTCGCCGCAAGAGATGATTGATGAAGCGGTGCAAACCGCGAAACAATCTGATGTGGTGGTGGCTGTGGTCGGTGAAGCACAGGGGATGGCGCACGAGGCTTCCAGCCGTACCGATATCACTATTCCGCAAAGCCAACGTGACTTGATTGCGGCGCTGAAAGCCACCGGTAAACCGCTGGTGCTGGTGCTGATGAATGGGCGTCCGCTGGCGCTGGTGAAAGAAGATCAGCAGGCTGATGCGATTCTGGAAACCTGGTTTGCGGGGACTGAAGGGGGGAATGCGATTGCCGATGTATTGTTTGGCGATTACAACCCGTCCGGCAAGCTGCCGATGTCCTTCCCGCGTTCTGTCGGGCAGATCCCTGTGTACTACAGCCATCTGAATACCGGTCGCCCGTATAACGCCGATAAGCCGAACAAATACACTTCGCGTTATTTTGATGAAGCTAACGGGGCGCTTTATCCGTTCGGCTATGGTCTGAGCTATACCACTTTCACCGTCTCTGATGTGAAACTTTCTGCGCCGACCATGAAGCGTGACGGCAAAGTGACCGCCAGTGTGCAGGTGACGAACACCGGTAAGCGCGAAGGGGCGACGGTAGTGCAGATGTACTTGCAGGATGTGACGGCTTCCATGAGTCGTCCGGTGAAGCAGCTGAAAGGCTTTGAGAAAATCACCCTGAAACCGGGCGAAACCCAGACCGTCAGCTTCCCGATTGATATCGAGGCGCTGAAGTTCTGGAATCAACAGATGAAATATGACGCCGAGCCTGGCAAGTTCAATGTCTTTATCGGCACTGATTCCGCACGCGTTAAGAAAGGCGAGTTTGAGTTGCTGTAATGCTTTAGTAAGGGCGCGACGTCTGCGCCCTTTAAGTATTTATCTGATTCTGCAACTGAATCCGCCCAGACAGGCTAACCCTGTCATTATCAACTATGCTTTTCTCTTAATTCGCTGAAAACAACAGTAAAAGAATGAGGAAAGCATCATGCCACTCTCAAAGCTCTGGGCAGGTTCATTGGTTTTGTTGGCAGCCGTGAGCCTGCCGCTACAGGCGGCTTCCCCCGTTAAGGTCGGTTCAAAAATCGATACCGAAGGCGCGCTGCTCGGCAATATCATTTTGCAGGTGCTGGAAAGTCACGGTGTTCCTACGGTAAATAAAGTGCAACTGGGAACGACTCCCGTGGTGCGCGGGGCGATTACTTCCGGTGAACTGGATATCTATCCGGAATATACCGGCAATGGCGCGTTTTTCTTTAAAGATGAAAACGATGCGGCATGGAAAAATGCCGGGCAAGGCTACGAGAAAGTCAAAAAACTCGATGCAGAGCAAAACAAGTTAATCTGGCTGACGCCCGCGCCTGCAAATAACACCTGGACTATCGCCGTGCGTCAGGATGTGGCAGAGAAAAACAAACTCACTTCGCTTGCCGACCTGAGTCGTTATCTGAAAGAGGGCGGCACCTTCAAACTGGCGGCCTCGGCAGAATTTATTGAACGCGCCGATGCGTTACCCGCGTTTGAAAAAGCCTATGGCTTTAAGCTCGGTCAGGATCAGTTGCTGTCACTGGCTGGTGGCGACACGGCGGTGACGATCAAAGCCGCTGCCCAGCAAACCTCTGGCGTTAATGCGGCGATGGCTTACGGCACTGACGGCCCGGTCGCGGCGCTGGGGCTGCAAACCTTAAGCGATCCGCAAGGCGTGCAACCTATCTACGCGCCTGCACCAGTGGTGCGTGAGTCGGTGTTGAAAGAGTATCCACAAATGGCACAGTGGCTACAGCCAGTCTTCGCCAGCCTCGATGAAAAAACATTGCAGCAACTGAATGCCAGCATTGCTGTGGAAGGACTGGATGCCAAAAAAGTGGCTGCCGACTACCTGAAACAAAAAGGGTGGACGAAGTAATTTCCCGTGACTTATTTCCGTATTAATCCTGTTCTGGCGCTGCTGCTGTTGCTGACGGCAATCGCAGCGGCGCTGCCGTTTATCAGTTACGCGCCTAATCGTTTAGTTTCGGGTGAGGGGCGTCATCTCTGGCAGCTGTGGCCGCAAACGATCTGGATGCTGGTGGGCGTTGGTTGCGCCTGGATGACAGCCTGTTTTATTCCCGCTAAAAAAGGCAGCATTTTTGCACTCATTCTGGCGCAATTCGTCTTCGTATTGCTGGTGTGGGGAGCAGGAAAGGCGGCGACACAACTGGCACAAAATGGCAGTGCGCTGGCGCGTACCAGCCTCGGCAGTGGTTTCTGGCTGGCTGCGGCGCTGGCATTGCTGGCCTGTAGCGATGCCATCCGCCGAATCTCCACGCATCCGCTGTGGCGCTGGTTGTTGCATATGCAGATTGCCATCATTCCGCTGTGGTTGCTGTATTCCGGCGCGCTTAACGATCTCTCGCTAATGAAAGAATACGCCAACCGTCAGGATGTGTTTGATGACGCGCTGGCGCAACATCTGACGTTGCTGTTTGGTGCGGTGCTGCCTGCGTTAGTGATTGGTGTGCCGCTGGGCGTCTGGTGCTACTTTTCCACTGCGCGGCAGGGGGCGATTTTTTCTCTGCTGAATGTCATTCAGACCGTGCCTTCGGTGGCGCTCTTTGGCCTGTTGATTGCGCCGCTTGCCGCACTGGTTACGGCCTTTCCGTGGCTGGGTAAGCTCGGCATAGCAGGAACCGGAATGACACCCGCACTGATTGCGCTGGTGCTCTATGCCTTGCTGCCGCTGGTGCGCGGCGTGGTAGTCGGCTTGAACCAGATCCCGCGCGATGTGCTGGAGAGCGCCAGAGCGATGGGCATGAGCGGGGCGCAGCGATTCCTGCATGTTCAGTTACCACTGGCGTTACCGGTATTTCTGCGTAGCCTGCGGGTGGTGATGGTGCAAACCGTCGGCATGGCGGTGATTGCGGCGTTAATCGGCGCAGGCGGTTTTGGTGCGCTGGTTTTCCAGGGGCTGCTAAGCAGTGCCATTGATTTAGTGTTGCTAGGGGTGATCCCGGTAATTGTTCTGGCGGTGCTGATCGATGCGCTGTTCGATTTGCTTATCGCACTGCTGAAGGTGAAACGTAATGATTGAATTTAGCCATGTCAGCAAACTGTTCGGCATACAAAAAGCCGTTAACGATCTCAATCTCAATTTTCAGGAGGGGAGTTTTTCGGTGCTGATTGGTACATCAGGCTCCGGTAAATCCACCACTCTGAAAATGATTAACCGCCTGGTGGAGCATGACAGTGGCGTGATCCGCTTTGCCGGAGAAGAAATTCGCTCGCTGCCAGTGCTGGAGTTGCGCCGCCGGATGGGCTATGCCATTCAATCTATTGGCCTGTTTCCCCACTGGAGCGTGGCGCAAAATATTGCCACCGTGCCGCAATTACAAAAATGGTCACGGGCGCGGATCGACGATCGTATCGACGAATTAATGGCGCTACTGGGGTTGGAGCCAAATTTGCGTGAGCGTTATCCGCATCAGCTTTCCGGTGGTCAGCAGCAACGTGTGGGAGTGGCGCGCGCACTGGCTGCCGATCCGCAAGTCTTACTGATGGATGAACCTTTTGGCGCGCTGGACCCGGTAACGCGCGGCGCGTTGCAACAAGAGATGACGCGCATACACCGTTTGCTGGGGCGTACCATTGTGCTGGTCACTCATGATATTGATGAGGCGCTACGACTGGCAGAACATCTGGTGTTGATGGATCACGGTGAAGTGGTGCAGCAGGGCAATCCGCTGACGATGCTGACTCGTCCGGCGAATGATTTTGTCCGCCAGTTTTTTGGGCATAGTGAACTGGGTGTCCGCCTGCTTTCGTTACGTAGTGTGGCGGATTACGTGCGTCGCGAAGAACGGGCAGAAGGTGAGGCACTGGCAGAAGAGATGACGCTACGCGATGCGCTCTCCCTGTTTGTCGCGCGGGGATGCGAGGTGCTGCCGGTGGTGAACACGCAGGGCCAGCCTTGCGGCACGCTGCATTTTCAGGATCTGCTGGTGGAGGCGTAAGCGTATGAAGATGTTGCGCGATCCGCTGTTCTGGCTCATTGCTTTGTTTGTGGCACTGCTTTTCTGGCTGCCTTACAGCCAGCCGCTGTTTGCTGCCTTGTTCCCACAACTGCCACGACCCGTTTATCAGCAGGAAAGCTTTGCAGCTCTGGCACTGGCTCATTTCTGGCTGGTGGGAATTTCGAGTTTGTTTGCGGTGATCATTGGTACTGGTGCCGGAATTATTGTTACTCGCCCGTGGGGCGCGGAATTTCGCCCACTGGTGGAAACTATTGCCGCCGTTGGGCAGACTTTTCCGCCCGTTGCGGTGCTGGCGATTGCCGTTCCGGTGATCGGCTTTGGTCTGCAACCCGCGATTATCGCCTTGATCCTTTACGGCGTGCTGCCCGTCCTGCAGGCGACACTTGCCGGGCTGGGAGCGATTGATGTCAGCGTGACAGAAGTTGCGAAAGGTATGGGAATGAGCCGTGGTCAGCGACTGCGTAAGGTCGAGCTACCGCTGGCGGCTCCGGTGATTCTGGCGGGCGTGCGAACTTCGGTGATTATCAACATTGGTACGGCGACGATCGCCTCAACGGTAGGGGCCAGCACGCTGGGTACGCCCATCATCATCGGGCTTAGCGGATTTAATACCGCGTATGTGATCCAGGGGGCGTTACTGGTGGCACTGGCGGCGATCATTGCAGACCGCCTGTTTGAAAGGCTGGTGCAGGCGCTTAGCCAGCACGCAAAATAAAGGTATAACCTGCGAGCATGACGCCACCAATTCCGCCTAACGCCATAAACAGGAACAGGGCGATGACCCCAATTTTAGCTATGCGCATGATGCACTCCTTATGTTAACGAAAGGATTGTACAGTAAAGCGCATTTGTTAACGAATGATTAAATGCCGAGTGGGAAAATATCATGGCCTTGTTCCTGCCAACTGGTGAGTTGCTGCTGTTGGGCGGAGGTTCGATTTTCACCGCACCACACCAGCAATGTACGGCCTTCGAACAGTTCAGGGCGTAGTTGATTGAGCGAGTGGGCGAGGACATCAATGCGCCATCCTTGTTGACTGGCAATCCAGCCCTCCAGCCACAGACGGGTGGTATCGTGAATATTCCAGCCAACCACCAGCGCATCTTTACCCTGTTTTTTACGTGCCGAAGCCAGGCAAATGGCGATGTAGTTGATCAGTACGCCGTCGAGGATCGCCAGCAGCGCCTGGAGAGTCGGTTGTTGGCACTGAAGTCGTCGGCGCAGAGGAATAAACAGATGTGTGGTGAGCGTCTGGGCGGGGTAATCCTGACCGCGCTCTTTGATCCACGTTCGCAGGCTATGCAGATTGCCGCTTTGCAGGTAAGTCAGTAATGTTTCTTGCTGATCGCGCCAGCCGTTCTGCACATCAACATTTTCATTACTGAGCAGCATTTTAACTTTGCTGACCTGCACGCCGTTGTCGATCCAGCGTTTGATCTCGCGGATCCGGTCAATATCGGCATCGTTGAACAGCCGATGGCCGCCGTCTGTCCGTTGCGGTTTCAGCAATCCGTAACGCCTCTGCCACGCGCGTAACGTGACAGGGTTAATATCACAAAGCAACGCCACTTCACCAATTGTGTAAAGCGCCATCGTCTCACCCTTGCTCGCGAGGTCCCGGTTTAACTTTAGACGCAGTTTTGCGAACCAGGTAGTTTTGCCCGTTTTTTGTGCATCTATAGGGTGATTTTATTTTTGCCAGGCGATTTTGAGTGATCGTACTCACGAATTCTCATTTTTCTGCAAGAGTTCAAAGAAAGTTAAACGCAGGCAATGTATGTTACGCGTTTTAAAGGGAAGTGTGGTTTGCGGGTATGTACGATTTTAATCTGGTGTTGCTGCTGCTTCAGCAGATGTGCGTTTTTTTAGTCATTGCGTGGTTAATGAGTAAAACGCCATTATTCATACCGTTAATGCAGGTCACGGTTCGTCTGCCGCATAAATTTCTCTGCTACATCGTCTTTTCCATCTTCTGCATCATGGGCACCTGGTTTGGGTTGCACATTGACGATTCTATTGCCAATACCCGTGCGATAGGCGCGGTAATGGGCGGCTTACTCGGCGGTCCGGTCGTCGGTGGGCTGGTTGGTCTGACCGGCGGGTTACATCGATATTCGATGGGGGGCATGACCGCGCTAAGTTGCATGATCTCGACCATCGTTGAAGGGTTGCTCGGCGGCCTGGTACACAGCATCCTGATCCGTCGCGGGCGCACTGATAAAGTCTTTAACCCCATTACCGCCGGTGCCGTCACGTTCGTCGCTGAAATGGTGCAAATGTTGATCATCCTGGCAATCGCCCGACCTTATGAAGATGCGGTGCGTCTGGTGAGTAATATTGCTGCGCCAATGATGGTCACCAATACCGTCGGCGCGGCGCTGTTTATGCGTATATTGCTCGATAAACGCGCGATGTTTGAAAAATACACTTCGGCTTTTTCTGCCACTGCGCTAAAAGTGGCTGCCTCGACGGAAGGCATTTTGCGCCAGGGGTTTAACGAAGTGAACAGCATGAAAGTGGCACAGGTGCTGTATCAGGAGCTGGATATTGGTGCAGTCGCGATTACCGATCGAGAGAAATTGCTGGCCTTTACCGGAATTGGTGACGATCACCATTTACCCGGCAAACCGATTTCTTCGACTTACACCTTAAAAGCGATTGAAACCGGTGAAGTGGTCTACGCTGATGGCAACGAAGTACCTTATCGTTGCTCTTTGCATCCGCAATGCAAACTGGGGTCGACGCTGGTAATTCCGTTGCGTGGTGAAAATCAGCGGGTGATGGGTACCATCAAATTGTATGAAGCCAAAAACCGTTTATTCAGTTCAATCAATCGCACGCTGGGTGAGGGGATTGCGCAACTGCTTTCGGCGCAGATCCTCGCCGGGCAATATGAGCGGCAAAAAGCGATGCTCACCCAGTCAGAGATCAAACTGCTTCACGCCCAGGTGAACCCCCATTTTTTGTTTAATGCGCTTAACACCATTAAAGCGGTGATCCGCCGCGACAGCGAACAGGCCAGCCAGCTGGTGCAGTATCTTTCCACTTTTTTCCGCAAAAACTTAAAGCGGCCTTCGGAGTTTGTTACTCTCGCCGACGAAATTGAACATGTGAACGCTTATCTGCAAATTGAAAAGGCGCGCTTCCAGTCGCGGTTGCAGGTCAATATTGCTATTCCGCAAGAATTATCCCAGCAGCAATTGCCCGCGTTTACCCTGCAACCGATAGTGGAAAACGCCATTAAACATGGGACATCACAACTGCTGGATACAGGGCGAGTGGCGATCAGCGCCCGACGTGAGGGGCAACATTTGATGCTGGAGATCGAAGACAATGCCGGTTTGTATCAACCGGTAACCAATGCCAGTGGGCTGGGGATGAATCTGGTGGATAAGCGTTTACGTGAACGGTTTGGCGATGACTATGGGATAAGCGTCGCCTGTGAGCCTGATTGTTACACCCGAATAACGTTACGACTACCATGGAGGGACGAGGCATGATTAAAGTCTTAATTGTCGATGATGAACCGCTTGCACGGGAGAACCTGCGCGTATTTTTGCAGGAGCAGAGCGATATTGAAATCGTTGGAGAGTGTTCAAACGCCGTAGAAGGGATCGGCGCGGTGCATAAACTGCGCCCGGATGTGCTGTTTCTCGATATCCAGATGCCGCGCATCAGTGGTCTGGAAATGGTGGGGATGCTCGACCCCGAACATCGACCGTATATCGTTTTTCTCACCGCGTTTGACGAATACGCTATTAAAGCCTTTGAAGAACATGCCTTTGATTATCTGCTGAAGCCAATTGATGAAGCGCGACTGGAAAAAACGCTGGCGCGATTGCGTCAGGAGCGCAGCAAGCAGGATGTTTCGCTGTTACCGGAAAATCAACAGGCGCTGAAGTTTATCCCTTGTACGGGGCATAGTCGGATTTATTTGCTGCAAATGAAAGATGTGGCATTTGTCAGCAGTCGGATGAGCGGTGTCTACGTTACCAGCCACGAAGGGAAAGAGGGCTTTACCGAATTGACATTACGTACCCTGGAAAGTCGTACACCACTACTGCGCTGCCATCGTCAGTATCTGGTTAACCTCGCGCATTTACAGGAGATTCGTCTGGAAGATAACGGCCAGGCCGAGTTGATTTTGCGTAATGGCTTAACCGTGCCGGTCAGCCGCCGTTATCTGAAAAGCTTAAAAGAGGCGATTGGCCTTTAAAAGACTGCTAAAATGGCTTTTTGCCTCATCAACACCTGAAGGCCTCATGCTAAGTAACGATATTCTGCGCAGCGTGCGCTACATTTTGAAAGCCAATAATAATGACCTGGTGCGTATTCTGGCGCTGGGTAATGTCGAAGCCACCGCGGAACAGATCGCCGTCTGGCTACGTAAAGAAGACGAAGAGGGTTTTCAGCGTTGTCCGGACATTGTTTTGTCTTCCTTCCTCAATGGCCTGATTTATGAAAAACGCGGCAAGGATGAGTCTGCTCCGGCACTGGAGCCGGAACGTCGCATTAATAACAACATCGTGCTGAAAAAATTACGCATCGCGTTTTCGCTGAAAACCGATGACATTCTGGCGATCCTTACCGAACAGCAGTTCCGCGTTTCGATGCCGGAAATTACGGCGATGATGCGTGCACCGGATCATAAAAACTTCCGCGAATGCGGCGATCAATTTTTACGTTATTTTCTGCGTGGACTGGCAGCGCGCCAGCATGTGAAGAAAAGCTAAGACGGGTATGGCGGCCATGCAAAAACATGGCCGCCGACAGATTATTTCACTTCTTTAAAACCAGCGGCTTTCATCACCAGTTCCATTTGCGCCATAGTGATACCTTTTTTGGCATCTTCAGCAGAAACGTTGATTCCTGAAATACCCTGCAGGGCTTTGAAATCCACTTTTTCCATATCGATAGTCACGTTTTCCTGCGCGTAAGTATCGGTATAGGTTAATTTTTCTTCAACACCCGCGATGTTTTTGTATTTGGCGCTTAACGGCTCAAGTGTCTTGGCAGCGTCTTCTTTGGTGGTTGCACCAATGGAGGCAAATTGAATTTTGGTTTCAGAAGATTGCTTAAGCACCTTGTCACCTTTGTAGACATAGGTAATGGCAATTTCAGTACCGTTCAGATTGGCGCTGAATTTTTTCGATTCTTCTTTGTCACCGCAGCCAGCAAGAGAGAAAACCAGAACAGATGCAACAACGAGGGAAAACAGCTTATTGAAAGCCTTCATGTAAAACTCCATTTTATTTAATCAAGAAACTGGTGACTCTCACCAGGGGCTATATAGGATATGCCTAATACCGTGGCGTGAGCAGTCCGGAACTGGAGTGGAACTCTTAGTAAAAAACACTATTTCATCCTTGTTGCTGAAGCATGGGGAATAATTGTTCGCAAAGCAAAACACCGTTATTCATTGCTTCTACCCGTGCCTCGCTTTCTGTATTACGAAATTGTGCCAACACATGTGCCAGCCGATAAAAACCCACCGCGGTGAGGTCATTCGCCAGCAACTCTGCCTGACCAATAGCACTCTGTTCCTGATAGCGCCAGCCGTTATGGAGCAGTTGAATAAGTAACGCCTGGCAGCGCATCAGCAACTGATGAGCGGTAGACGGCACAGGCAAAACGCTGGCAGAAGGTAGCGGTGCCACAGGCGTAGTTTCTGCGTCCAGAGCCCAGGCACGAGTCTTTGTCATCATTACCTGTGGTTCCAGTGTCAATTGCCCCTCTACAAAACTGACAAAGCCAGAAACCATACTCACGGGGTCCTCTGTTTGTTGTAACAGAGCTGCCATGCGTTCAACAGCAAAGGGCGAACAGGCAGAGGCTGGTAGGGATAATGTCAGCACGTTATCTTCACCTTCGCCGCTGATTACCTCCGCATCCAGCGTCTGGCGGCTGCTATCCCAACCGAGTGAAATACACTCAGCGACTGGCAGAATAAATAAGTTATCCACCTGATTAAGAGGCCGTATGCAGGCGGGGGGACGCTGGCGTAAATATTCCCGCAAAGCCACAATGCCCGGCTGGCGCAATGGCGCGCTCAACATTTGCCAGGCGTCTGGCGACAGCGGCACAACACTACTCAAGCGGTTGCGGGTAGCTAACAACAGCTCGCCATCGGCACTGCGTTTTGCTGCTTGTGAAACAATTTGCCCACCTGCCAGTGCGCCAGCCTGAAAACTAAATAGCCGACGCGTCGCTGCCGGTGAGTTTTCCTGTTCACTTCGCGGCCAACTGCGCGAAAGGTGCAAAATACTGCCGGTGTCGGGATCGGTGAACCAGATGCGTAAACCATACTGCTCAATATCCTGCCAGCAACGCATACCTAAAGACACCAGCCGCAGATGATCAAGCTTTGCTTCTCCGGCAATGCCAGCGCCAACGACCGTGCGCCACGGCATCGGAGGAACTTCACCAACACTGTCGCGCCGCGCCATCTCTTGTGCGCAATTTAATCGACTGTTTAATGCCGCAAGCTGACGTAAGCATTCTCCGGCATGATAGTGGCTGGCGCGGGCGTGGAAGGCATCAACGCTGGCGCGCAGTTGCCGTAGCGATTCACTCACCCATCGCCAGTTGCAGCGTTCCGCCGCTTGCTGCGCGCGGCTGAAAGCAGCCTCGTAATGAATAAGCGGCTGGCTGATGCCGCCAAGCCATAACGCCTGGCTTAATTGCTGAACATATTGACGACACGCGTCGCCCTCATCGTTGGCAAACGGATCGTCAGATGATGTGACGTGTTCGCTGCGCATCTGCCAGATTAAATGAGTAAATTCCGCTTGCTGCGCTTTGGCCTGGACAAAGGCCTGTACTGCCAGTACGACATGTTCGCAAAGTGTTCCTTCAATACAATCACAGCGTGCGAAACGAATGCTGCTGCGGGAATAAAAACGTACATCGCTCATCGGTAAGCGGGCAGAGGGAATTTCGCCCGGCGTACAGAACAACTCAATGGTGATACCTTTAGCGACCAGTGCCTGCGCGCGTTTGCGGGTGGCATCGGGCAGGGTAGCCAGTTCTTCCAGCCAGATTGCCGGATCCCACTCTTCTTCTTTTTCCGTAGGCTGGGTGGTGGCGCAAAGTCGCTGATAACTTAAAACCAGCATCACGCGATGGCGGCACATGCCGCTGGCCCCGCAGCTGCACTGAGCCTCTTTCAGTGCCTGACCGTTCGCCAGCTGGGTGCGGACACCGTCACTGAAGGTGGCGATTAAAGCGCCGTTCTCATGGCTGATTTCCGGGACGTTGCCATTTTCCAGTTCTTTAAGGCTGCGCTTAACAAAACCGGCATTGCTTAACGCCGTCAAAGCTTGTGGTGTCAGTTCTAATAATTCCGGACGTAGTGAATTCATGACTGAAGATTCTCCGCAAGCCATGATGCCAGCTCGCCCGGTGTCATGGCGGCTATTTGTGCGCCGACATTAACCAGCGCCTGGGCCGTATCGTGGTCATAGCAAGGTGTTGCGGTGCTATCGAGCGCCGCCAGTCCCAGCACTTTGATGCCGCTCTGGACACACTTTTTCACCTGATGCGTCAGTAATGATGATGAACCCCCTTCGTAAAAATCGCTCACGAGGATAATGACGCTTTTCGCTGGTTGTTCAATAAGTTGCCGACCATATTCCATGGCACTGGCGATATTGGTTCCGCCGCCTAATTGCACTTTCATTAATAACTCTACCGGATCGGCAACATCTGCCGTGAGATCAACCACGCTGGTGTCAAACGCCACCAGATGGGTACGAATACCGGGTAACTGCCATAAACAGGCCGCCATCACCGCTGAGTGGATCACCGAGTCCACCATTGATCCGCTTTGATCAACCAGTAAGACCAGTTGCCATTGTTCGCTTTGGCGTTTAATGCGGCTGTTAAAGCGGGGGGATTCGATATACAACTTGCCGTGTTGCGGGTGCCAGTGTTGCAGGTTGGCGCGCAGCGTACTTTTGAAATCAAAGTTTCGCGCCAGTGGAATAAATGAGCGGCGACGGCGATCGCGGACACCAGAAAAAGCCTGACGAACTTCCTTTGCCAGTCGCGCCATAATTTCTTCAACAACCTGGCGTACTATCCGGCGGGCGGCAGCCAGTACTTCGGGATTCATCAGATGTTTGGTGTGCAAAACGGCGCGTAGCAGGCTTTCAGAAGGCTGCATACGTTCCAGCACGTCGAGATTCGTCACCACATCTTCAATGCCGTAGCGCAGTACGGCATCGCTTTCCAGCCGTTCAATCACCTGTTGCGGAAACAGCGTGTGAATACTGTTGATCCACTCAGGGGTGGTGAGATTTGGGCAACCTAATCCACCGGAGCGTTCACCACGCTGGAGCCGTTCAGGATCGCGCCCATACAGCCACTCCAGCGCGTGGTCTATCTGCCGGGCGTTGTCATCCAGCCCACAAAGCGTCGTTTCTGCCGCTTCGCCAAGAATTAATCGCCAGCGTTGTAGCTCACGGGTGGTCAGAAGATCGTTCAGTTCAGACATGGAAAACTCCCCAGTGTTGCAGCGATGCCAGTGCCTGCTGTTCGAGTTGTTGATGATGTGCAATGGCTTGTGGTGGACAATGCAACGGCATTTGCAGTGCCGAAACGGGAAGTTGCGCCAGTTGATAATGCTCAAGCACCTGATGCGCCAGCGTCCCGCGTTCTCGTGGTGGTAGCCAGGCCATCGCCGCGCGTAAATCGGGCAGGGCGTTAATAAAATCGTCGTCACTCAGTTGATTTAAATGACTACTGAAACCGGCGATAAATGCCGGCTGACAGGCCAGTTGATGGCGGGCCAGCGCCAGCAAACCGTGCAGCGCTTCGCCGGATTGTGCCGGGGATAACTGCGCCAGCATTGTCAGCGCCGCTTCGGCACTGGCGTTGGGATGTTCCAGACGCATCAGTGCGCCAAGAGCCGCGCCGCGATCCAGCGCCGGGGCATGAATCGCTTGACTGCGGCGGTCCAATAAGGCTACCGCCGCAGAAAGAGAAACGCCGGGTAAATTAACGCCGCTATGTAGATCGCGCAGGATATGGCAAAGCGCCTGCCAGCTATGCAGGTGAGCGTGAAACTCCTTTTCATCTGGTCTGCCGTTAGATTCACACAGCCACAGCGTGCGATCGATAGCCGCGCATAACGTCGTTTGTAATATCTGCGCGCCTTGCATACCGCTAATTTCATCCAGCCGCCATAAGGCATATAGCACTTCCAGCGCCTGGCCCATTTCGGCAAATTGATTTTCCTGGGCGATTAATAATGTGAGTTGCTCCAATAATTGTTGACTGAAGGACGCCAGACCCGCTAACGCCGCCTGGCTAAGACATGTGGTGATACTGCCGATTCCACCCGCGTCCAGCATATCGGCTTCTAATTTATGGCGTGCGGCTTCCTGGAGTGTGGCACCAAAGCAGGCGGCCTCAATCAATGCCGCATGCTGGCTAAGCGGGCGGGTTAATTTCCACTGTTCTTCACCGTTGCCTGCAAGTGTCAGTGTGCTTCCCTGCTGGCGTACAATCCCTGGGATCTCCAGTATTGCCAGCCGATGTAACACCTGACTTTGCGCTAGTCCATTGGGGTTAAAGCGATTTAAGGTAAGCTCCGCCGGAAGAGAGATTGCGGTACGTTCCAGTTCGCAGGTGACATCTTTTGGCAGAGGCGGTTGTGGCGTAGAAGGGGCAAGTTTACCGAATCCGTCACCCGCTAATGTGTCTATCAACGTTAGCAGAATCGGATCGGTGTCGGGATGAATAACGCCGCGATAGCTCCACGGCAACGGCGCGTTCAGGGCTTCTTTAATCAGCGAGCCTGCTATGGCATCCAGCCAGTCAGTGCGTAACGGTAGTTTATGTCCGCGCAACTGTGCCAGCGCCATCGCATGCAGATGAGCGGCAGCCATATCCGCGGTCGAAGCAGGCAAGTGGTGCTGGCGCAAACGGGTGAGAACCGTTTTTAGCAGTTGTTCTCCCGCCTGCTGTAAGCCCCACTGTCAGCACCAGTTTTGCCAGACCGGGGCAGGCCATACATCTGTACGCTGCCAGCGGTTTGCCGCGGTTTGCAGCAATTCACCATGTCCCTGTTCGTAAAGTAAACGTAGGGCAAGTAATGCAGCTTCGCTATTATCGCTGGATTTGGTGAAGACAAGAGGGATAAGTGCAGTAGCCGTATGTTCCGGCCATTGTAAAATCCACTGGCGAGCCAGATCACGCTGCGCCGCGAAACGTCGCCAGACGCGGGCAACGGGCAGGGCCAGTTCTGTTGCGCCAAAATTTAAAATTAACGGAAATGTTTCTTTTGGACGATGTGAAAAAGCCAACAGCAGACCTGGTAGAGCATCCAATCCGAAGATACTGAGAAAATAGTCCTCACCCGCGAACAGATGCTTTTTCTCATTGATACGTAGCCAGAAAGTCAAAGCCATCTCACGCGGCAACTGTGCCAATAAATACAGGTTCCAGATACTCTTTTCCCGACGATAGCGTGAGTAGCTGTCATTTTCCCATATGTTAATTAACACTTCTACGTGACCGCTGCGAAGCGCCTGTTCTGCTAATTGTGCTTCCGGGGAGTTCCAGCCATTCAGGATCTCTTCAACCCGCCCCTGGTAGTAATGCCACTGAACAATGAGTGAATTGCGTGCAGCATCCAGTTTTCCGGGGAGTATATAATTCAGAAACAGCCATACATCATCTCCAAAACCCAGCTCCTGTAGTACAACTCGTCCACTTTTATGTTCCATGCGTTCCGCAAGAGATTCCGTGCTGAAATAACGGGCAGACTCAGTGGCGGCAAGCCTCTCTCGTTCGCCTGGTTGCCAGTAAACTTGCGGCGTTAATTCGAACGGTGCCAAATCAAGACGTGGAACTGTCATTTTTTTCTTACTACGCCACGGTGGTGAAACGAGGATTTCAGGCATTTGGCTGTTATCGGTGCTATCAATAACCGTTTTAGGCGGTGCCGATAAATAACTATTCAGCACTGACCGGGCTTGAGTACTTAACCACGGCATCACCTCTTCTGCCAGTTGTGGCTGCGATGCCATCAGCGTTTGTAACAGCGTACGCCAGTATTCATCACGTGCTTTTTGCTGTGCAGGCAGCTTTTTGTCTTCGATGATTGGATAACCAGGGCGCGTAGGTGGTTCTTTTAGCGCCAGCAGTTCTGCCAGTGCGGCAAGCGTCGCATGGGGGAAATTTTTACTGTATTTAGCTACACGTTGCAGGCTGGGTTTGTTTTTATCAGCAACTAACAGCAGGGTGCGGATGACCTGCGGATGGTTAATTTGTACCAGCAGACTGCCGCAATCTTCTTTATGGGCATACATTGCCAGGCGTGGAACGGCTGCCAGTCCTTGTTCGCGCAAAAGGGCAGCGCAGGCCGCGTAGCCGAAGTGGTTTTCATGCGACATGTAGCTGGCTTCCCGATCGCTAAATATATCCTGGCTCCAGTAGCGTTCGAGTTTTCTCACCGCTCTGGGGTCAATAGCAACAACTTTTAACCACTCCTTAGAATGAAAATGAGTCCACGGGCATTCAAGGCTTACCAACTCATTGGCGATTTCTGGTTTTTCCGGGAGGATCAGAGCAATAAAAGGGCGGCGAACTTTGGTTATTCCTGGCAGTGCGGCAATGAGTTTGTCGGCGCAACGCTGCCAGCTGCTTTCCTCTGCCAGAGAGAGATGCTTACGCAGTCGGAGATCGAATTCGTTATAGGTTTCTGATCGATAACCATAGCCATAATCCTCGTTCTGATACTGCAATGTCACTAGCAGAGGATCACTTTCATAACATCGTGTAATAAACTGGCGTGCAATCACCACCTCAGTCGCATATTCCAGTCCCTCTTGTTGGACGATTTCGTCGAGCAACTGTTGGCTATCATTTTGCGCGATACAGGCTAGCGCCGCCATTGTCCGGGCCGGAACTGAGGGTTTGTGTTCGCCAATCAAGTTGATGGCCTGCGTAATGGCCGACTGCCACTCCAGTGAAAAATTTTCATAACGCCAGACAATGTTTTTTTTCTTCTCAGCTTTTTGTAGCAATTCATCACCCAGTGTCTGGATGAGGCTTTCAGTGATAACAGGCACCGGTTCGCCCGGCCAACTGCGATGGCTGAGCGGCGTTTTGCCTTTTTTATATTTCAGTTCCACTTGGGCGTTATCCGCCAGCCACGGTAATTCCTTGTCCATGCTCTTTCCTTATTCAAACAGGGCTTCAATATCGTTAATGAGTTCGCTGGCGGTGATGTCGTCGAGCACGGAGAACTGCGCTTCCTGAGTTGAATTACTCCCCCAGCCATAGCTTTCCGCTTTGCCTTCCCATAGCCACAGCTTGCTTAAGACCTGCTCAGCGCTAAGATCGGCTGGTGACATACCCACCGCAAAACCTTCGTCGATTTCCATGATTAACGACCAGCGACCGAGAGGTTTGATCATCCATCCGATCCAGCCTCCATCCTGTGGTTCGCCCTTTATCCAGCCTTTATTTGCCAGCCCCATGACCCGGCCGCTCGGGCATTTTCTGCCTGCCCAGCGGGTCAGTTCGCTGGCGTTGCGCTCGGCTTCTGTCAGGGCGTAACTGTTACGTTCAAGCTGACGGAACGGTGGTAGCAGTTCGTAGTCGGCAAAAAGCTGACCAAAGGCGACAGCATCCGTCGGTGATATTTCCAGAACGTGAGGAATGCCAACAGAGATATCGCCTTCCTGCAAGGTGAAAAGATCATCGTCAGCGGTGCTGTAGCTGTTATCTTCCGCCACCCTAAAGCACGCCTGTAGCTGGTTTTCGGCGCTATAAACGCCCCAAATCAGACGGCGGGTTAAGTGACGAACCAGCGGATGCTCAACCAGGAAGAGCTGAAAGTTTTCCGGCGACCAGCGGCGGCGCAGGCACATGGCGGATTCCAGCCTTGCTACCTGCTGGGCGGCGACGGTACGCGCATCTTTTTTCAGCAATTTGTAGCGGTTAACAGCATCGTTTGCCTGTGATTCATCATCGCTTTTATTGGGTTTAGGTAAGTCTTTCAGGCGGCTGCCGGAAACATCGCGCACAAACGGTTTTAAGGTTTCATCAAAGCTGACGGTGAACTGCCGTGGGCCAAAATCCAGCAGCAGCGAACCGTTATCATCCAGACCGAGAGCCGGTGCTAACCGATCTTCAAGCTCCGCTACCGTCAGTTCGCGACTTTCGGCAATGTCGGCAATTTTCTCTTTCGCCCGCTCCTGTAATGCTTTGAATTTCAGTTTCTGGGCAATGCCGTTAAGCTGCATCAGGGCGATATCACTACTGATAGCGGCGAGGATATCCAGCCCGACGGTGGCGCGTTTATGCTGGGATTCACCAGGCCAGGCGCGTATTAATGGCGTCAGTTTGCGGGCGGTGTCATCGTTACCGAGAACGCCTAACGCAGTGAACGCCCAACTCTCTTTCGACGGCGCGCCAGCGGTCTGCCAGGCGGTAAACAGATCCCAGGCAAATTCAGCCAGTGAGTCGGCGGTACAGGCATCTTTCACCTGCAATAATCCCGGATACAGCGCCTCCTCCTGATGGAAGCGGAGCATTTCACCGAGGTGCTGGAGTGCGCTATCGGGCAGTGATTGGGCATTTGCTTTTAATACCGGGCGGGTCCAGATCGATGGCTGATAAAAGGCCGGAAGAGTGGGGATTTTTGTCGGGTGATTATCTAAGGGATCGAGCGCAAGCATAGCGTTCACCGCATCTGTTACTTCCGGCTGGTTATAACGCCGGGCGATTTCTTGCAGTAATGGTTGATGACCGTTTTCGGTAAGCATACGCAATGCAGCGCGGGCGTTATCCTGTGCTTCACCGGCTTTGCCGAGCGCCGCAGACAGCAGGCCGGTAATGGCGTGTTCCGGGTATTTCAGCAGCCAGGTGCGGGCGTCTTGTCGTAGGGTTTTGAGTTTGTTGAAGGCGCGGGCGACGGCAGGTGCCAGCTCACTCGCTGCGAAGTAATTCGTTATGGGCAAGGCTTCCTGTGGATAGCGTGCAAGTGAGTTTACTAACCCAGGTAAT
The DNA here is from genome assembly GCF_046486065.1 of Escherichia sp. WS547. Lineage (NCBI taxonomy): Bacteria > Pseudomonadati > Pseudomonadota > Gammaproteobacteria > Enterobacterales > Enterobacteriaceae > Escherichia > Escherichia sp. WS547. The sequence goes on along the minus strand of NZ_JBJQMA010000001.1, from coordinate 497 downwards.
CCTTTGAGTCCAAAATGTAACATGGCGTATTCGGTATCGGTATGCGGAGATAGAGTAAGGGCATTCCATGCTCTTACTGCTTTCTCCAGCGGCAATGTTGTCAAAATCCCCAAATGCCAATAATGCCCGGTAGGTGAATGAAACACCTTAAATTCACTTATTAAAGTTGAATAATCTTCATTTAGCCATGCCTCAACTACCGCTTCGGGAGCTTTAATATATGTACCAGCGATCCGTCGTTGAAAACCCATCCTTGCCAACAGATTGGCAGTACTTTCTTCATGACTAACCGTGATGTGTTTTGAATACCAGATATATTTCGCCAAAAGTTGATTACTGATTTCTTCTGTCAGATAACTGATTGGCTCAATACCTAATGGTGCTAAGGAAGGTGCGAATAAGCGGGGAAATACTTCTCGGCTGACTCAGTCATTTCATTTCTTCATGTTTGAGCCGATTTTTTCTCCCGTAAATGCCTTGAATCAGCCTATTTAGAC